>DUDF01000116.1 GCA_012959435.1 Candidatus Poseidoniales archaeon
TTGAAAGGAGTGGTTTCATGGTTAAACCTTGAACAAGTAAAGTGAATAAAATTACACTAAAGGTGAGCACTAACATATCGTGATAAATCGCCTCATCAAATTGGATATTGACTATTTCACCATCTATCAACAACTTTTGCCCGTCATGTACGATGTGTGAGAGCAACAACAACAGAGCAATTGGGATGCTTCCGCGTAATCCACCCCACCACATTGCCAATTGCCATTTCCCATTGACCTTGTTAGCCTCGCCAATGTTTGCAATTCCTGTCAATGGGAATACCACCAATCTTGCCACTAATGCACCAAGAATAGCGATGAATGCTAGGTAACCTGTGTGCATATCCCACGCCAATACTGATTGTAATTCATAACCAACAACAACGAATAGAATACTGTTGACAAGGAATGAAACAACTTCCCAAAAGTGGTGTAATCCAACTCTTGCTGTTGGTGTCATACCTTCCTGGACACCTTTATTCCCAACTAAAAGGCCAGCAACCACCACTGAAATCACACCACTACCATGCATCAATTCTGCTAGCAAAAATGAGCCGAATGCTAACGCAACGGTGAGAGCAATTTCAACTAAATGGTCTTCGCTCTGATGCAATAAATGGTTGGCAACCATGCCACAAATATAACCAGCAACAACGCCAATTGTAACAACTAGAATGAAGGATGCAATCCCATCAGTGATGATATTACCAACATCAATAGTTTGGCCTGCAATCACTGAAAGTGTAGTTAATAGAATGATGTTAAACACTACAATCGCAGTACCGTCATTGAATAGTGATTCACCTTCAAGTAAAACTGAAAGCCGCTTAGGAGCCCCTAAGGAGCGCACCAGCGCAAGCACGCTAACAGGGTCAGTAGCAGCCAAGATTGAGCCAACTAAGAGGCCGTAAAGCATACCATTATCTTCACCCCACCAAACAAATCTCCAACAGATTAAGCCGATAATCAAGGTATTAAGAAGCACCCCTGGAATGGCTAGCAAGGAAATTGTTTTCCAATTCTGACGAAGTTTCTCAATGTGCATAGCTGATGAGCCCTCAAACAGGAGAGGTGGAAGCAGAATAAACAGAATTAATTCGGCTGAAAGCAATCCGCCACCGGGCTCCAAACCTGCGAAAAGTGATTCGCCGAGCCAACCCAGAACAAGACCGACAATAACCAATGCAATTGTGTAGGGAAGTCTCACCCAACGGATTGCTATTGCAACCAGCAAAGAGAGAATGAGTGTCCCCAGCAAACCCTCAAGCCAAGTGGGTGGTATTACTGTCATTGAACCTCGGAGGTCCGAATTGCAGTTGAATGCTCCGCCATCTTATCAGGGATTATTAGTGAATATTAACCCCAATATCAACATTTGAGGTTTTTGACGAAATTAAACCCTAACGATAGAAAACTGCAATATTCCCTCGCATGAGAATTAGTTTTGAAGAAGTTTGTTCAGCCAACATCTGCCACATATCTTTGCGGTCTGCAGAATCATCTGCCAAACCGCGATTAAGTTTTGCCTTGACCATTGTACGGGACTTCAACTGAGAATCTAGTTCATCAACGACTGAATCTGTCAAGCCAGATTTCCCCACTCTTATTGTCACCTCTAAAAATGGATTTAGTGCTTCTTTTTTCAATCTCTTTTCATTCTTGGTCATTTTACATCACTCCTAAGATAATCTGGTCCGCGACGGTTAGTACCACCGCAAGATAAACAGGTGATTCGCCAAATCTTTCTGCGTACACGTACACTTGCATTAATCCCTGGCCTCAATGCGATTTTACACGAGCGACATACCCAAGACCTTCTCCCGTTGGGGAGGCCCAAACGGTGTTTCTTTGACAAATGCAGTATATCCTTAGCCGCTGAATTAACTGATGATTCAGAGTGTTCCCAAGGTTCTTGCAGAAGATTTTCAAGATGATTTCGTGAGGTGTTAGCGCGGGCTTTTCTGGCTTTTAGGTTTCGAGCGCGCCCCCTTTTTGACATGAAATCACCCGATTTATTAGTTTAGAACCGCTGAGATTTCGGCCCCGACATCATCCATTGCTTGATTTCCGTTGACCGTAGCAAGCAAGCCCTTTTCCGCATACCAAATTGCAAGTGGTGATGTCTGGTTATGATACGCCGTAAGGCGGGTTCTAACTGCCTCTTCGTTGTCATCCTTCCTTTGAATGAGGCGACCAGATATTTCTGCTGGTGCAGGCTTGAATGTCACATGGTAAATATCGCCTGTTTCAGGATCCATCCTTCTACCTACAATTCTCTCAACAATTGCATTGTCAGGCACATCTATTGAAATTACCAAAGAGACTTCTGCGATTTTTGCCAAGGCTTCTGCTTGGGTGATTGTTCTTGGGAATCCATCAAACAGTACACCATCCCCAGCATCATCTTGTTGCATTCTCTCTTCAATCAAGTCGATGATGACATCATCAGGTACTAATTCACCTGCTTCCATGTACTTCTTAGCCTCTAGACCAAGTGAAGTCCCAGCCGCTAAAGCAGCTCGTAACATATCACCAGTAGAAACCTGTGGTTTCCCTGTTGCCTCAACTATTGCATCGGCTTGAGTACCCTTGCCTGCACCGGGTGGCCCAAAGAGCACGATTGACTGACTCATATCAACGGCGAAATAGACCTTCTCAATAAGCACGACGGTCGTGAACTGATTTCGTCCATCCCTATCTGGGACCTAACCCGTTGGCGGAGGAGGAGGACCACCTGGAAGTGGCGGCAGACCTTTCGGTGGAGGAGGTGGACCTGTTGGCTTAGGCGCTGCAAGAGGGCCCGGGCCCGAAGCAGCTAACGCTGCTGCAATCTCCTTTGAACTAACAGTCCCAGAAACCATGTCATCGTTAGCAACTCCAGTATCAAGTGCTGCATCTCTACGCTGCTCAACACTACCTAAGATTTCTGACCCCGAGGAAATGATTTGTTCACCTGAGTCAAATGTGTTTGAGTTTTTCCTCAGCATTATTACTGCACCCGCTAAACCAGCCAGCAAAAGTAATGCTACCAAGCCTACTGCCCACCCGGGTACGCCGGCTGACTCCAAGATATTCAACAAGCCACCGTCATCGCCGGTAAGTGAAGTAGATGACATATGGATTTCAGTTGAGCCATTAATCAATTCCGCGTCTTCTGAAGAAGTTGGTACTGCTGTAATAACGACATCAGTTGAACCAACACCATCGTCATTTATAATCAAGATTTCAAGAACTGTTGATTCACCTGCATCAAGATTCTGAATAGTTGATAATCCGGTCACAAGCCAACCCGCATCCGATAGAATTTCAAAGTCAACCTTACAAGCGGTATTACCATCATTTTTGACTGTCATGTTGACTGACCTTTCACCACCTTTCTCAACTCTTTCAAAGTCATCGATATCAGTTGATAATGATAACCAAACGCCCTTTCCTCCAATCAGAGAAACCATCACACTACGAGCCAGTTCTTCGCCGCCAGCAGTAGTACCTGTGACTAAGAGAGTAAATGAATTACTGAGCAAACCAGTGGGTGTGCCAGATGGCATTAGAATAGAGATTTGTAGGGTCTCTTCCCTATGTATTCCAAGAGCATTATCAGGAGGGGTCTTGAAGCCAACCTGCCAATCTTCCGGAACACTTCCAAACTCCCATGTAAGGGTCAACGGAACATTTCCTTGATTGATGATTGTGAAAGTGCCATAAGCGGTTTTACCAGGTATGACATTCATTGTATCAAGAGGTGGACCTAGCAAAACTAATTCCGGCCTCTCTTCTACTTTGAGTTCTGTTCTATTGATGATGAAATTAGATAATGTAAATTGTATTCTAATATTGATTGTATTGGAATCACCATTTGAGGCCTCTGCTGGGACAATAACTTGGATTCTGCAATCGGTGGCCTCACCGCGTTCTACTGAAAGCGTAAGTGTATTATCATCCTCATCACCATCACAAAACAATGCTAGTGGCCAATTTGGATTAGATGGTGTGACTTTGACATTGAGATTAATTGGCACATTGCCAAGATTTGAAATTGTCAAGGTTAGATTGAGATCTTGCCCATTATTTACAGCCTCATCAAGAGCATTTCCTGCGGCACCAACGGGAATCCCAGTAGAAGAATACAAATCAGTACCAAATTTTTCAAGGACTGCTACAGTAATTGATGTTGAATCAATCTCTGATAGAGAAGGATTAGTTGCATGCGATGTAACACAGGTGATGTCCTCAACAACCCCTGCTGCTGGTTCCCCATCAGACATCGAGGGGACCATCACTCTGACTGCAACTGAAAGATATTGTAAACGAGCAAGAGGCTCAAGAGTGATGCTAGATGAATTGCCATCACCTAGAGCAATTGTCCAACGATTTGGGGTCTCACAAGAGACGTTGTAAACGCTAGGAGAGTTCCCCGGGTTCATCACAGAAACCGAGAATGTCGCCTCCTCACCAGGAATTGCTGTAAGTCCAGAAACACCGGCTAATGAGGTAATCATCCCATCAATATCATCAACAATAATAGTTAGTCTAACTGTATGTGAAACCACTGGGGATGAACGATACCAAGCGGTCAAATCCACCACGTAAGTGCCTGGTAAAGCGTACAATGGGTAGGGTGTCGCACCTAGGTCTGCCGTATCATCTCTTAATGTTAAATCAAGCACGACTTCACTATTTCCTCCACCCATCGCATCAAGTTGATAGAATGGTTCAATTGTAAGGAATTTTAGCCAATTATCAGATGGTGGGTCTAGCATCCCATCGTCACGAAGAAGTTGAACAGGAGTAACCCTGAAATCAACGCTCTCATTGCTCGTACCTTCATTTGCAATCTTTAACCTAAATGTGATTGCATCATCAACAGATGGGTCAATGTGACGAACCTTAGCAGCCTCTAATTCGGTTTCACCCACTGGTGGAGCACCAGCCTCGGTATACGGGGTGATTCTAACCCCGATTGCAGATACATTCACCTGCAAATCATAGACGTTGTTATTGACTCCAGAAGTGAAGTCATTGGGTTCGTCTACCGTATCATAAACATCTAAAGTCAGACGTAAGTTATGGAATCCAGTTGGAGTGAATGCGTGAGTGAAAACAAGAGAGTCACTTGACCCTCCAGCAAGTCCATTCTTAGAAACATTATACAGAATAACTCCGGTTGTTAAATCTTCAACTTTCACCTCATAAGGTGCCGTGGTTGAAGGTGCTTGATTGACCCAATTAGCACCAATTATCAATGTTTCACTCTCTAGTGGTTCATTAGAAGAGACCCACAAACTTGAGGACACAGTAGCCAAATCACTAACTGGATTTTCATTCCCCATTGCGGTAATTACTATTGCATAATTTTGCGAGTTTCCTCCAGAGTTTGACACCTGGATTGTCCAGTTACCAGATTGTGTGCTTCCAACCTTTACCCTCTCTACATTGTTTAGAGTATCATAGGTACCTCCAGATGTTGAGAAGCCATTTGAAAACATGTTGCCCTTGTATGTCGTACCATCAGGCGCAGACACTAGAAGATTGAGATTGTTGACCAAACGTGGAGAAGATTGACTGGCTGAGGATGAACCTTCACGGTCGTTCCACACCAAAGTCACAGAGAATCCGTAAGCACCATCTATTCCATATGTGTACAAGTACGAATACCCAGGTGTGAGGGTTTGATTTTGGTCAAAGAAAGTATTCAACGCCAAAATCCCACTAGTTGGATAGATGCTTCGTTGCAAATCGAGTTGGCCCCACCCTTCATCCGAATTTGGAATATCTGAAGAACCTAAGTCCTTAGCACCATTGATGATAATTGCTCTAATCAAATCGCTTCTAGGTTGATTTAGATTCATGTAGTTGCGTAGGAATTGGCGAACAAGAACTGTGGCTCCAGCTGCAACAGGAGTTGCAGCAGATGTCCCATCAGCCTTCATGTACATCGGGTCGTTATTTCCGTGTCTTGCGTTAGAACAGGACGGCCCGGCTGGATACTGGGCTTCTTCTGCCCTAGCCGAACAAATTTGTACTCCCGGGGCGACTATATCTGGCTTGATTCGCCCGTCAAGCGTGTTACCTTGGCTGGAGAAGGATGCAACTTGGCCAACGGATGCTGTGAATGGACGGCCAGTTGTTGATGCACCCACTGTCAGGACATTCTTGGCAGTTGAAGGTGGCGACACCGTAGTTTGACCTGACGCACCGTCATTGCCGGCTGCGAATAGGACGGTATAATCGCTGTAATCATCCATGAATGCGTCTGCAGACCGGCTATCAGAGGTATATTGCCCACCCATGTTCTCAGCCCCCCAAGAATTGCTGTGAACTCCTGCTGACTGCTGACGAGAGTGCCGGAACATATCGTATAACGAGCCCCACCGAGCCAGTTGTCCTGACTGGTCGTGCTCCAATTGGTAAAATTGGAAGGTTGTAGCAGGAGCCATACCTTGGTAGGTTGAGTCACCTGAACCATCACCTAGCATGATACCAGCAACATGAGTACCGTGACCGGTATTCATATCGGCACCCGAATTATCAGGGCCGAAGTTATTGTAGATAGTCAACAAGCGACCAGTGAAGTCACCGTGATCTGAATCAAGTCCTGAATCAGATATTGCAGCAACTTCTCCAGTGCCATCCAAACCACTGTTGTGATTATTTACAACTTCATCAATTCTAGCAATATTACGTGCATAATCATTAGCAAGAACAAGATTACTACTTGGTTCTGTGAATAGGATTCTGCCATCATTAGCGAGGACAAGCATCCAACCAGGGCCTATTCCTTTTACTTGACATAACCAAGCATCGCAACGGACTTCTTCTGCACCCGTTGAAGAAAGATGCTCCTGTAATTCACCAATCTGTTCAATCGAGAGGTCGCCGGCAGGAGTTACATCAACATCGATATCAGGAACTGAAATGCCTGAGAAAGCATCCAACGAAATTTGCATCAAATCGGGATGGACTCTCCACCCCGGGTGTTGAACAACAACTGCACGAATTGAGGGGTGATTGGACAGTTCTTCTATCGCCGATAAGGCAGCACTAGAGTCTGCAGGCAAACGCACCAAGTAACTATCATCAGGAATGTAATCCAAATCCACTAAACCAAGACGAGTCACCAATTCTTCAAACACCGTGTAATCGTGTTCTACGAGTTGCACGATTGCAAACCTAGTGTTGTCAATATCAAAGTGGTCACGATAGGCTTCTGGTGGCAACGGTGGTGTTTCACTAGTTGGGTCAAAAGAGCCCAAAATAGTGTGAATTTTGTGAGATGACTCGGTGAGAGATACCAAAGGCCCATCATTTGGAGAGGTGCTACCCCATTGCAAAGCGGCCTGTTCTGCAGTCCATTGTGGAGTTAATTGCTCAAGTTGTGAGGTGGAGGTTTCGGGATTTTCAACATCCCCATCGGCAAGACTTGCCCAAGATGTTGTGAGCATCAGAAAAACAAGGAGGACAGGCGCTAATACTCGACGCATTGACTTGGCGACTCAATGCACCCCTTTTGATGGTTGACGCTCTAAGAGCGTCTCATGCTCATAGCACTTTTTCTGAAATCTGAGCCCAAATAACACGCTTGCATTCAAACTAACAAGGTTAGTTGATTGATTACAAGTTGTAGTAAATATCAATCGCTGCATCAGTTTTTGCAACACTTGTTTGCCAATCACTCTCAGTCCCCATAAGTGCTCGGATACAGTCCACATTTTCGGGGATAACGTCACTTTCTTGGTGAATTGCTTGGAAATAATAAAGGCGGTCTCCTTGCAAAGATACACCATCTTCCCACACAAAAATTTCATGCAAATCGCCCCATTTGCGGCCAATATCTCGGGCCATTTCCATTACTTCTGCAGTGGTAGTAATTCGGTTATCTGCACCATGCATTACAATCACTCTTGGAGTCTCTCTCCACATGTCAAGAATACTTTCGGTCGTCAAGCCATGACCAGGTGGTAAATCAGCGGTTATTGCGTGAGTATGCATGATTGTTGTTGGTACCGCTACTGCTAACGAATTGATTTCAATTTCTGGCTTAACGGTCATCACATCAGGACCATGATGACTTGGCACTTTGAGAACCGGTTTGATCGCATTAATTGGCCCTTTACCTGAATCACCTGGGTCAGCAGCCCTTCGAATCATGGTGCACTCAACTTTTAGTGAGCCACAATGGTCATACAAAGGAACTAATGTTCTTGAAAGCCCTGTTGTGTTGCACGAAACAACCCGTGTCCCCTCTACGTTAAGATTCTCAGCATGGTTCGCTGAACTGGTGTATGAGCGCCCAGTAAGAGTGTGTTTTTCACCGCCTTGGAACATATATTTCACACCAGCAGCTTGGTATTTAGCAAGGTTTTCTGCACCCGTTTTCCCAGGTGAACAATCAACTACAACATCAGTAATTGCAAGTAAATCTGAAAGACCACCTGAGCAAACATAACCTTGGTCGGCGAAGCGAGCGATTCTATCCGGTTCATCAAAGGTACAATACAGTGGAAAGCCCTTCTTGACTGCTAAATCACAACCAAACGAAGGGCCTGTCTTTGTTACACCAACGAGTTCCATATCATCTTGGGCGTCAACAGCATCAGCCACACGCTTTCCAATCGTCCCAAATCCATTGATTGCGACCTTGATTTTAGACATCCGCTGACCACACATGCCGTTGCCGGCAATCCATTGCGATAGACACCAATCTATGAACATCACGGATAAAGAACAATGAATTATTAGTCGGGAAATAATCCACAAAATGAAGTTTGAACTATCGCCCTAAGGACGCTAATTAGCAAAATTACCTACCACTTCGTGCGTCAGCATCAATAAGAAGGTGGTATCCAAGAGGGTAGAGGTAGTACCATGCGAGAGATGGTTGAGAAGAGTATTCAGTTGAATCGTGAGCTCGATTCACTGCTCGTTCGTGCCCTTGAATCAAACAAGGCGATTAAGATTGGTTGGGGCCGAGGAGATGACCCTAAACCACGAGATGGAGAGATGGGTGTTGCTTCACATCTTCCCGTTGGGGCGAGAGTCCGCTTGCTAGGCAACATTGGAGATTTGGCCGCAATTTGTGCAGAAGGTGGTAATTTCACACTTGAAGGAGAAGTTGGTGGTTGGTTTGGGGCTTGGAATAGAGGGGCAAAACTCGTTGTTGAACAAGAATGTGGGGCTCGGCTCGGAATGAAACAACAAGATGGTCAAATTATCTGTCATGCATCATCTGGACCAGAAGCTGGTGCAGGGATGTCTGGAGGATTAGTGGTTGTCCGAGGTTCGGCTGGGAAACGAGCGGGTGCTGGCATGGAAGGCGGCACATTGGTCATCATGGGAGATGCAGCATCAGATATTGGAACCAATATGAAAGGTGGCCAAATCATAGTTAATGGGCGTTGCCCACCACCAGGTGAAGGTGCAACAAGTATTGTACTAAGCAGCGATAAATTAACAGAAATTAATGAAATACTGAAGGAAATCAATCTCAAAATCGATTCAGATGCTGCTTTGATAATCACAGATACTGAGCATTCAACAACCATTTCAATACCATCACGAGGAATTGATTCTCAGTTTGATGCTATTACTATTGTCTCAGGTGGAAACCCTAGACTTCACGAACATGCCCCACTTGATTTGTTAACACTATTACAACTAAGAGGTGAAGAAAAGGGGATGTTACTCCCCTTACCGGTATTCCCACGACTTGAAAGTGGAAAGGGTTTGAAGGGAGATTTCCTAAATCGCCAGCCATGCATAGTAAGTACTCACCCAAGAGAAATTGACTTGTTACGGATTAGTGAAACTAACCTTCATGATTGCACCGATGGATTGAGTAACGCTGCTGGAGCGGTGATTTGCCTAGATGATTTACCACGCATGAACGATGCTGAATTAGATGCGATGATTTCATTGGTGAAATCTAAACTTGCTGATGATAAATTCATTCTTCTTAGCGGGGGTATTGACCGAATTTCAATGATTCATCGAATGGCGGCAGCACTCGACTGTGACGGTGCGATTGCTGACTCTGCAACCGCTGCCCACCTACCAGCCAGTGCAGTTCTACCAATGGTTGGACTTTCTGCACGTGAGCATCAGCTTACTCGCAAAGGAGTGTCACAAGGAATTTCCATACCTTGGGAGGCAGCGGCAACTGATGCGCTGATAATCGCTGCCGCTGGAGCACAATTCATCGTCAGCAACCCATTTGCCAATTCTGAAATCCCTAAGACCGACAAAGGAAAGGCGGAGTTCGTTGAGAATTGGTTAGCAACTTTAGATTCTGAAATCCGAGGCCGATTAGTAGAAATCGGTGAAGATGGTATTGACCAACTCAATCGCCGCCACCTGAGGGCTCTAGACTCAGACACTGCTAATATGACTGGGATTCGCTTAGCCGGTTACGATAGACCAATGCCACAATGGCTTGGCCAGTGATGGAGGATGTTGGGATGCCAACCGTCACTTTTGACCACCAAAACCTACGCATTCTCCAACTAGGCGCTAACATCACCCACGACCCTGCTCTATGGGGTGAGGAATTGGATAAAATTGGATGCGTTGTAGAAGAATGTGATGATAATACTGTTGAAATTGAGGTATTTCCAGACCGCCCAGATCTCCTTAGTGCTGAGACTATGGCTTACGCTACCAGAACTTTCCTTCATGATGCTGATGCTGAACCAAAACTGCCCGTAAAGGCTGGCTCAATCACGATGACTGTTGACCCATCATTGGAAAATGTACGTCCTATCATCTATGGTGCAGTAGTGCGAGGTGTCAACACAGGACATACTAGTGAAGCGCGAAGCCAATTCATCCAGGGATTGATGGACCACCAAGAAAAGTTACACTTTGCATTAGGGAGAGGGAGAAGGCGCTCTTCCATCGGGGTTCACGACCTATCAAGACTTAAGCCACCTTTCCGAGTCATAACTGTTGATTCAAAGTACAAATTCATACCTCTTGCAATGAACGAAGAGATGACAATTTCTGATATTCTTAGTGAGCACCCCAAAGGTGTAAATTACGCACATCTCCTTGATGGCTTTGAAAAATTCCCAGTGATTCTAGATGCTTCTGGAGATGTACTTTCTTTCCCACCCATAATCAATGGTGCTCATACAACTGTAAGCGAAGAAACTACAGATTTCTTCATTGATGTAACTGGCTGGGATAAAAAGGCATGCGAATCGTCTCTGCTCCTAGTATGCCTCTCGATGGCGGTTCGCGGTGGCACCATTGAAAGCATTGAGTTGACAGGTTGGAATGGAGAAATGTCGATTTGTCCAAATGGCTCACCACAAACTCATAAATTGCCAAAATCACTACTAGAAAATGTACTTGGAAGAGAGTTTAGTGATGCTGAGATTTCTGAAGCAATCAATCGAATGGGTGGCCGCTTCATTCGTAGACGAGTAGTCACTGATGGCCCACTTGTTTCAGAGAGGTGGGCTGATGCAGAAGTTGGTAGCGATGAATATCTAATTGAAATGCCAAGGTGGCGCTCAGACATCCTTCACCCTGTTGATATGGTGGAAGAAGTTGCCACTGGGATTGGTTACGAAGACCTAGGTGTCGCAACTTCAATGCAAAGCATCGCCGGAAAACCGCTTAAAAAAATGACACTACATCGAAGAATTAGAGAAAGTTTGCAGGGCTGTGGATTACAGCAGATACAATCACTCACATTATCAAATGAAGGTGACCAATTTACTAAAATGAGGCAAAAACACAGTGGTAGTGTTACTGAATTACATAATCCTATCACAATTGAACATACAATAATGAGGCAATACATTCTCCCAAGTTTACTCAGACTTTTAGCAGCAAATCGCCACCATGAATTACCCCAAAGGGTGTATGAATTAGGCACCGTGGTACATGATCATCATAACAACGACAGAGTGGCTTGGGGCTGTGCGGAAGTAGGTACCGGATTTACCGGTGCGAAGGGCATTGCTCAAGCATTACTAAGAGATTTAGGAGTTGAACAAGAAGAACTTGAGGTCAACTACAAGCCCATAAAATCAGGCGATGGACCTTGGTTAGAAGGGCGAGGGGCTGATATTCTAATCAATGGGAAAAAAGTGGGTAGTTGTGGGGAAATAGACCCAGTGATTGCGGACTTATTTGAACTAAGAGTTCCGATTCAGGCTGGTGAATTCGATGTTGAGGCGCTAGGAAGGATGATTCCAGACCCAGTCCATTAAATTGGATTTACAATTACGCTGAATATGGACTGAAAGAACCATCTTCGGATTTCACATAAGCAGCCTCATCAAAAGATCCATCATCATTCTTGAGATACCAATACCCGTCACCACTCTGTACGTATTCGCGTTCAGTTCCGCCACCACTAACTGTATCCACTAAGTCAACTGTTTCTTCATTTTGTTGAGTATCAACAACTTCAGTTTTTACAACCTCGCCAGCAGACTCTTTACCAAGATGGGGGGTTGTCAACAAATCAATAGCGGCTTGATATTGTTCATCCTCAATATGGCTTCTATCCGATATGATTTCCTCGGCATGATGGTCGTCCTTACTATACGTGACAATTTTTTGTCCTTCGGCCTCGGACGCCTTTTTCTTGAATGGCCATATACCCGCCATGATAGGTCGAATATGGTTCCTTGCCTTAGAATGTGTGATTGGAATATTAGAAAATGAACAAAAATTGACTTGTAGCACACACAAGCAGGAGCAACTCTTCAAGAACCATACCAATTCCGAGAACCATGCGCAGGTCACTGTTGCAACCGATACTGGCACTTCTCCTTGTACTAACTGTATCAGTACTTCCTATACTTGAAACAGATAATACTCACCATCAGAAAGCCATCTCACTTGTTGAATTCTCAATTGCTGGGACATCAAACAACTCAAATAACTACACAAGTAACCTATCTTGGGGGCCAAATTCTGGTCTAAACGCATTTGCGTCTGTTGATACACCGATGACTATGTCAATTAACATCACTAATGGAGCAAATGTTAGTGATGCGGTTGATTTTATCCTCACCAGTGATGCTGGCTGGGATTGTATCTGGTTCGGCACAATCATCCCTTGCCACCAACCAAATCAAATCGTTATTGGATCAGGGGAATTAGGATGGCCGCAATATACGATTACAGTTCCACCCGTAGTAGATGGGGCTCCTCTAGCTTTTATGAGGCACCCGTTTCAGTTAACTGCTATTTCTAGCCTAGATGGTGCTGAGGTCAAATATAATTTCACATTAGAACCAGATGAGTGGTTTCAAGCAAAATTTGATTCTTCTAACAGTAATATTAGTTTAGAGCCGGGTAAATTAGAGCGAATTACACTTACCCTTCGGAATACTGGAAATTCACCCGCACAACTGATCGCTCGTGTAGTGCCCTTAGATTCCAATAATTTACCATTGCCAGGATTCACACCAGAACAGTCCTATCAACATGAACAAAATATTTCCTATCAGCACGATGGGTGGTGGGTGGGTATATACAATGCCCACAACCTGAATGGGCAGGGTGGAAATGGTATAGGAGCAAATGTACAAGCCACTATTGATATCGATATCCAACCACCATCTCTAGCTACTGGACAGATGAAGGTTGGAATAGTGGCATGGAGTAATTACAATCCAACTGAGAGAGTAATGATTACCATTGATTCAAGCATAGTTTGGGAACGAGGAGGTGAATTATTTGTAGAGGAAAATTGTGGTGATAGTGATGTATCACCTGAACAAAGTTGTAGCGCTACAATTAGTATAACCAATACCGGAAATTTTGAAGATTCATTTGAAATAATTGTTGACAATGAAAGTTGGTTGGGCGCAGAACTAAGCCAACATACGACGGTACTAACAAAAGATGAAACCAAAGAGGCTGCAATACTAACACTGACTGTTCAAGAGATGACCCCGGCATTTTCTCATGGTTCGGTCACAATCACATTGAAACTAGTTTCAGGTGAAATTCTTGGTATTCAAACCATTGGATTGCGAGTTGCACCTTTGGTTAATTGGGAATTACATGCAATTGAGAGTAGCATTGATTCCCATGACAATATTTCAGTTGCCTACACAATACGAAACCTTGGTAATGGAGACGATGGACTACAAGTTTCTCTTCATGTTGATATGAGTGTAGAACATGGTTTTGTCCCACCAGACCAAGCAACACATGGTTCTGACACGGACACACCTAGATTCTTTGAAATTGTCCAAATACCCCCTGGAGTGAACTTTACTTTCCGAGCTTGGATGCACCTGCCTCATGATAACGAAGCAAATGGCACAATCATTATGACTGTTGAAATGCAGAGTATTTTGAGTCCTGATATCATGTTTGTAAACGAGACAAAAATAGAATATCTAGCCGATGCATGGAGGCCTGAAAATATTCACGAAGATTCTGCTTGGGTGAAACTTGAGATGGCTGCTGCCGACTTATGGAATCAATTTAATGGCTTGGTAATGACTATTCTAGTGGTTCTAGCAGGCTCACTTGGACTTTTACAAGCACTCAAACATCGAGCAGCCAAAGATGCAGCATGGAAGGCTAGGTTGGCAGCAGCAGAGCCAGCCGCACCTGAAAAGCCTGAAGAATGGATGGGGAAATTTGACAAAAAAGGTGGGACAGGAAACAAAGGAATTGTTGGAACAGTCATTGAAGCACCTAAAATTGCAGCCAGGGTGTTTCAAGACTTGTTCACTACTAATACTCCGCCAAAGAGCAAACAAAAAGAAAAACCATCTGAATCCCTTCTTGATGCCGCTAATACAGTTTTAGAACACCATGAAACCACTATAGAAGGTGACTTGCTAGATGACTTGGCTGGTAAGTTAGTTATTGAAAAGGATTCACATCCCGCAAACGAATTATTTGACAAAGTGGAACAAGAATCAGGGAGAACTGTGAGGAAACCTAAGCAAAAGTCGGGATCAAAATACCTGAAACCTAAAACAGAATCATCTAAACAAAGCAGTTCATCAACAAAGAATGCGAAGGATTCACACACCGCCACCTCTCCAGCCGTAGTGGAACAAGGCGATGAATTAGACCTTGACCTCTGAGATGACAATATGTGGGTTGCCGGAATTGATGAAGCTGGACGAGGACCGTGTATTGGGCCGCTAGTAGTAGCAATTGTTGCAATACCTCAATCAGATATCCCATTACTTGAGGAACAAGGAATTGATGATTCTAAGAAATTAACACCTAAGAGGAGATTGGAATGCCACGACTGGTTGTATGAACAATCACAACACAGAGGGTGGCGTATTGAAGTTCTGAATGCTATGCCATACCACATTGATAACTGGATGGAATCTAAATCACTTAACGACTTAGAAGTCGAAATGTTTGCTTACGTTGCAAATAAAATCCTCCCACCAAAGAACCAAGATGAAGGTATCCTACATCTCGATGCTTGTGATGTAAATGAACAGCGGTTCGGCGATAACATTGGTACAAGATTGAATGATTGGCCATGGGGAAACTGGGAAATCACTAGTGAGCATGGTGCTGATGCCAAACACTTGGTAGTTGGTGCCGCTTCAATCATTGCAAAGCAAGTACGTGACACATTCATTGAGAAACTAAAGCAAGAGGAAGGGATACCATTTGGCTCCGGTTATCCCTCCGACCCAAACACTAGGAAGGTATTACCAGAATTAATGAAGGGTGCCACACCCCATCAGATGTTGCGGTGGAAATGGAAAACAACAGAAAATGCTTGGCAAGATTCTCACGACTCTCCAATACCTACTAGGCTCCGTGAAGCGTCATTGTTCAAAGAAAGGAATCTGTTAGATTATTGAGCCTGTAAGGGTAAATTGGCCGGATATACTCAAGAGGTGTAGCCAAGGCCGACAGGACATGAGCGATTGGATTCCCGATGAGGACACAATTCGCTTAATTCGAAAATATGCGATGCAAAATGCCCTTGAATATGATGGGAAAGGACAAGCTGCTTCTGTTCAAGGAAGAATTCTTGGCGAAGTTGCGGAACTTCGCCAGCATGCAAAACATCTGTTTGGTGTGCTAGGGCCAGCAATAGAGGAAGCAAACCAACTTTGGAATGATGAAGGTGCTGAAGCAGTCACAGCGGTGCTACTAGCTGAAGCACCAGACGCTCTTGAAAAGCGAGTTAAAGAGCGCCGGGAAGGCTTACCTGAATTACCCAATGCTGTCAAGGGTGAAGTGATTTTACGCTTCGCACCCAATCCAAATGGGCCACTAACCATCGGCCACAGCCGAGGTGTAATCATCAATTCCCAGTATGCAGAGATGTATGATGGAAAAATGATTCTCAGATATGATGATACAGACGCGAAAATTAAACGCCCCGATTTGAAAGCCTATGACTGGATTAAGGAAGATTTCACATGGCTAGCAGGGGTAAAGCCCGATATTATTCTAGAGGCGTCAGCGAGAATGCCAGAATATATGGCCCACGCAAAACAATTCATTGCTGATGATTACATGTATGTATGCACCTGTACAGCAGATGAATTCAAGCAACTCAGAATTGACCAACAAGAATGCCCATGCCGCGCCAATAGTGCACTCAAGAACAGTGATTTATGGAATCAAATGAATGACACTGAGGGAGGGTTCAACGAAGGTGATGCCGTAGTTCGAGTGAGAACTGGCATGGAACACAAGAACCCCGCGCTACGAGATTGGCCTGCATTAAGAATTCAGAGAGCATCTCATCCTAAAGTAGGTGACAAATATCGAGTTTGGCCACTTCTAGATTTCCAAAGTGCAGTTGAGGACCACGTACAAAAGGTGACTCACATCATTCGTGGCAAGGACCTTATGGACTCAACTAGGAAACAAAAATTACTCTACGAAATGGCTGGTTGGAATTATCCCGAAACGCTCTACTGGGGGCGAGTTAAGGTTCACGAATTTGGAGGTTTTTCAACCTCACAAATGAAGATTGATATTGAAAATGGAGATTTTAACGGATGGGATGATCCGCGCCTCCCTACCGTACGTGCGCTCCGCAGGCGCGGGTTTTCTGCTGCAGCAATGAGGAAATTTTGGATTGAATTGAGTTTGACCCAAAAGGACATATCTGTACCGTTAGCAACATTGATTTCCCATAATTCAACTGAAATAGATTCTTCAACTCCTAGACTGTCCTTCATACAAAATCCAGTGATGTTAGCACTGAACTGTGCCGGAATCGAATTACCGGATGCAATTGATATTCCTTGTCATCCTTTAGAAAAAGAAATGGGTGTACGAAATTGGGCACTACCTCGTGATAGTGAATTGCAAGTGTATATCGAAAAAGAGGATTTTGATATTGCCATTGCAAGCGATGGTAAGATTCGCCTCAAAGATTTCGCAGATATTGATGTTAGTGAAAATAAGGGTGGGGTTGTCACCTCTATGCCACGCTCAGACGAGCGCCCAATTATTCACTGGTTAACAGAGGAAATGGCAACTAATCACACATTACTCAGGCCAGATGAGCAAGGCGAACAACTTGATGAAATCAAAGGTCTGCTTGAAAAGAATCCCCACCCTTCTGGCACGATTATCCAACTAGAGCGTATTGGTTTTGCCCGTTTGGAATCAAGCGAGAGCGAACCAAGCATGACTCGAATGATTTGGACTCACTCTTGAGCGATTGCTTGCAATCAATTGTATAATTCTGTTCAAGTGCATAAGTTACAAGACCTTTGACTAAATAGGACGCGCATGAACAAAGGTGCAAAAGTCATCTTAGCGATAGGGGGAGTGATTGTTCTTCTAGGAATTGCTTCACTTGTAATTGCCGGACCGTCTGCAAAACGGTATTATGTCAACCCATTAGATGAAATCCAGTGGCAAACCAATTCGGTAGTTAACGAAACAATTCCTCTTTCTCCAGACGAGACTTACCAATTATTTGCCAAAAATGGGACGGGGTATCATAATCTGTCAATCACAGATCCTGATGGCAATGAATTGTTTCAAGGTGAACATTGTAGAGAATTTGGAGATGATGATTCATCTTGCGAATATGAATGGATTGAAATCGGATATTTTGATGCCTACGATTGTCCTTGTCAAATAACTGTGGAATCATCAGAGGATATCCTTTTCTTAGTGTATGGAGAAGGTGGGGAAAAAAGTGACGTTGACGGTTATTTCATGTCGTTTTGTGGTGGGATTCTTGCCATCTTGTTAGGAATTGTGATACTAGTTGTGGGTGGTGGGGTGTCAATGTTCACCAAAACCAAAAGCGTTGACTTAGTCTCTGTGAACCAACAACATTACCCCCCAATGGATTGAATGAAGGTTATTCGTGCTGAGCAAGACGCTTGATTGCGGGCCTTGCTTCAATATGGTCAAGTGCCTCACGGTAATCATTTGGTGAAAAGTAGCCAGTAAATTGGCCGTCCCCATCAACAGCAACAACGGCATGTGGTTTACGTTCATTCATTTGCACGATAATATCGTCAACATTGTCATTTTGGCCAACTTCCATGACATCAGCATCCATGTGCTCACCAACGGTCATGTCATTAGAATCTCCACCATCTGAAATTGCGGAAAGAACTTGATTTGGCGTAACTATTCCTTTGACCATCTTGTCTTCGCCAAGAACAATCAAAATCCCTCGTTCAAGAGCAAGTAATTTACTAGCTGCATCAGCAATGGATGCATCCATCTCAACTACTTCATGCTCATCTGTCAAAATCAAGTCTGAGACTTTCACATCATCCATAATAGGTCACTAAATCCAAGGCAGACACCGCGGTTCTTGAATCTGTTGGAATATCTAATTTGTATCGCAAGTGCAAAATAATGCTGGAAACGAACAAACACACCTTAGAAAATATAACTTGTAAATTCTATTTTACTAATTCGGCAACTTGTTCATCACCCCACATACATACTGTTTAGTGGCCCTATCATCCGTTGCCTTGAAAGAGCCAAGGAGGGCCCACGCACACTGGGGTAGCAGATAATGAAGCGAATAACCACAATTCTCGCTCTCTTGGCACTGTTACTATCAGCCCTCCCAAACAGCCACCTCATCGGTGATGTAGATGCACAAATTACCTGCTGTGATTCAGTTGAGGTTGACTACTATTTGCTGGGTGAAGGTGATGAAACCGGAAAAGGCTCACTAAGTCCATTCTCTGCTGATTTAACTACTGAACAAGATGTATGGGTTACTTCATCAGTAAGCCAACTGACTGAAATTGCTCGCTGGAGAGTTCCTCAGGCAACGAGTGGAAGTTATCCAATTTCAACTTGGACACTATCGGTAAATTATGAGGTTGTAAATGCTGGGGGAGTTCAAGCAAATGTCTCTGCTGAAGTGAAAATAGGTGGGAAGTCATGGACAGGATCGTCAAACACTAATCCCGCATATACACCTGGTCTAGGAACTGTTGATGTGTCAATAGACATTGATGAGCAAGGCAACATTCTCTCTGGTGGAGAGTTAGTTGTTGTAGTTCTTAGCGTACAAACCCTGATCTTCAATTCCCCTGGTGACGATGCAGGTGTGAGATTTATTTGGGGTACAGATGAATATGCATCTAATCTCCAGGCTAATATTCCCTTAGTAAAAATGGATTGGCAACCTGCTGTAGTGAATGGACACTCTGTTCAGATTCCAGTAGTGCTACGCTCGGGTTATGGTGCCGCCATCTGGGAAAAATCAACAACTGAATTCAAGATTGATGGGGTAGTTGTTGACACCGTTGTTGCAACTATGCATAATGACGGCGCTCAAGTTTACCTAAATTGGCAAGCGCCAGATTCTGCTCAAGATGGAGTTTACGAAGTCAATCTCTCACTAATAGTTTCAGATTCACAAATCCAACCATTCCGTGGCGGGTTTTCCTATGTGTTAGCATTTGGAGGAGGAACTGGTAGCGGATATGGGATATTCCCAGCAGATGAACCACTTCGAAGTGGGGGGAGTCAAATCAGTGTCAAAATTGATGCCGAGGTCCAAGGTGGTGACCGCATACGTAGGACAACTCAAATAGACCTAGAAGGCCCTATGGCAACATGGATGAGATGGGGTTTTGACAACATCGGTAATGACTCGCTAGACTCACTTTCCCAATGGCGTAAGGTCCAGGGGACTTCTTCAACAGAAGCAACACGTAATAATCAGCAAGTTGATTCATCCGAAATTCAGGCATTGGAAACGCATCTATCCGGGAGGGCTTCCTCACTCAAACAATTCATGTTTGATGGGTTGATGCTTGATTCGGGTCGCCTACTAGGGGTAGAGCCTATTGAAGCGGCAGCATCACCAACAGTTAGCATCAATGTAAACGACGATTACGGATTTAGTGACTCAACCATCACGATTACCATTGAATCACTTGAAAATATCAAAGTAGGTGAAAAGAGTATTCTTTTCGATAATTTTATCAGACCACAAGCATCAGCAACTCCATTTTGGACTGAGTTAACAATTGATGCCCGTTTGGGAACTTCAATGATGGTTGGAACTGCTGCAGTTGATGGTAGTGGAGTAGATTACTCACACAAGCGACTCATTTACACAGAAACTGTGACTGTATCAAAAACTACCTTAGTAGGAGAAGATGCGATGTCGGATTACCGTATTGCATACGTAATTGGTAGTTTAGCCCATTCCCCACTTGTCACCCTATTGCAATCATTTGCAATGTTTGTTGCATTCACCCTTTTAGCCCGTAAATTGACCAAAGATAAGCCAAGAGTTGGTTTCTGGTTGACGTCAGTGCTATTCGCAGGTGTTTGGGGTTACTCATACTTCTTCGCCTTGCCACTAGTCTTCATGCTGGTTGCTTTGGGAGTTGCAGGTGTAATGATGTTGGCTGTAGCTGTTGTAACTCCAAAAATCAGTTTAGATGACGCGTTGGCTGATGAATCAGCGTATTTCACGATAATGCCAAGCATTGGAAGCCGTAAAAAGCGTGTAAAAATACCTGTCATTAAATGCCCTGTCTGTGCAGACAAAATTGCTGTAAAGACACCTAAGAGGCCGGCTAGAGTACGTTGTAATGGCTGTGATACACGCCTCAAAATATCATAAAGTCTGGATTACTAGTTTTGTAATCAGACCGCCTTAGATAAAATTGCGTCAATCAAATCTGATACCGCTTTTGGAGTGCCATCCCACATTGCCCGAGCAGTAACCATCCTAGTGTGTAAATCGTTATCAGAATCTGCCAATTTAATACGGTGCCATACCAACTCTTCAAGCCTTGCAGTTGATGGCTTATCACTCAATACCTGTGGTAGAACAAGGGTGCTTAGTGCGTTTGCCTTGCCATCTACATCTAAGGCAGACCATGTTTCACGAGTACTTGCCTCAGTGTCTAGGTCAACCTGTTTTAACCCAGTCATATCTGGGCTTTCTATCTCTGGAAGTGGTACTATTCTAACCGAACCCTCTTGATGTAAATGGTCACGAAGGGCACTATACACTGGGTCATATCCTTGGTCGAGCGCACTAGCCCACCAATTACCGGCCAACAACCATGGCCTAAGTGAACGCAATCTTTTGCCATCAGGTGCAATTAATTCCGCCAAAGCTGCTGCTTGTGCAACTGTTGAGAGAACACCTCTGTGGGCCGCCCCCTCATGCCCTCTCACTCCAGTCGCGAAGAGTGGAGTGATGACAATTTGATTGGGTTTCTGAGTGAGAGGTTTGTCCAATGCGTCTCCATCCTTCACCTCAATAAATGGGGGACTTGCAGAGCGAGGGGAAAAACGGCGGCGATAGGAGATTTCGGCATCTAACAAAGCCGCCTCCAAAAAAGCCGAACTGACTGCCCCATCTGGTGATGGTGGAATAATCAGTGTAATCGTATCTGACTGGCTCATTGATGTAGCATATTCCTGGAGATTTACGGCAATTGTTGCAAATGCCTCCAACTCCAATAATGAGCGCATGGCCGCCCGAGAAAGTCAACTGCCAAAAAACCACTTGCAAAAATAGCCAAAAATAATGCTAGCAAATCAACAATGTTGAGAAATTAAAACTTGACTTGAAAACCAAGCCGTGAATTATTCTACCATTAGACGTAGTTGGTCACGCTTGTAATTCCAATCAGCATCCAATTTGTCATTTAACTTGTAATAACGAGCGGAGCGACGAATCTTTGATTCGACAAGATTGAGTTGACGGTTGTTGTGTAAATCTTTGTGATGGCCCTCTAAATGGTCGATGATACCTTGTGCCTTACGCATCATGTTCATCAATTCTTCAGGGACCGCACGAGTTTTGCCAGCCTCTTCAAGAACTACGCCGACAGTCTTGCCGAGTAGTAGTTTTACACTAGGAACTGAGTGTTGGTCACGAAGTATTGTGCCGATCATAGCGTTAGAGTTGCCTTGTTCATTTAATTCAACAATGAGAGACTCAACCCTTGAAGTGTCTTGTTCAGACCACTCAGGTAAGTCACTAACATTTGGACGGGTTGAGCCCGAACGACCCTTTCCACCACTGTGCATTCGTCCCATAATAACACCTTGAGCGAGCCGCCGACCTACTCCCCATTCATAACCGCTCCGCCTCTCTATGAGAGGCTTTACAGCCTGTGTTTGGTCTTTGCAACCCTGCCAGGGCTACCAAAATACTCCCATTTTGCAGTCACACTGCGGGCGCTACCAAGGAGATTACCAGCTCGGAAAAGTAACACTTCATCTCCGACACGGATATCTCCAACAACCTTGTCAACCATTGGTGAGAAAATATCTCCTTCAAGTTTCGGACCATCCTCTAAATGCACTTCTGATAGGGTCCCACACTTTGCCAAGTTAGGCAAAGTACCCTTTGGAAATGCGAACCTTCCATCTTTAGGATGCCACATTGCTAACTGCTGTTTTCCCTCAAGAATCTTCCAACGTGGCGGTTTTCCACCGACATGCGCGCTTTCAAGCCAGTCATCATTATTGTGAAGCCAGCGAGAAACGCTTCTCATTTTAATTAGCAAATGTTGCTTTTCATTCATTCGGTAATTAGGATGAAATTTCTTAGCAGCATCCTCTGATGCTTGCTTAAGTCTCTCAAGTGCTTCATGAGAACCAGCACCCTCACCTTGCCGTGTATCAATAATTTCAACGCCGATTTCTTCACTGTCAAAGTTGATCCCACTATGATTGATTACCATCTTGTAACCGTTGTTAGAAACAAGTGATTTGACACATTTTTGAATTATCGCTAATTCATCGCCGTCCCATTCCCCAGTGACCGGAATATCGTAATGAGAAGCAGGCCATAATTCCTCAAGTTCACGAGGGACGAGCCCTAATGGTGAAGTCACCATTACTTCGTGTAGGGGGCGGTGTCGAAGCGAACCACGGAAGCGCCTATGAGACTGTGACATGGAGTATGGTTTGCGAGCACTGCATGGAAGTAGCACTAGAACTTCCGATTGCTCAGCGGGAGTTCGATAATCAGTAGTTATCCTTTGGATCCAATCAACAATGAGGGGGTCTTGGCGACTAACTGGGCTGTGACAACGCCATTTCATCCCATATTTCACAAATCGGCGTAATGGGGCGCCATTAATCGAAATCTCACCTTCATCACTCAGTTGCTGACGGATTAATCGGTCATGATATCGAAGATGCTCAACCAGTTTCGGTGAATTCAAAGACCGTTTTTCGACTAATTGACGCAGACTACCATTCTTCAATGCAGATTTTACCGCAGAAATCTCACGCTTCCATTCATTATACTGCGCCGCAATGTCTGAATCTTCATCATATTCTTCACTTGGCCTTCTTGCTCCATCGGAAGTGAGTAAAAATCCAAATGATTCTGCTTGTCTAGAACGCGTAAAATCATGTAAATCAACGCCAAACCAAGTAAGAAGAGCGAGATTATCAGGTCCACCCAAACCAGGGCACCATAACAAAGACGAGGGGAAATGAGTCCTTAGGACTGCCAAAGCAGAAACCAACTTACCAGGATGGTTTGCTAATTGAAGAGCATCAACCAAAGCAATAATTTCTGGTTGTTCGGGTAAATCCATCAATTCTGAATCATGTCTCAGTGTTTGCCATGATAGAGATACTAGGCCACCGTTTGAACGCCCTCTGACTCCTGTGTCAGAATCTTCTAATGAAGGCGGTAAAACATGGTTCATTTGACATACCCATTGAGGTGAATCATCGTCAAATGGCATCGCCATCGCACCTCTCCCAGTTATTGTCATAGTTGCTGGCAAAGAACTGCTATCATAATCAACTACAAATGGCATCAAATTTGTGCTGATACTTAGTTGAGATTCGTCATTTTTAGTTCCGATTAGAGCCGGAGTGATACATAACGGACCCTTGCGGTCACCTAGGGCAATCATGCGCGCATGACGCAATCTTTCGGCCACCGTACGGCCTAGCGTGGAATCAGTCACGAAGGGCGCCACCTATGCGCTATAATTGAATGATTCTAAATGCCGAGGGGCGCGCCAAGTAGATGTGAGCCGCCTAATCATCACCTGCACACTTGCGATTGTGATGCTACTAACTAGCATCCCAACACCATCAGAACTTCCCTCAAATGTGATGCAAGATTTCGCTTCAAACGTTGAACTAGAAGAAGGCGAAACAGTTTGGAGTGAGACAATATATACTCGTGAAAGTCCTTTTTGGATTTCAGTTGATTGTCCATCGGAAAGCAGTTGTGAAGAGTTGAATCTAACGGTAACAGACTCTTTTGGGTCTGAATTCAGCACAACCGGCCGCTTCCATCTAGAACTAAGCGGAAACCTAAGTGCCGGCCTAACGACTATTCAAATTACACGCGAAGGAGTGACTAGCCAAACATTACTTGTTTCTCAGATATTCTTTGACCTTGCGAGTGGTGAATTTGGTGATACACCCTCACAAATACCCAACCCTAGTGAAGATACTACTGGATGGCGTCTTATTGACATGGCTGGCTGTGACTCACTCAATGATTGTGGAGATATTGACCGTGACGCAATAGATGATTCAGCAGTTTGGTGGAATGGGACTCTTGATTCCGCTGAAGATTCCGATACATTTCAGCTCAATGCAAGTGATGGCGATGTTATTGAAATTGAATTCTCAGCCTTTTCAAATGATGTTTATGTTGAAATTTGGAGCCGTAGTACTGACGACCTACAACTGATTTCTCAACAACAATTCATGGCTGGGTCAACCAATCCTTCTCAAAGATTACTTGTTGAAGTGTCAAATGATGAAATTTGGGTTTCCGCATACTCCGCTAGCAGTCAGGCAGGACTGTATTCACTACGGTTCGCAAGCCATTCAGCAGAACTTGAAACACCCTTTGGGGAAACCGCATCTGAGCCTTGGATTGCCCCTACTTACGCAGGTGGCACAATATCAGGTCACCTCACAACCAATGATGATGGAGATACAATCAGATTAGAAGCTGGCTCACGTAGTAAATTCATTGTTGGGTGGACATTATCCAGTGCTGCTGATATTCACATCCAAGCAAGAAGCGGTACATGGAATATATTCCATAATGAATCAAATCTCAGTGGGAGTACCCAATTCACCGTCCCAACTAGTGCAGATGCCGCAGCAATCACATTTACCAATGCTAGTGAACCACTAATTTGGACCCTGACGCTCACACCTCTTGGACCATATGATGGTGCTACCCCAGGTGATGCCTCAGATAGTCACCCAACTGGTGAAGCAGACACATTAGACTGGGCAGTTATGCAATCTGAATTGGGCTATACCAGCGGCACTATTGGTGGAGCAGATACTCGGGATGTATATCTCATTGAGAGAGAAATAGGACACCCATATCGGAGTCTATTGACTGCCACTATTGAATCAGACCCTGGTACTTGTGTGCTCAAACTTGTGCAACTCAATACTACCGCGTACAATGCATGGACCACTGTTTCATGGAATCTTACCGAAATGCAAGGGCAGCAAGCGACTACAACTCTTGACTTACCACACGGGCGTCACATCTTGGTAGTAGAATCAAACATCACTTCCGAAGTAGAGTACACAATTAATTGGGCATGGCTAACTCCAGAGGGTGCAGAACCAGTTGAGGGGGATTGGATTGATTATTCTGATGACGTTGGTTCTTTTTACATTGTAATTGGGTTAGTCTTGTTATCACCTATGATGGTGGTTATTTACTGGCGGTTTAGATCTGGAGGTGTATTGGAAATCGAAGCGCATGAAAAACGTAGGTTGATACGCCTGCGCGAGCGATTGATTGCCGCAGACCCAAATAATCTAAAGGACCCTAATGCATTACTTCACGCACTGGAATCCCTTGCAGATACAGACTGGGATGCATTAGTCATGGAATGGGGAGAACCTCTCACACGTCATACCACAGAATCGCTTGATTTGATTGTGTGGGGGTTGACTGCTAACGATGGGGGGCGTTCGGTCACTGTAGGCCTTAGACTACTATCAGAAGAGTGGACATTAGCTGCTATCAGATTCCAGGCTGTTGAAGGCGTTGAATGGAATGTGACATCAGTCACTCCTGAATCATTGTTTGATGGTGACGAGGTTTTCCTCGGTGATTTGAATGCTAAAACAAACCGTTTCCTACGAATTGATATGGAGGGAGATGCTGATGGATTTGATTTGATTCTATCGGGATTAGTTGGTGGTAAACCAGTTGCAGCAGTGCCAACAAAAGCAGTACTCACAGCCACTGAAGAAGAATAAACTCGATTATCATTGAAGAAATCATCATCTGGTACGACGTCTTGATTTGGCTTCTTCACGGACTAAATCCTCTACTGAGTCTAAATCAATACCAATTTCTTCGCGTAATGCTTCAATCTGTTTCTTTACATTCTTTGATAATTTTGTTGGCACATACAATTTCAACAACACAGTAATATTACCTCGGCCACGACCACGAGGCCGAGGAAATCCTCGACCCTTCACTTCTAAGGTATCACCTGGGATTGACCCCGCAGGAATATCAATTGAGATTTCTTTGCCATCAATGTGTGGTAGTGATACTGATGCTCCAAGAAGTAATTCAGGATAGCCTAATGGAAGAGCCATTAGAAGGTCAGAGCCATCCCTCTCGTACCAGTCATGATCATCAATATGGACTTGGATGTATAAGTCACCAGGACTGCCACCTCCGCCACGTATTGGCTCACCTCGCCCACCCATTCTCATACGAGTACCATCAGAAATACCAGCAGGAATAGAGAAGCGTATTGTCTGTTTTTTCTTCTCTCTACCTTCGCCACGACATGCACTACATGGGTCCGTGATTTTTCTCCCTGTACCACTACATTCTGGACATTCGGTCACCATTTGTTGAATAAATGGGCCAATCTTACGATTTTGTGTTACTTGGCCTTGGCCAGAACAGGTACCACAAGTCTTGACCCCATCTGGACTGGCTGCTGCTCGGCCTTCGCAAGCCTCACAGATAATGAGGAGTTTGACCTCTAATTCTGTATCTCCCCCTAACATCGCAGTCTCCATGTCAATAGAGTGTCTGATGAGAACATCATTGCCACGTGAAGAGCGGCGACCAGTTGTTGCATCGCCACCAAAAAATTGGGAAAAGACTGAATCAAAACCACCACTAAACAAATCATCCATTGAAATATTTACGCCTTGGAAACCACCACTTCCAAATGGATTACCACCGGGCGACTCATGGCCGTATGCGTCATAACTTCGGCGCTGTTGAGGGTTTGATAAGACTGCGTAAGCCTCTTGAATTTCCTTGAAACGATTTTCTGCATCAGGGTCATCTGGATTCTTGTCGGGATGGTTTTTTCGAGCTAATACGCGAAACGCTTTCTTCAACTCAGAATCGCTAGAATCACGGCTAACTTCCAAGACTTCGTAGTAGTCTCTCTTAGCCATGACCCCATCACCGAATGGTCGCTGACTGCCCGCCTGTTTTGAATCTGACCATCATACTGAATGATTACAGTATTAGGTTAAGGAAGAGCCACAACTACCACAGGAACCTCTACCTACAGGATTCCTTGAACCACAGTCCAAACAAATCTTGGTCTCTTTACCGACTGATTTACCGCCACCAATTGATTCCCCAAGGTCATCAAACAACTTGTCCTCTCGGGAAACTCCGGCTGTACCCATCTGACCGCCACCAGCATCTGGCTTTGGTTTGGGTTTGGGTTTTGGTTTAGGTTGTGGCTTTGGTTGTGGTTTAGGTTGTGGCTTAGGCTTCTTCTGCTTCTCTAACCGTTCATCTTCAGCATTCAACTGAGCCATCATGTCATCAACATTAGTCTGACCGGACCCTGCCGCTTTCATCATCTCAACAGCAGCCCCCGACATTTGTGCCATCGGGTCATTATCTCCAGACATGCGTGCTGATGAACGTTTGACATGTTCCTCATCGTGGAACATTTTTACCTCTTCTTTGGGTTTTTCATCGCCTATTTCACCAGTACGTTTCTCGCGTAGAATTTCCTTGACTTTCCGTCCTTGAATGAGGTCTTTATCACTTGCTTGATAACCATCTGCGTCTCTCTCAAGGCCAGCCATAGCAGCATCAGCCTTGCCCCATAACCCTTGGTCTTCGGCCTTGTAGGCCTTGCTTAATTTCTTGATATTCTTAACTCTGTGAAACTCGTGGTCTCTTTCACTTCGGGAACGTTTGAAAAATACAAAACCAAGTAGAAATGCAAAACCATAGTATGCACCAATTTGCCAATTTTCAACTAGAAGCAAGTCAACCGCAGGAATAATTCTACCAATTAATCCTGCAATGATTAAAGGAACCAATAGAACAGCCCAAGAATTTAGGTTGTTCTTGTCATCATCAGCCATGTCAACCAAAGCGTTGGACAATGTGATATGGGTTCAATGTTACCCCCACTTGCTAAGCAGGATTTCAGGGCCTAACTAGTAACACGATCTTTTGCTGGGCGGCCCTTTCTCAACAATCCATCAAGTAATCCTATGCTGAAAGTTGTGTGAAGTAGAAACAGCATTATTGGTACTCCAATAATCAAACTTGGTTGTGAGCGAGTAAAGGATTCTAAAAGACCGTGGAGAAGTATGACCACAGAATAGGCAGCGACTGGAATTTGCCAAGCGGGATACCCTCCAACCACGCAACCTGACCAGCACAATGCTAGAGTAGTGAGCAATCCAATCCATGGCAAAAACTCAAGAATTGATGCTCTTTGAGGGGTCTTTCGTACATGTTTAGTACGCCAAAATCCGTAACGGTGTCCAAATCGAAGCCAGCCTACAATGGAAGTCCGTTTGGCCATTCGGCAATACGATGCGTCTGAACGCCACAGGCTCCAACCCTGGCCGTCAAGACGCATGTTTAGTTCAGAATCCTGAGTTGTAATGAAGTCAGGATTCCAGCCGCCAACCGCATCTAAAGCGGCTCGGCGGTAAAGTGTGAATGGGGGAATTGTAGTCCGCTGACAACCAGTAAATTGAGCAAATTGCCCACGGCCACTTGCCAACGGATTCTGTAAAGTAGCCTCAACCCAGCGACCAATCATTTTCAGAGGTTGGTCGCTCTCCTTAACAATAGTTCCAATACCAGCAATTTTGTTACCGTCCTCTCCGAGTTCTTCTTCTAAATCATCAAATTCACTCATGCGTGATTCAATATGCTTGGGTGGTACCCAAACGTGCCCTATCATCTCAAGCACATGGGTTGCCTTGTCAGGCAATTTTCCTAGGCTGAGATTTCTAGCATCGGCAACAAATCGGTCTGGGTTTTCCAATAACAGAATTTCCGGACCACCTTCATCGGTCGACTTTTTAGCCAAATCTGTAATTATTTGGCGGGTTCCATCATCACTACCTCCATCTACAACATGTATCAAATGCTGTTGTGGCGGCCATGTCTGAGCCATCAATGACAGAAGACAACGCTCGATATGATCCGCCTCCTGAAAGGTCGGAACTACGGTGACAACGTACGGCTCAGCCATCTGACTCACCCCACGCTGATTGGTGACTGTCTGTCAATCTTGCCACTACTCAAGCGATAGAGTTCATCATCTAGCCACTCCTCGCAACTACCGATGAGTTCGCCTTACGCAGTGGTTTGCACGACAATCCTCCCTTCCGACCATGCACCAAGTGTTGCTGATTCACTAAGCACCCTATTCCCTGAACTTGAACCACCCGAGTTCAACGAAAATGAATTCCCTATGACTGACAAGGGAGAAGAATGGAAATTTGAGGAGGTGGACCTAAGTAAATTCCTTTCACGTATTTCTGAATTGAGAATCCTTGATACCGCTCTAGATGCAATGGGCGCAAATTTGTATGATAATGAAACTGTTTTTTCGCTTTCACGCCAAGCTGCATTAGCCGGTAAAGTCGCCTTTGTTCTAAATAATGAAAAGTCGCTTGGCGGTACAATTGATGTCACCCTTAGCGGCGACAACTTAGCCGCTTGGATAGAGGAATCAACTTGGCATGAAGGCAGAACTGAGTATCCCCGCTCCCTCAGTGATGATTGGTCAATGCACAAAGATGGTGAAGTCAGTGAATGGGTTGACAAAAAATCAGACTGATGAATAGCACATTCACAGGTTTGCAATCCCTCGCTCTTGGATTCTCTTTACAAATTCAACATCTGGTGGAAGCCATTCCACATCCATCAATTCATCCTCAGAAAGCCAGCGGTTTTCATCATGGGATGTCATCACAGCCGGAGGCAATTCTCCATCCGCTTCACACAAGAAGAAGGTCAGGTGAACGACCATTTCTGGCCAAGCATGGGAATACTCTTCACACACTCTTATTGGTTTGATTGTCCAGCCAAACTCTTCGTGATACTCGCGACTAATCGCTGCCTCTTTGCTCTCACCTTTCTCGACCTTTCCGCCGGGGAATTCCCAGTAACCACCCATGTATTCATCGGATGACCTACGTGCCGCAAGTAGGCGATTATTTTCACCCCTCAACATACCGCCAACAACTTGCATCTCAGGCCTCTGTACAGTGATTGCAATAATCCGTTTCACCAAGGAAATTTGGGTTTCAAATGGTATTTTATCTGCCGATGGTAAGTGCACAAATAGAACAGGGATTGCTCGGTTCATTCGTTCTCTCACATCAGCCTGCTCAACTGCTTGGAGGGTTTTGAAATAAGTTTCATTGCAGATAAAGCGACCTGGGTCTTCACTCTTGCAAATTAATTCTTCATCAACAAACTCTGCCATCAACAAATTAATTGGGGCTGTTGTGTGTAATAGATTATGACTAGAATCTGTAATGACACCAGATGATACTTGTCGGCCTTTATTATCAGCAATACGAAAATCCAACTCATTGAATGCTGTTGCCTCCAAAGAGATGACATCTTGATTTTCAGCAAATCCTAGATGGATGATAGCTTGTGGCAACACAGTATCAGATTCAGTAATACTTGAGGCGATTGACTCGCTTCCTGCTTTGTCAACAGTTAGAATCTGTGATTTGATTTCAACTGATATTTCACGTGATTCAACTGCCATCGGCCCAAGTGGTGGGCCAATTGATATCACATCGTTGAAATCTGCTAAATGTTCAGTAATTTGTTGTGAAATGTTGGTCTGATGCTCACCAAAAGGCTCGTAGCCTGTCAACCAAACTTCGACCCCCATCAATAACCCCTACAACCGCTCTGATTGGGGCCGGTGGCGGGGTATCCATTATGTCACCGATTGACTTGCCGCGTATTGTGGACGAGTTAGAGCGCCTATCTATTGAGCATTCGCGCGCTCAATTTGAGACTGTCGAAGGTGAAATTACTGCAAATTTTGGACTTTTGCTAGCAGATGCCATGATTTACGCCATCGGATTCATCTCTATTATTATCGGACTAGCAGATATTGCCCTATCCATCAACCCAACTGAATGGTTGTGGTCAGAAGGTGACCTCATTCTACTTTGTAGTGGCGTAGCACTGTGGGTTTGTTCACAATCTCTAAATGATTTCAAACGATTACTACCTTTGTGGCTACGAATGGTACTCAAATTAGGCATCGGCCCAAAGGATTTCTCAGATCAATCTGAAGCGGCGCAGAAGCGCCGCGCCGCGACCCTCGTAATCGCCTCACTACTTTCAGCAATTATTGGTTGGAGAATCTCGGTCTTACCAGATACTATCGCAACTAGAATTGGCATTGATTTCCATATAGTAATCTATGCTGTTTCAGCAGGACTCCTTTTTCTATCCATGTACTGGAACCGCCTTATCGGCGAAGGTTCGGATATTGAGCAATTCAATAGATAGAGGGGGAAACAACCGTTGAACTCAAAATGTACAACCCGGAGGAGTAATTGTGAGTGAAGGTTTTTCCGAGCGCGTGCGGCAACGTTTGCATGAGAAATTAGAAAACTCTCCAACTTGGCACACACCTTTCCAAGTGGTACTGGTAGTACTCAGTGAAATTACTGGTGGAGTTGGCCCTTGGGGGGCATTACGCCCATTAATTGCTACCGGATTAGCGATTGTGCCTTTCTTATTCCTTGGTCAGCATTTTAATCGCCAGCATTCTAAAGCGTTTGATTGGTTTGCACTGCAAATTCCGCTTCTATTCTGCTTACTCTGGCCACTGATATGGCTATGGTCAATCTTTGATGCATACCAAACTGCAATGCTTTCTGTTACCAAGACATATTCTGCTTGAAAGAAATTACTGATTTGCAAAGGACTTAGCAGCTTCTTCCAATTCTTTACCATTGAGATAATTATTACCATCTTTATCAAACTCAATTGCATGAGACATAAATGCTGCTTTGTCTGTGATATCATGTGCTTGCATCACTGAATCAACGACTGAATCTGAAAAATTGTATTGTGCTGCTGGGTGGTTTGCTGGAAGTTTCGCATCAACTTGAGGACTATCTAGGACATCAGTTCGTACCGCTGGTTGCGTAACCACCTCAGCACTAACTGGACTGGTTTGTGGCACCTCTCCCTCACCTTGCTCAGCACGCCAAGTATCCACTTGCCATTGTGTCCATCCCTGAGCAATTAGCATCTCATCGGACCAACCCGAATAATCGGTCTCGAGACTAGGTGAATCAGTTGTTGGCTCAGATACTACTGAACTATCTGCGGTATTCTCAACAGGTTGCACGAAGCCATCAGGTGGAAGAGGTGTGGCATTCGGGTCAAACCCTGGTGGAGGTGGAGGTGGCGCATCAACATCAAACCCAGGAGGTGGAGGTGGTGAATCCATGGCTTCAACCACTTCTAACACCTGTTCAGCAGGGTCTAATTCAAGGCCCTCATTTGATAACTGTCTGTTCATTGTTATCAACACAACAATTGCAATTAGTGCCACAATTAGCGCAATGTAAAGTAAAACAGTACCTGTTTGTTCAGTAAACTGTTGTGAAATAGCAGCACCATCACGAGCTACTGCAGGCTGGATTATCAATGGGTCAAGAGACATACGATCAAGAATGACATGGTTGTCTTTTACTATCAGTCGATAGCGCTCAACAGTCTCTTCATCAACCTTTGACGTCTGGATTGAAATCACGGAAGAGAAATTCCCATTGGCTCGTAATAAAGCATCAGTAGAAGCATTGTTGACATTTATCCAATCACCATCCTTGGTCTTTTGTTGCAAGGCAAAAGTAAGAGTACCCTCTTCACTATTTTCGTTAGCCCCGTCAATTAACAAACTAACGTTCTCACCCGACACAGGTGTAGCATCCGTCCAATAGACATCCAAGTCCATCAGAGTAACACTAGGGCCTACACGAACAATCCTCCATTGAGTAAGTGGAGTTTGTTCGGTATTATTTTCTGAAACATAGGGGTTCCCCGCAGCGTCTGCCCCAGTAACCCAAACATCAACCGTGTAGCCAGGGAGAAGTTCAGTAACTCCACCATCGGTTAGGTCAATTACACCAGTCCAGTGGCCATAGCCGTACTGTTCTAGGAGTGTTCCTAACTCTTGGGAACCTCTAGAAACCTCTGATTCCCCTGCCTTCACCTTGTAGTGTAAGACTGCAGTTCTTTGGGCTATGAATCCATGGTCATCACTTGAATTAATGAAAACTGGAATATCTGATGCGTCTGTAATTGCGATATCACCTGATGGACTGATAGCATTAATCACTGGTGAATTACCATCAACTTCCAACAGGATTCTTGGCTGTTCTTCGCTTTCATCTGCAGCAAGACCCGGTAAATTTTCTAGCCATGCGATCATATCTAAATGTCCACTTCTGACATTGGGAACTAGAATGTCGCTAGTGAATTCGCCGTCATCTCTTGGCACTGCGCGCCATTCCAATTCAAGATTCCCAATTACGATGTCGAAAGCACCTTCTGGAGCAGGTGTCTCATCTTCACTGAATAGAATTCTGCCGCTAACTCTGATAACTTGCCCTGCTGCTATGGTCTCCTGTTCATCTCCGCCGTTGTAGAGGTTTCTTCCAGTCGCTAAATCAATCGCTGTGAAATGACCAGGGGCCATGTCAAAGCGAAGGTCATTATCTAGGCTCCAACGGTCATTACCAAGTCCATTGCGATGTTCAAAGCAAGCTATATCCTCCCCATCAAGGCAAGGCCAATCAGCGATTTCTATAACTGGAATAAATGTTGTATCGCCATTAGTATCCCAAATTTCGGAGAAATGCCAAGTCAATTGGAATTGAATATCTAAATCAAGTGCTGTGTCATTAACGAAGGAGAAAGTGCTGTATAGGTTTGAAACTGCTAAACCATCACCACCTGACTCAAGATGCATTTTGATTCCACCGTCAGAAAGTTTAGTGAAATTCACCCAAATTGCTGTTTCATTCGCATCAATGTCGCTACCTAGTGCCATCTTGATACTTTCAATATCATTCCAGCCATTATTATCCCAAACCCTCAGTTTGGCAATGTATTTTGTACCTGGATGCAACGGTGCTGAATCATCGTGGCCAACAATAGTAGAATTACCATCAAGTACTAATTCTGGTTCAAATTCTTCACGGATTTTGTAAGTCACTAAATCAGCATCCCAGTCAGGAAGAGTTTGGGTTGGAAGTTCACCACATGGTGCATCGTCATCAAGACATACCGGGCCACCTCCCATCGCTAACACGTTTCCTTGTGCATCAGCACCAGACAAGAAGAAGGATACCATCTCTCCATGATGATTCATTGAATCTGTGATGAGACCTTCAAAAATATTGAGGCCACCGGGTTGTAGTTCTGGAGTTCTGAGTGAAAGTGTAGTGTACTCATTTTCATCTGGGATCTTATCATAATTCAAATCGTCTTGACCTTGGCGCCAGTAATGTAGAGTGAGTAAGGTTGGTGGGTCGACAGAGTCCTGTACAACTATTCTTATTGGCTGGTTAGGGCTACCCTTATGCCTCTCAGTACCATCTTCTGGAGTTGCTCCAATCACCAATGGGCTATTTCCATCTAAGACAATTCTTACTGAGTTAAATTCAGGATTGATATATGTTGAACCATTTTGGAGATTCACCGCTTTTATTCGGAAAAGCATCCCACCCGGTGATGACTCAATTGGCGAGGTGATTGTCAATGAGTATTGCCCATGGCTTGGATTTGGCTCAATGTGGAACTGCTTCTCGGGCTCTTCAGGAATCCCATTCATGGATAGATTCTGGCCAGTCAATTCAATACTAAATTGACCCGCATGCGGAGTATAAGTTGTCCCTTCGAACACAATACCTCCTTGGAATGTCATTTGTAGACCGCCTCGCATCCAATCATTACCTTCAAGAATTCTTCCAGTTTCATCAGTCACTCCTAATTCAAGCAACACAATATCGTTTTCAACTCGAATATCCATGCCATCTGTTAACCAACCATTCACTTGTCGGCCAATGTCATCGTCAACTATTATTTTTGCTTCAACATCCAATTCATCATTCCATTCCCAAGTTGATTCTATCGGGAAAAGTAATGAAAGATATCCATTACTATCTGTGGATGATGAGCAGTTTCCAGCATCAAAACGAACTAAATTATCGGTGTTACTCACTAAATCACAAACATTACCACTCTGCCACTGTAACACCGAATTATTACGGCCATTAGCCATTAGTTCAACTTGCACCTGAGTAATGCGATCTGCTTCATCACCTTCAGCTACTCTAACTAGTAACACACGAGTATCACCATCTGGGACCAATATGTTCCCTTCAATTTCAGCACTGAGAGCACGAGTATTCATACGGTATGTGATATCAAGATTTGAAACTTTGATTCGCCCTGGTGAGCCAGCCGATAATCCCAGTGTGACGTTTGAAACACCTTCTCCATTGTCAATGATATGACTATTAAATGCACTAACTAGTGCCGCACCACTGATATCAATTGGAGAATTCAATAAGCCGGTGCCAATGTATTCGTTGGTATTGTCTGCGCCAATATCAAGTCTAACTGCTGTAGGATATCCTTCTTCGTAATCAAGAGTAAAGGAATCAAGTAATGGAGTAAGTCCAGAATCTGTGGAGGAAAAACTGACTCGGTACTTTAGAGCAGACCCTTGGGTTTGCAATTCTATCAACTGGTTATTAGTTGCAGAATGCCAATTACTTCCATTGTCATTGCTAACCTCGACACTGAGTGAAGTACCAAGGGGAATAGTTTCAGTCCATTGTGGTTGCAAAGTACCTACTTGAGTACCCGTTGGTATCTCCGGAGAGGTCCAAGTACCAGATGTCGCATATGAGGTACCATATTCCATTGATAACCACCATGAAACAGCAGTTCCACCAACCAATTGTAACTTCCAACGCAAATGGTTTCCCGGATTTGAGAAATGAACTGTTTCATTATTTGTGACTTGGATCCAGTGAGTACCATTATCGGCACTAACCCAATAATCAACTCTGTCACCTGTTGAGGTCGCTGACCATGAGGTTTCCAAATTTGCCATTATCACGTCATCATTGGTAATAATTGGTTCTGATATCCAACTAGCAGTCCCTGGTTGCGCCGAAATTGGATATGCCCATCCAGTCCCATATTCACGATAATATCGTGCAGACCACATGTAGTGGTCAATCAAGGATATCCTTGAACCATCGTAATAGAGACCAAATCCACGAGCAGTGATAGAACGCTCACCAGTTTGTTTTGCAAGAGTGGTTGATGTACCACTGATTGCATAAGCTTCCAATCGGTCTTGATAGTAATTGAATTGACTTCTGAAGAAGAACATGTTGTTGTGAGCTACCAAACCATTTTGCTCACTATAACTAGAAAAGTAAGAGTATTGTAAATCCGTGTCCCTATCAAAAGAACCATCAGAGTTGAATGTGTAGGGAGTAACGGTGTTCCTTACTGAATGGAGAACCCAAATTAGGTCACGACTCCTATCATAGGATATCCCTGTATAGGGACCATAGGAGTTTGAGGAAAGGTCGTAAGTGTTCTCACAAGTCCACACATCTTCGTAGCGAATATCAAACACCACCATCACTAATTCACTAATTGAGGCAGATTGCCTGTTCAATCCAAGAATACCGTACAACTTCTCGTCATCACCGATTGTCCAATCTCTGAATCCATAGTATGCGCTCCAAGTTGAGCCTGCGGGAGATGGAATGTTACAATTCCCTTCAACTATCGCGACGCTAGAAGCGGTACTGAGGTTGTTTGGATATGTCTTCTTCACGACTTGGTTAAGTGTGGTTGAGGCAAATGTCGAAACATAAGTCCAACCGCGGTAGTTGAGAGTTGCGCCTGCACCTTGATTTCCAAATGGCGAGGTAACTGTTCGCTGAGGATTGAATCTTGTTTCTGAGGCGTTGGATGTATGAGGTTGGCGAATTGAAAAAGAGCCATTATGGTTCCAAGCATTTCCAGAAGTTGGTGTTTCGTCAACTTGATGGGCTGAAAAATTTAGATCTGAAGATGCCAACCCCAGAGATATAGAGTCGGAACGAGGGTCTGTATCGACGGCATCTCCCACTACCCAATCTGCTCTAGAGGTTTGTTGAATCTGATTCCAACCGGTTGAAGATGCCCCTGAAAGAGTCATTTCCACAGCTGTAACTTCTGCCCCTTTTGGTAAAGAAACTTTGATGTTGGTTGCTTTTTGACCACTTTGATAGAGGGCTACCGCTTCAATCGAACCATCTGTAAAGGTGTAGATATGCCTTGAACCACCAGATGCTTCAGCAACATCACTGGTGAGGTCCAACAGTGGTGCTAGTGAAGAAAGAATAAACAACAAAACTAGCATTGAGGGAATGTGTCTTCTGTTTACTTCACCCGGCATAGAGTTCCCTCATCCTATCACAAAATACCCCTACCTATCAATTCTCCCCCATGTGGTCAAATCTGACTCTGGCCTATGGCCAGATGTCATTAGCCCTTCCGAATATCATTCCAAGGGTTGTAATAGAAATAAAAACGAATCATAGACTACCAAAACTACAGAGCAATCATTTGCAAAATTTAATGCTTTCAACCACTGTTTGTAGTACGGTCATCGTAACGAATTGGAGATGGCCCGTTACCGCGTATTCCATCAAGCATATCATTTTCAATTTCAAACCAATCATTGAGCCAATCACCATCGGTATCCCAATTGATTGGATTCGTGCCATCAGCAATCATATCACCGTCATAATCTAACAACCACCAACCATACACATTCTCACCTAAGCCAGTGTTTGGCAAATGATATTGGTCTCCGAAAACACGACCCCAGTCCGCCGTCCAATCCCCCTTCACAATAGGTGTGTCATCCGAACCGTTGATGGTAAGATAATCATTATCATGGTCGTCAACAATTAAGGCATAGAGTTCGTCTGAAATTTGATTGACCCTAAACATCCTTAGATAGTTCCAATCGTACTCATTTGACCTACCCTTTGCCAACAAAGCATTTTGTAACTCCCACCATTCCTGGGGCACGATTTGAATCGGAGGATCTGTACCCGCAATGGTCACAGGAGTTGCCCGCGCTAATGTTGCAGAGGTGATAGATTGATTTGTCAAGCCGAAGAATTCTTGGAAATTATTGTACGGAGTGTATGTGCATCCTGCATTACTACAATCCCAATTCCCATCTCTATCAGGGTCTTGGAGTGAATCGGAAGGATCGGTTGGGTCAAAGGTAACCCAAGTCCAGTTTAGAAGTGGCCTCTCAAGGAGACCCCCATTCTCATGCAAAGGACGCATAGCAACGCTTCCAAGAATTGAATACTGTTCCCACACGACTTCTACCTGCTGATATGATGACCAATTATCATTGGTTTCATTCCAACCAAATTTCAACTCATACCAATCAGGGAGCATATCCCAATCAGTATCATTGTCTGTGGCGTCACTACCATACTTGAACACCTCTCGGCCATCAGTCAAATCCCAACTACGATAGTAGTCATCAGTAATCATTGGGTCAAAGGAGTTAGCCACATGAACCATATTGACAGCGTCACCATCAGTATCATTGAGGTCGGGACGAGTACCATTGTCATACTCCATCCAGTTAGTGAAGAATAGAGGGTTGTTACCGGGCGCGTATTGGTCCTCTATCGCACCAGGTGTGAAAGCGTGATTAGTCCATCTACCTTGTTCGGCTGGTGTGTCTCCACTAGTCCTGTCAAACCAACCATCCTCGTCCGGGTCATAGTCAACATCAAGCGGGTTAACCGGATTTAATGTCCAACGATATTCGTTTACAGGCATCACTTCTTGATAGGCACCATAACAAAATTCCCAACCATCTGGTAATCCATCCATATCGCTGTCCGGGTGAGTTGGATCAGAGATTCCAAGCAGACTAATGTTGAAATTGTCACTCCATGCGGTATTTATTCTTGCAAGACGTTCAGTACTGGTTACGTCCTTGGAGGCAAAAATATTGACGATTGCTTGTCTTGCATCTTCCCAATTTAATGAATTCTCACTCATTTGAGCAGCAATAGCATCATCGCCAAAATCAATCAAACCAGAACCCGGCGGGAACATATAACGCATTGATTCCTTGCCATAGATTCTTGCTTCGTATTCTCTAAGATTAGTGTAGCGTTCACTCATCTGAATTACGCCATCTTCATTACAATCATAAGAATCATCATCACTATCAGCATCAATATCGGATTGCGTTAGTGGATTCATTGACCATCGGTTTTCGTCTAAATCCCATTCTGTGAACCAATATTCGTACCCATCTATCATACCATCATCATCTGTATCATTATTTGTTGGATCTGTAATACCAATTAGAGTCGCTAATAATGGCCTTGCCACTCCTGTTGAAACCCATTCCGAATGTTGATCAAGTGCCAAAAATGCGCGGCCAAGTTTGTTGTCAAGAATTGACTGAACTCTGCTAGTGAAGTTTTGAGGTTCGAGGGCGTATGCCTCTTCCCACATCTTAGGTGCGTCAGGCGGTGCAAGTCCACCGTTGAGAGGATTCTCAAATGTCAAATTTAATTCTTGACGGTCGGTAAGTGAATCTTGATCACCATCACCCCCACCATCATTTGCGACTAGAGGGTTTAGTGACCAATTAGCAAATGTAGAGTTCCATTGAGTGAATAGTAATTCAATCCCATCAAGTAAACCATCGCCATCGCTATCAGCATTATTTGGGTCACATGTAGCGCCACTCATTGTATACTGAGTTGGAGAAACGTATGAACCAAACGAAGGAGTTCCTACTGCAAGATTCCACGGAGTCAAAATTAGGGTATTACCTAACTTAAACGGATGGTACTGGGGTGATGTCTGATTCTCGTTGGTCTCAGTTACATTTGCATCTATGCTGTTATATTCCTCCCAATTAGTCATACCATCACCATCTGGGTCGTTGAAAATATCACTCTCATTGAGAGGGTTCAAAGTCCACATGGAATCAAAAGTATCCCAACGCGCAAACCAAACTTCCCAACCGTCAGGCATTCCATCACCATCCGTATCGGCAGACAATGGATTAGCGGAACCACGATCAGTCAATGGCATACCAGGAACGCTAACTATGGTAGTAACACTAACGGATTCGCCAAACGGTCTTGACGCACTAGACACCCATGTATCATTCCACAACGATGTAGAAAACCCGTCTGGCAAAGGTGCACCACTTTCAGTGTAGTTGCCAAAAATTTGGTCATCTCGAATATGATATTCCATCCAATTGCTGAATTCTTCTTCAACTTGGATTACTCCATCATGATTAGCGTCGTATCCATCCCCATCAGGATTTGAAAATGCATCACTACCATTTAGAGGATTGATGCCAATATTGGAGATTAACCAAGTGCATGAATATCTTGATTCCCAACCATCAGGTAAAGAATCACCATCTGAATCAGGGTTGTTTGGGTCAATCTTTGACCAAGAAGCGGCGGCTTCTGCTGTCTCACCGAATGCAGGTAATCCATCAGCTAATGCTGCTTGCAACAGTAATTCCCATTGATATTCACACAAATTAGACAGCCCATCGCTATCTGCATCTTCAAATGCATCGGTAGGGTCTCGAGGGTCAAGTGACCACTCGTTACCTCCATGGAAATCAGTCCCAATCCATCGACGATTAGCAATTTCCCAACCATCGGGCATCCCATCTTTGTCCGTATCTGAATTTGTAGGGTCTGTAGAGCGGTCTGTCCCGCCACTAGCCATGGTCCCAGGGTAGCCAACTGCATATACCTGAGCGGCAGCATCACCTTCAGTTTGATCACATACATATTCGCCTATCTCATAGTGGCAAGTGAAGTTGGTCTCATCATAGAACCAACCCCAGTATTCAGACCCATCAAGCAAACCATCACCATCGGTATCAGATAGCCTTGGGTCGGTGCCATTCCACCCATCGGGGGTACTAGCAATATACCTGAATTCATCTAGATTTGTCCAGTTATGGTCAATCAAATCATCTACATACGGATTGATATTGATTCCATCAACATCTAAGTCCTCATCCCTATCAAATGGATCTGTTGGGTCAAGTCCGTGAGCATTCTCCCAACCATCAGGCATCCCATCAAGGTCTGAGTCATTGCTAAACGGATTTATTAGCATACGATTGGAATATCTACCAGGGTATAACCCAGCGAATACAGTATCATTACCGAGCACATCCATTACTATAATTTCAGTGACAAATCCTGGGATTCTTGTATGTTCATCATCAATCCCCAATACTCTGGCATGGTCGCCATCTAAAGTCCAAGTACCGTACCTTGAACCAACTAATATCTCATCACCGAGTGGTAATATCGCATGAACATCATTAGCACCATCTAAATTGTTTTCATCATTCTGCATCCGGTCCCTAGAGAAAGCAATGGAAGGGTCTGCTTCATCTAACAGAGAAAATTGGTGCACTCCGCCTGCAGTCCCTACCCACAGTGTCTGGGTACTAGAGATTGTACCATCGGGTTGACGTGGGCCATCCAATACAAGAGCCCTTACATTTGCAGAATGAGAAATGTTCTCATCATTTGCATGGCGCACATAATTTTCAGCATCGGATTCATTGAATATCCATAGTGCTGGATAATCCCCTGTTGCATCTTCTGTGCTTGCTACTAAGAATCCGTGGTCAGTACCGACATAGAGTTTCTTAGCACCACCATTTACAGATGTGTGAGCTACCGCCTGAATTGTTGCATCCTCTATTTCTAAGACTTCAATGAGAGTTTCTGCCTCTCTTAAATCTGTGATTTGCCCAGAACCATCAATTGTTAATGTCCATGCTTGTGAACCATCACCAGAAACTAACAAGTCAAGATTACCTGACCCTGTATCCAATTGATATAGGCCCCTGACTGGTTCCATTTCAACGCCTGATATGCCAGCATTCTGATTAAGGAATCCATCACCATCTAAAGTCCAGATTTCAATTCCACCGTTAGTAGCGAGAACTAGTCTTTGTTCGCCTCCTTGGTCAGACCACAACATCATGTCGAATAATTCGCCACCTGGTGGGAGAGCTAAATCCCAACTGCCACCGGTGCTTGGCTCAAAGATTGTCAGTCCGCGCTTGGTCCCGACATATAGCAATCCAAGCACTTCATCGACTTGTAAGGAGCGTACATCATGATGCATGATTCTTGGGCTTGTGCCTTGATCATACATTGATACCATGGCATCATCATCACCTAGAAGAGTTGACTTGAGACCTGCTCTTACCCACGTACCATTATCAATGAAAGTATAGTATTCTTCCAAATTAGAATACGCTTCGCCAATGTAAATTGTAGCTCTTGAACCATCAGGCATAATCATGCCATCTCTATTCAAGTCCCAGCCATCAGAATCACTGTCAAGTAGACTGTCAGACTCATTCAATGGATTTAGTCCGAAGAAAACCTCCCAACCATCAGGGATCGCATCGCCGCGACTACTCTTCGCTAACTCGCGACTACCAGACCAATAGTAAAAATCGCTATCATTACGTAACGGGTCTGTTCCAAGCCACCCAGGTGAACCAGTAGGTCGGCTAACATTATCAGCACAGGCATCCATCAATTCTAGACAACGCAACCCATGTATTTCAGTAGTCCAATTATCCGGTGCATTGTAATTGTACTCTTCGGCATTTGTATACCACTCATGCACCTCAATGATTCCATCTCGGTCTACGTCAAATCCATCTCCACAACCAAGTTCACCATCCCAACATCGGTCTGAGTCATTTTGGCCATCGTGGGGATTTAGTGGGTCAAAACCATCGCATTCCCAAGCCATGGATTCATTTTTCTCACCCGTTTCCCTCATGCACATCCATATCTCGTAACCATCGGGCAGGCCATCACCATCAGTATCTCCCAGTCTTGGGTCGAGGAACTCTCGCATCCCTGACTCGGTTTGTTCAGGGGGTATTCCAGTGAGTGATTTACGGTCAACAAAGCAGTGATCTAAGTCGTAGGGCCAACAATATTCTTCAAGAGAATTGAGGCCATCATTGTCAAAGTCAGATTCATTATCAGATGCATTTTCATAATCAAGTCCATTTATTGTGTAAACTACATCATCCAATGTGATGTTTCTGTCAACACTATACATTTGCTCATGCAAGTCAGGAATCTTGTCTTTATCGGTGTCCGTTATCGGTGGACCTTCGCCAGTCGTATCATCAGGATGAACTGAATCAACTTCTGAAGATGGTCTTGACATTGAGACAAAAGCCAGGCTTCCAATCAATAGCAAAGTGATGAAGAGAACTGTCTGTTTTCTGCGCATGGGCTCACCTACAGTGTCCGCTGTTTACGAGAGAACCCTACGGGTTTCCTTATGATGCTGATGGAGCACAGTTCATACAAGCGTTTGAGGGATGCCTGTGAAAAACTACCTGAAGTCATTATTTTCACATTTTTTTTCAAATTTTTAACCTTGATAGAAGAAAGTTGGGAATCTAAGTGTTTCCACCACCAAAACTAGCCTGTTGGCAACTAGTGTTAAGGGCATCAAAACATATTATTTGACTGAGTTCAGGGGACTTCTTCAAGGGGTGACCGCGCTCCGACCTGACTTGGATGACACTCTCAATCACTCACCTTGGCTCAGGCTCTGGTGGAAACGCCACCCTCATCGCCACTGATGAGACAAAAATCCTACTTGATTGTGGGTTTTCTGGAAAACAAATTGAGAAGCGCCTCGGGATGTTAGAACTCTCTCCAACAGACCTTGATGCCATTCTAATTAGCCACCACCACATTGACCACTCGAGAGGGGCCGCCATCACCCAAAAACGATGGGGGACAGAAATTTGGGCTAACTTTGAGACTTGTGCCAGATTAGGAATGGACCCAGTGAACGAATGCCATTTGTTTGAGGCGCTAACACGTATTGATGTCGGTAGTGATTTGAGTATTCTCCCATTATCAGTCAACCATGATAGGGCCGATAATGTTGGGTTCATTGCATCTCATCGCGGGGAGCGGGCCGCAGTGGTAACTGACCTTGGTTCTTGGAACGATGAATTAGCCCGCCACATGGCTGAATGTGTGCACATTTCTATCGAGGCAAATTATGACTCTGAACGGTTATGGAATGGGCCCTATCCAGAACGCCTTAAACAACGAATTAGTGGACGTGGTGGCCACCTATCTAATCGGCAAACTGCAGGCCTATTATCGAATGTCGTAGGTGAGCATACACGTAGCATTGTTTTGAGTCACCTGAGTGCTCAAAACAATGCCCCACATTTAGCGGAAAGCGAGGTGCTAATGGAGATTGATGAAATGTTTACTGGAGACATCTCAATTAGTACCCAAGAAGGGCCGGAATTTTCCCATTATTTAGGCCAAGCAGAGTCCGAAAAAATTGCTATTTGATAGGTTCTAATCAAGTAGATTAGCAGACGATTCACATCATTCTTGTTTGAATCCAAATACTTAGTTGATATCACACAATTTGGTTATGCTACCAACCACATAAGTAATGCTTGATTCCGGGATAGAACCTTAGTCAGATATATCGCCTATGGCGATGTATTTCACAGCGAACCCATAAGAACGGGGAGGGTTAGTCACATCTGTGAGGCGGAGCGAGAGCCATAACGAGGACGCGGTTAGCGAAATCCTCGGAGTTACTATGCTGTTAGCCATGGTTGTCACTGTGATTGGGAGCGTGTTTGTACTACTCACCCCATTTCTTGAAGACATCAGCGACAATCGTGAATGGTCATCTGGCACAGTAGCAGCGACTCAGTTAAACGACCGGATTTTAATTGCTGCTCAAACCCCAGAGGGTAGTGGATTGGTGCAACAAAACGCTCAACTTTCTCGGTCAATGGACCCACTACAAGATGCTGAAATATGGGTGATTCAAGCAGATCTTGGAGGTAGTGACCGAACTGTAGTAACCCTTGATGGTGACCTGCTCACGGTCACCAGTCTCAATCGCACAGCATCAATTGTAAGAGTTAACGATTCGATTTCAACACAATCTTTCACAATGACAAACCACACAAATAATTTTACTGTTTCAGGTTTAATTGGCAATGTGGTCATTGAAGTCGAGGATATTTACGGAACAATATCACATCGTTTCGTAGAGGTGGCAATTGATGGAATCCGCCTCAAAAATGTATTAACAGATGGGGAATTTTCAGTTGATTTAATCAACGGTGGAAGAATAGAGAAATTACCAAACCAGCCAGTTGTAGTCAAGCAATTCCCTCGTTTTAAAACAGATTTATTACTTGATGGGACACCAAGAGTTTCACTGATTCTTCTTGACCTTGATATTACATCTTCTGCAAGCCGACATATGACTAACGTACATCTGGATTCAAAAGGTGAACAAGCACTATTTGACAGCGAAGCACGGAATCTAATTGTTGAGATTGAAATAGCAGGTGACCCTTCAATACCCCCTCAATATATCCACCACTGGACCGGTGATTATGCCCTGTATCTGGCAGGCGACTCAATAAACGAGTACCAAGGATTTGGGCCAAACGGACGCATCTCAGGACTTGACGGGATAACGGTCCTACCAGGTGATGTACCATTCCAATTTGTTGTGACATTACAATCGGTGGAGGTATACTGATGCGTCGTAGATTCGATGATGAAGCGGTTTCTGCGGCGATCGCAACTGTTCTACTGTTTGCTGGTGTGCTTGGTATCATTGCTGGGATGATGGTTACTATCACCCCCCTGATTAATGAGAAACACGGCTCAGTTGAAAGGCAAGCAATGGCAGGTCAAATGGAGGATTTAGCTGCTGAAACAGTCAGAATCTCTGAAAATGGGTTGCCGGGAGATTCTGCAATCATACAACTCAGACCACACTCAGGAGAATTAGGTTGGGACTTAGCCCAGGGAGGGACATGGTATTCGGTTGCCTTCGTTGAGGGTGGTAGTTTGCGTCTTGATGGATTACTAGATTTAGATGACAAAACTAGAATACGATATTCTGAAAGTGAAGTTTCCGCGGCTTGTTTTTCAGATCTTAGAGCAAATAAGGACGCTACTTGGAATTACAGAATCCCAAGTATTAGTGGTACTATTCTGGCCACACCTGCTACCAGCCTCCAACAACCACTTTATGATACCACGGTGAAATACACAACTGGAGTAACTAGTAGTTATTATTCTCTAATTCCTGGTTCAGTATTGTCAACTTCATCAACTGAAGAAAGTTGGTTACAATCGGATGGCCCACTGAAAGTCATATTCTTACGAGGTAATGGAGGAGTCACGATGGTTGAGCCTGACCTAGTCAACCCTTCAGATGGTAAAGGAAGGTCATGGACAATACCGATGCCAACTGGGTCTGTTAGTTTACATCTTGTCAGTTCTGATTTAACTACTGTTAGTTGGGATTCTAATTCCAACTCCGGTACTGCTACTAGTACCGGTTCACCTGCAACGTGGAATAGTGATTTCACCACATTAGCAGGGGATGTGATGACCGTTCATTCCAGCACCCCTGCGAGATTGATGATGGTTTGGGGTGGCGCCACAGGCGCCACTGTGTGGCCTGATGATGGAGGTAGTGGATTAGGGATTAGTCACACACTTCCTGCAGCAGCGGGTAGTATTCTGATTGAAAATCCCGAAACCACATCAATAGCTGTTCAGATTGATGGGTTGTTCAACACTATTTCTGCTCAAAGTTCAATACGAATTCCATGGCCAGCAATATCATCACAGATTGTATCAACTGGTCCAGTACAAGTTCATTGGCTTGCAGAAGATGCAAGTAACTCTTATCGCACTGGCTCACTTGAAATGATTCCTGCCACAGATACTGGGCGCTCAAGTGGCCTAGAACACTCGTATGCAACACCAACTTCAGCGGCTGACGAAAGAGTTCTGATTCAGCCAGCCAGCCCCGAAACATCTCTAATATTAATTGCAGACCTTGAAGCGGGCCAATCAGCTCAAATCACAGTGAACAATTCTAACGGTAGCCACCTAGCAACTCTTACTCCAACGGCTTCAAACTTAGTGAGAACCACAGTTAATTCAACAGACCAACTGGATGACGCACCATTCCGAATTATATCAGTAGCAGGAGATGATGGGATGATGGAAATTCGCCAAGATGGAGAGCAGAGATGCTTGCCCATTGGATACTGGGCTTCAGGTTGGGTTGAATTAAACCTCCCTTGGGAAGATTTTTCACACTATAACACTGCTATTGTGAAGGATGCATGGAAGGATGGGTCACATCCTTTGGGAGTTGAAGTCACTCTATTTGGGCCACAAAATGGCGCCCCACATCACACCCTAGCAGCTGCTTGGGGTGCACACTTACCTCGCCTAAACTACGAATTCCAAAGTTCGGTTTCTGGCATGGAAATTGGCTACCGTGGAGGATTTGTTGGAACCAATCACCCTGAGTATCAAGCCGATGTTCTAATTCTCCCACCAGCACGTGAAGGTCCTGGACCAAGATTAGCAGTCACAATACCCCTGACCATGCCTGCAGACAGTTCTTCAATCGGAAATAGCCGAGTTGCTCTTACTGTTTCATTAGATCAAAGAGTTCAGTTGGTATCTGTACAGGCACATGAAATACGCCGCGGATGGGATGGACCATATGGGTCTGCAATTGCTGCTGAATCATCTCAAGAATTGGCTTTCAGCGCCGACTGGTTGACATTCCCCGGGCGCATTGACCTTCTCGATGATTATGTTGGCTGGGTACAATTGACGCATTCTAGCCCTGAGGCAATTTACCATGCATCTGGTGAATCGATAATGTTCAATCTACAACTGAGTCAGATATCTATTGATACGGAGTTGATTATTTGAGACGCAATTCAGAATTTATGCGCGATACTGTTGCCGCAGCCACCGAGTTAGGGTATGTGCTGACTTTCTTGCTTGGACTCTCATTCCTGTCAGTATTCAGTATTTGGACATGGGAACTTCAGGATGAGCGAGGAGATGTATGGTTAGAACAGGCAATGGAGGAGAACTTAGATTCCATCGCAGAAGCAGTGGAACGAGCAGATCTTGCTAGCCGGCAGGAAGGTGATATCACCTATGCTGAACCAGTTGACCTACTTTTATCTAAAGCAGTAAATCTTCAATTAAGATTAATATTAAACGATAATGAATTATTAATGCAAGATAAAGGTGAAACTTTGGTATTCTCAAGAGATATTTCGTCGGCTAGTGCCACCAACCATAGCGGAGAAGTAGAATTAGCTGGTTTACAACGAATATGGGTATTGCTTCAGGGAAATAATGTAACTATCACCAGTAACCAACCAGGATTCTAGACCTGATTATCCCATTAGGGCGCGATGAACCTTAGACTGGATTTCACGCATCCGGTCATTTGCCCCTAGTTCTCTGAACACAGTGAGGGAACGCTGTAGGTATTCCATGCGCCTACTACGATCAGGAGCCGCTTCACCAAGGCGCGCTAATAATTCACCAATCAACACCCTAAAATCATTTGATTCGGCCAACACGAGGGCGTCACGGTAACATTCCATCGCTTCATCACGACGCCCCGCATCCACCAACACCTCACCTAATAACAAAGTGATTTCAACTTCCGCGTGATGGTCCCTCTCTTCAGAGAGTCCATCTAGGGCACCTATGTAATGGTGTAACGCTAATTCACGGTCACCGGTCTTGGAATAGTATCTCCCTAAAACTGCGCGTGCCCTCGCTTGATGAACTGAACTGCCACCTTCGCTAGTCTCATCGTAAGCCAAAAACGCATGCTCTTTGGCCCTGTCCTCCTCTCCCATCTCAAGGAAGGCTGATGCTAATTTAATCCGTGATTCCACCAATTCAGGGTCATCTTCAGATTCAAGAAGTTCTTCCACATTAGCGTAAACCTCCAAGGCTCTCTTGTCATTTTTCTGGCGGCGGTAGATGTAACCCATATTGTTGTAAGTTCTAGCCGCCCCTCTAGGGTCGTTTAGTTTAATGAATGACTCTAATGCTTCTTTGTGCAATGCAAGTGCTTCGTCGGCCTCGCCAATTGTAACTGAAATATCTGCTAGACTAGACTTAATTCTTGCTCGAATTAATTCCTCCTTTTTACTAGAACCAAGTATTTCAATTGCTTCATTATAATGAGATTTAGCATCTGACCAATTTCCTTGCATTGAAAGAATATTGGCTCTGAGTTCAAGGATTACTGGCCACGCCGAATCATCTACTGAATCTTTGTCAACAGAATCGAGGATGGGGAATAATTCCATGTGACCTGCTTGAACAAGGTCTGAGCCAATAGTAGCAAGTGCTTCACCTAACTCCTCAGAGTCCCCGGACTGAGATAAGTGGAAGAGAAATTCAATCTGTTCCTCGGGGCGTTCTCTGCGTGTACGATACCAATCTACTGCCTTTGCATGTAATTGCACGTTTGTATCAGAATCTAGTGAGCGGGTCAAAAATTCACGAATCAAATCGTGAACATCATACATTTCTGAATCAGCCTGTCTAGCCAATCCCTTCTCAACTAAGTCATCGAGCAAGTCTGTTTCTAAATCATGGCCGCTTAATGCTTCCAAAGGCATTGGCTCCCTGAAAACTGCAAGGGCACCAAGCAATCGTTTTTCAGCACCTGAAAGTTTGCTGAAAATTTCCTGTTCAATATACATTTCCAAGGTCTCGTAAAAAGTGGTCCCAATAGAACCACGATTAATCAAATTTAGAACAAGCGGGTGACCTCTAGATAATCCGTAGATGTGCTGGTAAGTCACTTCATCAACTGGCTCTAGTGATGGCAGTAAATTTCTACAAGCATCCCTATCCAAGCCATCTAAAGGCACCACTAATGTTGTGATTTTACCTTCTGCGTCACGCAATGGAACGACTGATTTGAATGACCGCGAAAAGAGAATCAAACCAGTTTCATCCAAGTCATCCATACGCTGAGTTAATCCCCTAATGACTGCATACAAAATGTCATCTGCGACCTTGTGTAAATCATCAATGACGATAATAGTTGGGACATCAATAAGTGAGTCCACAATTAAATCAATTGACATTTGTGCTACAGGCACTGGAGTAGCAGCTAGATAGTCCGAAAGGGAATCATTACCAATAGCAGCCAACCATTCCCCGCAAGCCTCTAGGAATGCCCTTGAACCCTCCCAATCTTGTACCCGGTGGTATAGTAAATTGCGCTTATGTGTGAAGGTCTCTATCAATTTACCAGCAAGAGCAGTTTTTCCAATCCCTGCAATCCCAGGAACTAGAATTGTTGTTGACCGCGCATCAAGGAGATCTACCATCGTTTTTACTTCTGTGTCACGCCCATAGAAACTGCGTAATCTAGGTAAATCCTCAAGAGATGTTACTAGTTGTTTCTCTACGTGTTTTGCCAAATCTCTTTTTATTAATTCAGGATTCAATGGGCGCAAATCAACAAGGCCGCTATCATCCATATAACGGATAATATCAACCGCCCTAATAGAAAACGGTGAACTTTCAACCGCCTTTGCTAATGTTGTGCTACTTGTGCTTCCTTCTTGGCCAATCAATCTCACAGGATAGTTGGACAATCTCTCCCAAGTCTCTTCTGCAACAATCATGCCCGAATCGGTTAGGAAGTAGGCTTTCCGCTTACGAGTCACTCCTGTGACGTGAGTCTGCCTCTCAACCAACAAACCTTGGTCTCTTAGTCCAGCAATTGCCCTAGGAACATTACTACGAGCTATTGCAACAGCATTTGCAATACCCATCTGAGAAAGAGCAAACGGAACTTCAACCTTGCTTGAATAATCTCCAAAGTCACGTAGGTGTAACAGGATTCTTTCCTGAACACCTGGTTTAATGACTACCAAAACAATCCTCTCCTAATGGAATAGATACCTGCTACCATTCAATAGTTTCGCCTCAGATAGAATTACCTTTCACTGTTCAGGTATCCACTGGTTAGTCTCTGGGTCCCACTTCCAACCAGGGTAAGTGGGCTGTGGTTCAGCAACTGGTTGGGCTGGTGCAGCCACTTGGGCCTGCGCCTCTTCCTGGTTCGCCTTACCCCAAGCATATGGGTCCTCTTCAACTACTTCGTGCGCCTCAATATCTCCAATTTCCGGCTCATCTTCAAATTCCACGAAGAAGAACATGAATACGGCCCCAAGTCCGGCTAAGACAACTATGGCCAAGACTGCCCAAAGAACCCAACCTAATGCGCTCTCTTGCGCAGAAGCACCGACTTGTACTGAAAGGGAATCACCAGTAAAATCGCCGCCGTATTCAAATTTTACCTCATTCACTCCAGACTCTAACTTATTGCTTTGCACACTCATCATCCAAGTACCATCATCACCAACAATGGTATTGTTTAGACGAAGCCCTGTATTTGAGGAACGAGCGACCACTTCAACACCTGGACGACCATGTCCTGTGAAGATAGCCGTATCACCAGCAGCAATCTCAGGAATCCCATCAATTCGTTCAACATCAAAAGAAACAGCCCGTACAATGAAGTCAATATTCATGGTACGAGCATTTGATGAGCCATCCTTTGCAATGAATTGCATTCCTTCACATGACCACAAATCAATATCAGTTGTATGGAAAGACATCCCCACTGGGTCATATGTCACTTTACCATAAATATCAATGGAAATTAAATCAGCGCATAATTCATCATGCTGTAAATCACTGTTTGCAATTATTTCAGGATCATCAAAGACATCGTAATCCAGTTGGTCACCATCTTCATCAGAGAAAAATGGTGGCAGTACTATACTTCCACCATTCCCACATCTGTCAAGAGCTTGACTTCCATCTTCACAGAAGATGATCACTTCCCCAACCCAACCTGTTGAGTTGAAAAGTGGTGCACGGTTATTTGCATCTAATGGATTATGAATAATCACTTCAACCTCTTTCCATTCACTATATGAATGGCCATCGAACGAACGAGCGCTGATGAGATAGTGGAAATCATGGATCATGTTGCTAGTATCCCAAGTTGTACTCCAGAGACCATTAGATTCTATCACAGTCACGTAAGGAGGAGCATTCGGTAATTCACGTAGGGCATCTTGAGGGTCCCGGATACGAATTTCTACTCGACTTACTGCGCCATCTGTATCTCTGGCTATTCCTGAAATAACAGTGTCATGGCTTGCTGAAATTACTTCATCTTCATATGGTGAAAGTAACGAGAGAACAGGTGCAGCGTTGCTATTGTCAATATCAAGTTCTAGTGTTACAGTATCACAAGTGTCAATGTCTTCAAGACAATAACCAGAATCAGACGCCCAAATTACGAAAGTCCATGTTTCACGAATGCTTGGCATTACTGAAAAGTCCCATTCCCACGACCACTCTGAAAGTGCACCAATTGGGTTACCCTCTGAGTCGAGTGGACGAACTATACTAGTGGTCGTAGTTATCCAAGTAGGGCTTGACATACGGAAATGAATCTCTTGAATATCACTTCCAAGTGCTCCATTGTAAGCATCACTTGCACTACCAGAAAAGACCACTTTCCCAGAATTATGCATAGAACCATTGACTGGGGATGCAACGTTAATTGTTGGTGGGTTTGTGTTTAATTTGATGGTTTTTGTTACGATTGGGCTGTAATCCACCCCATCATAAGCCCTGAAATCAAAGGTATAATCACCTTCAGGTTGGTCAGCCATGTCATACTCAAAGTGCCAGTTTTTGAATGGCCTATTATTACGAGTTACTTCGCCGTTTGAACCACTATCATCAACAGCATAACGAACATCAACCCATGAACTTGAATCAGGTGTCTTGACTTCAATTCTCTGAACTGTACCTTGCTGCTCCCATTGAGCTTGCTGAGCAGTTCCAAATACGCCAGTCCCAATATTCCCATCCCAAGCATACCCTGTGAAATTGACGTTACGAATGAACGAGTGCCCATCACTTTGGGTAACAACAACTGTTGGATTTAGATTAGTCATTGCAAGAGTATCCTCATAAGTTCCTGTAAGATTAAATGATGACTTATGGTATCCTTTACCAAATTTGTAAGCTGTTACGAAGTATTTTGACAATTCTCTCGTACCTGCGCCAGCATTGCAATCAGGGTCATCCAAATCGTATAATAAATCTCCATCGTTATCGATTCCGTCAGCACAAGAATCTTCGCCAACATCATCAGCAAATCCATCTGGATTATTCCCATTTCCTCTTATATCAAGATGGAAATCAGATGGTAATGCAACCCAAGGAGCAAATCCTTGTGTGTCTGTTTGCAGATTGTAAAGATCATTCCCATGAGCATCCTCTAGCAGAATTGTTGCACCTGGTACCCTTACACCGCCAACAGTAGCCCTGATACGAACTAAAGCTGCTTCACGAACTTGAACCGCCCATGGAGTTGGAAGAGCGCCAATTTCTATCTTGTTAAGGGATAATCCAGACATGTTTGCATAGGTAAAAACAGTAGAATTGTTTACCGCTTGTAACGATAATGGGAAATTCACAGGAGGAATTGATGCAGTAGGTGGAAGAATCACCTGATTGTCCCAATTATTGAACTGGAAAGCCTCTCCACGATCCCACACTAACTGAATAGGCCAATCTCCACCAGTAACTGTGGGTATTGTCTCTGACTGAACCGTCACAGAACTCTTGGTGATGTTGTAAACAATATCTGAAACACCGAGCCATTGATTCCCTGAGAAGAACGCCAATGAAGCGTATGTATGCTCATGGTCAACAATTTTTGCACCTTCTCCACCGACAGTGAATTCATTGTCTTGTACATCTAGAAGTGAGCCAATTGCACGGATTGCATCACCTGCAACTCCTGTCACAATATTTCTCTTGATAGATGCGCTAGCTCGGAAAACGTGGAAAGCAGGGCAGGGAAAATCTTCTTCGTCCCAAACAGTATCTGAGGAACATGTACCTGATACATTGTTGAAGACATTGTCATTGATAGTAGCCCTAGCAGGAGCAGGTCCACTGACTGACCAACCAGAATCTTGAAAGTGGTATTCACCAACAACTATTGGCTCCCGATTAATTTCTAGGAATGTATTATTGTCAATTTCCATGTCAAAGTAACCAACACCCCAAATTCCGTTGTATCCAGTAATGGGTCCAATAACGTTGTTCGTAAATCGAACCTGAGTAACGACACCTGCAGCACCAGAAGATGAAACCACTTGGATCCCTGAACCTTCTGCTGCACCACTCATCACATTTCCTTCAACATGAGCATATGCAGCATCGTAAACAGTTAATGGGGAATTGTCGCCTGTTATGATTGAGTTACTAATGACATTCACTTTGTAGTCTGTGTTTGAGATAGACCTACGACCATTAAGATCAATTCCCGTACAATCTGTTGCTATTGTATTTCCACTAATAGTACCTGCTGAATCAGTATATCTGTATCCATAATCGCCACTTGCTACGACCCCATGGTCAATGTTAGTGAATGACTTCTGAGCCCAAAGGACGTGACGTCCGTTGTCCTCGGAAGAACAACCGTTCTCAGTACCGGTAAAAACGGGACTTAGGAAACGCACTGGGCCACTCGGGCTTCCAGCACCATATGTTTGCACTGCATTCCCAGCTAGGCTAGAAATTACTTCATCTGAACCTACTTCAAAAGAGCCACCATTGAATGTTGGTGCTGCTAAATCAAGAACTAGAACGCTAGAAGTATTGATGCTGGTAAATTCCATCTCAGTAAGAGTTGGACTTGCACCATCGAGAATAAATGCAGCCCAACGAATCTCCCCCAAATCAGCAACATATCGAGGCATACCATACGCATTCTCAACTGTAACGTGATTGAAACTGGTTTGAGCAATATCAACTGTGTCGCGCACTAGCACACCTTCAAAGCAAGAAGGGTCGGCATTCCACAGTGGCTGACCACTTGATGGATTTATCATTTTGTAACAACGACCTGTCGCTGATTCGTTGGCAGGGTTACCCCATCTGAGGGTAATTCTGCTTGCATTACTGCCCATTCCATTTGCCCCACAAGAGGTATCTGCAGCACACAGGTTACCTTTCACATCCAAGTATGTACCATTGAGAAATGTTACTGTTGTCCCAGGCTGAATAATCAATTTTGCACCCGGTGCAATCTCAACATCACCTGTCAGAGTGTGTCCACCCTGCCAAATTTCAGTTCCTGTAATCGTACCACTTGTAGTTTCATTACTTGCAACTACAGTGGGTGTCAAAGTGACTAATGCAGTCATCGAACTAATCACAAATAAAGCGACTAGAAGAAGACTTGTGGTTCGGTTATTCGTTTCCATGACATCAAATCCTTGTTAAACAGCCGAGAACGCTGCCTAGTTATAAAAAAACGCCTTGCTGCAATTGCAAAAATATCAAAGTAGCGCCATAAGTATCATCGTAAATGAGGTGCCCTTCGGCCTATTTGTATCATTTGATTGCTAAAGTATCAACAAATAAGGTGGTTTTAGAGCCACATTATTCTCAAAGTCTTGCTCCAACAGCATCTGACCAACTATCAGCATTGAGAGAGCCATACCCGTATCTCAGATGGTGCTCACCTTGTACTTGGAAAACCCCTGGTTCAGACGAATCGGCGAGTGCGGACTTCACTAATTGGATAGGTGAACGGTCTCCTTGGTGAGTGTGACTAAGTCCCGGGTTGCCATTGTATCTCTCAAGTATCAACGCAAGAGCACCGGTGACAAACACTGTAGAATCACTGGTACCATCACTTCTTGACCATGTAGTCCCAGTTCTTTCTGAAACAAAAGTTGAGTGGATCTCAACCCCGGGGGCAACTACTTCTGGTTTCTGATTTGGCCAAATTCTAGATTCGCCTGATGCATTGGTTGGCGAGCCTGAACTTGAAAATTGCCAAAGTGAATTATTGCGGTGGACTGCTCCGACTGCAATAACTCCATCAACATTAGCTGGTACTGTGACATCAGGATAATCTTGACCAGCGCCGCCGTGATTTCCAGCAGCAGCCACAACAAATATCCCATTATCGAGTGCATCGCTAACCGCGCCTTCTGTCCTACCACCAAATGTAGAAACTAAATCCGGTTTCCCACCAAGACTCAAACTAATGATATCCGCATCCTTTTTGGTCCAACACCATTCAATCGCATCAGCAACAGCAACCTCTGAGCCTGAACCACCATCTGCGCCAAGTGCTGCTGCAACAATTAATTGTACATTTGGAGCAGCGCCAATGAATGAGCCGTTAGCAACAAGAATACCGGCCATCATTGTCCCATGAGATTGTGTCAAATCATTGTCATGAGGGTTATCGGTCCCATGAATAAAATCTCTGAAACCAACAAGATTAACCCCTACCAAATCAGGATGTGTCATATCTATTCCTGTGTCAACAATGCAAACACGTACTCCTTTACCACTATATCCATCAGCATTCAAGGTGCGTATTCCTGCATTCTCATAAGCCCATTCTGATTCAGGGATGAACTCATCGAGGTAACCAATTATTGAACTATAACTAATCACCAATGCCACAATTAATCCAACTAACATCCATAACCCCCAAGGGAGGTTCAGAGGTCGTTTCCTAGGTTTAACCGCATCCGCATCCTTCCATGCCTGGGGGTCCATTTCAGTAGGCATACCATATGCCTCCGCTGGGTATCCAGATGCACCCGGATCAATTGTGGAAAGCATCCGCGGGTCCTCTGGTTCTGGCAGAAATTCAACACCCTCCAAACCCGGTATCACAGTCTCACCTAATATCCGGTAAAGGCGATGCTAAATGCACTCTTCGGCGTTTGGTCCCGAACCATCCTAGTTTTGTAACCAAGGATAACTTTGTATTCCATCAGAATGGCATCTGACCGCTGAGGGAATTACGAATTCTTCGGAATCCTAGGAATCCAATAATGAAAGCTGCTATGATTAACAACGGCACCCAAATATTTACCGATTCGGGAGGTGGTGTGGCAACCTTCAACGATCTTGTGATACTTTCATCAGAATCTTCATCTAAATCAAGTCCGAACTCACTCTGTAAAGTAAACACGAAATTCTGCTTGCCAATGCCGACGCCATCTAAATCAATGAAGAGAATGTATTCAGCCGTATTTCCAATTGCTATATCCTGTGATTCTGAAAGGATGTAAAGGTCATCATATCCTTCAATTGAAATGTTAACTCTGATGTTTTTTGCGTCAACAAGGCCAGTATTTTCAAGCGATACAATCATTTTGTTGCTTTTACCTCTAACGGCATCTTCACCATTAAATGTACCAGTATTATCTATTATGAAGTTCAGAAGTGGCTTCGCAGACTTAATCTGTAATTCGATTGGATCATAGGCAGTACCATCAGTGCTATTGATATTTACAGCAAGTGTAAATGCTGTAGTGTCAGCATCAGCAGGTGCAAAGATAGTGAACGAATATGTTCTTTCTTCACCATATGCCCAAGGCGATTCACTAGGTCCTGTAGCACTCCATCCATCTGGTAACCATGCAGTGTCAATCTCAAATCCAAGCATGTCTTGGCCATTTCCTGTATTCAGAATAACGAATTCAACACGCTTCTCTTCCCCAGGGAATACTCCAATAGTATCTCCAGGTGATGATACAATCTCAATAGAGTAAGTCTGAGGGATGTGAATCTTCAGGACATATTCGCTGAATGTACCTGTTGAATGGGTTGTTCGTAGTTTGATGATGTGCCCGCCAGCAATTGACTGTGCGTTCTCAACATCGGCTGTTGTAACACGCATGCGTATTGAAGATGAGGCACCACCATCCAAACCAAGGGTCACGGGTGTTGTCTCGCTCCAAATTTCTGTACCATTCTCATCTGTCCCATTATAGAACTCGATATTCCAGTAATCAACATCTTCTGCATCGAAGACTGTCCCGACCGTATACTCATCAAAGGCTTCGTTACCGTTGTAAGTCAAATTAACATTGAACTCTATCACTTGGTAAGCAGTTTCATTATCATATAATGCATTAACTTCCTCATTACTATCATCTGTTTGATTTGCCCCACTAATTGATGTGATGTTGAAGTCAATCGAGTGTTCAAGGATACGATTGTAATTGAAGGTCACTGCAGGAGCTTCTTGTTGAGCAGAAATAGTACTGGTCAACCCCGCTCGGTAAACCATTGCCATCCCTCGCTCATTGGTCTCAAATACGCCCTCAAGGTAAATGTCTCCACTAGGTAATAAGAAGTTAATTTGTCCATTAGAGTCAACTGTTTCGTTCCAACTAACTCCTAAGATGGTCACTTTAATTTCAGGTGAACCGAATATTTCTGCACCAGAAACACTAGTCTCACTCAAATCATGGCTCTCACCATTAAAGTCAATCCAGTTTGTGCTGAGTACCAAAGTCCCTCCTTGAATCATAGTCAAGTTCATTTGCGCACCATCGTGGACGTCAGCCTCAACAATTGTAATCCCAACAATTCCTTCATCAACAACTGTTGCAGAAAGAATCCAATCACCGGGTTCAACATCAGCAGTCCACTCGCCATCCCAAGAGCCATCGTTAGCCATCACCTTAGTAGGTGTACGGGAATCTCTCTCGATTCCTGACGCAGGTATTAGAGTTAGGACAACATCATCTGAGAACTCATCCCAAACTTCCATTTGCACATAATCAACAATTCCAGAAATTGTAACATTACCTGCTGATAACTCAAGGTCTGTAGAGTTAGAAACTGTTGTCACTTGAGCAACAATCGACACCGAAGAGAACCCAAGTTGAGATGCCTCAATAGAGTAATTGTTTTGTGACGGCACAAATAATTGCCATGTACCATAGGAAGAACTAGTCAAGTTCACAGGTGTATCAAGACCTCCTCCCGAGACGGTGATGTTTGCGCCTTCAACACCTTCGTTGAAATCGTACTCGTCATCAGAATCTAAGTCCCAGAACAAGTTACCTCCAAGGGTAACCCAATGTTCTACTGAGAAGTTAATGATTGAAAGGTTTTGACCGGCAGATAATGTTGCTAGTTGTTGATCATCCAACACCCACCTATCCATTGATTCAGAGCGGTTTAGCGCTACAACCCAATCACCGGGGAATAGGTAACCAACCATATCTCCTTGATCGTTCGTGTACGGCAGTACTACCTCGCCATATCCATCTGAGCTAGTTGCAATTAGTGAGAAACCGGTCAACGGGTCACCTGTATCACCTTCAGAAAGGTGGATTGCTACTTCAGCAGATTCCAACGAGCGCCATATCAAACCTGTTCTAGATGATGTTTCATTCGTTGTAAGTGCAACTCTAAATTGTTCATATGTGTCCGCAACCAAAGTTCTGTCAACTATGACTACCCAATCACCCTCAGGTATGTAATCTGAAATTGTTCCGTTTTCATCCGCTAATATTTGGAATGTATCCTCAGAATCAACCGAGTTAAAGATGACTGTTATGTTATCTAGAATACCACCTGATTGATTGGTTAAATTTGCTTCTAACTTCCACAATGGTTCAAGTATCAATTCTGCATACTCTGTTGTGGTGTTATCCAATCCTAATTCAAGAATTAATTCATTGTCAATTAGAACTGTATCAAAGTCAGAGCCATTTACCTTGTCTTGTGCATCAATTGCGATTGTGTATACACCTGGTTGCAATGAAGCGTTGTAATGTCCATTTGACATCTCATCTGCTGTGACGTTCAATCTTGTACCAACTCCTCCTCCAGAAATCGGTACGAATGCAAAATCAATACTGACAAATGTGCCATTACTACTGTTCCCATCAAGTGAATGGTCTAGGAAGGCAGTAATGTCCACAGTGATGTTGTCAGGGTTTGCTATCAACTCCACGCGAGAAAGTTCTTCGAGGTTTATATCTGATACTTCTAATAGTAATTCATCAACATTTAGTCTATCATCTGAGACATCAAATGTCCAATTACCCTGCATCAACTTCTGTGAAAAGCGCCCTGTTTCAGGATCAATATCAAAGTACCAATGTACACCTCTATCAACCTGATATGCATGCAATTGCACTTCAGTAAACCCAGGGATATTCGGCGTATAGGCAGTTTGGTTCTCAAATAGGTAAAGCATACCATCTACCAACAACCCTTCTTCTAAGTGAAGAATGACTGGTGCCATACCATCAGAAACCATGAAATTGGTGCCATTTGACATTTGATTTGCAATTGATGTGGTGGTCATATTTACATCTACACCTTCAGGTAAGAACACTGAGAAATTACCTGCTTCGGAGCCATAACCTGTTTGGACTGAAGTTGTGATTCCGCCCCATTGGAACTTTACCTCAATATTTGGAACACCTTCATCGGGTGACTCCTCTTTCCCAGTTTCAACAAGAATTTGACCGGTGACGTTGATGCTTCTCCTCAGCATCCAATTGATGTCTGTGATGTCCTCTGTCAACTCAAATTCTTCCCACAGTAACAAATCACCATCGGAAGATGTGTTGGCAACCCACTCGCCTTCTGGCAATTCAACCCGATAAGTACCTGTTTCATTATCATAAATTGCTTCAACATATTCGTCGTCTGATAATACCGGACCATGGAAATTGATAACTGCATCAGTAACTGGTTCGACTGAACCGCCACCGGCATCCTTCATCAGTGTGAATTCCATGTCAAAATGCATAGGAACTGCGGCATCACTGCTCGCCATTGTGAAATTCGTTGGGTCGATTGTAGCAGCGACTGCAGCTCTACCATCACAGAAATTGGCTGTAGCAGGAGTTATCCAAGGAATACATTCGTTGAATCCATCGCCATCAGCATCCATAACCATCTCGTATGAACCATCAGGAATAGGCCCATAACCAAATGAACCATTCTCATCAGTATAGATGATACAGGGAGCAAATATAGCCTCAGTGCAAGGTTCTGTTGCCTCTTCATCAATGCTTACTTCAGTTAGGTACAATTCAGTATTTGCAATTGGCGAACCATTGAACCAAACTAGTTCACCATCGAGTCGAGAACCCGGTAGACGTAATTCAACTCCACTAGTTGGAGTCGTATCAACTTCAAGTGGAGTACTCAATCTAGTGATATTCCCATTTGGAAGAATAACATAAACTCGGTATGAGCCAGGTAATGCGTCAACTAAGTGGAATGTACCGGGCTCAACCATTGGGCCGTTGAAAATACCAGCACCGCTGAATGTGCCACTACCGTTGATTGTACCGTATGTTTCAAGACTCTCATCAGTCCCATCGGTGAAGAATATACCGTTGCCTACAAGTGTTTCACGGTATAATGTTGCAGTGTAATCAACTGAACCATTTGCAGTTACTTTACCTGTACCGTCAAAAGTCCCTGAGAACAAGTATGTAACTGGATCTGAATCCGCCAATGTACATATTTCAGAGGGTTCAGGGATTGTGTTATTAACACATGTTGGAATTATTTCACCACTTGTGATATCGCCAACGAATTGACCTGCACCAGAGAATTTCCCAACCCCTGTAAATGAGTGATTATTTGCAATCTGTCTTGTGTAGTTACCAGTGAAATCAGACACTAATACCTCGCCTTCAGTAACTACCAAACCAGCACCAGTAAAGGTCACCTCACCTTCACCACGGAACACACGTGGATATTCATCGGTTGACACAACTGTACCATTAGTAGTCCAGATATGCCCTAGTTCTTCTTCTGTCCAAATATCAGTAAAAATCAATTCATGGGAACTCAAAGGTGTCCCATCAAATGATGAGTGCCCTTCCCAAGTAACAATTCCTGTCGCACTGGATGCTTCAATTGACAATGACTTCGAAATAACTGCACCACCATTGGTATCTGCTTGCGCACCAGTGACATTGAAATCCATCTCTCCGAGTAACTTCCCACCACTAACATTTGCCAAAATTCCAGTGATTGGATTAACTGACCTACTACCATCTTCATCAGTGCTTTGGCCTAAAACATCTGAAAACCATCCTTGCCATTCTTGGAAGTTGCTTTGTGCTGAGACGATTGCGTCACGGTCTTGATTACGCAAAACCTGTGCATCTTCTGCAAATCCAGAGAATGCTGTTACGCGAATGTGACCTGCTGGAACGCGGAATTCAAACCGTCCATTCTCGTCTGCATCAACTGAACCAATTGGGATCCAATATTCTCTTGGGTCCTCATCAAAGATATCTTCACCACTGTAAGCGTCACGTTCAATCAATAGACGTGCCTTCGGGACTACTCCGAAGTCACCTAATTTGACTTCACCACTTAGGGTAGCACCACTGTAGTACTTGAGTATCTTTACACCTGTGTTCGCATCATACCAAGGAGTGGTTTCGGTGGCTTCATCATTATACCAATTCGCGATAACAAAGTTAGGCATCATAGCACCGGGAAGCGGGTATGCATACTGCAAACTGCTGTTCGTACTACCTCTTAGGTCAAAGTGCTGACCTGGCTGAGCAACCTTCCCAGGGAGACCCAATTGTGAACTACCGTAGCCAACATAAGCGCGGGCAACCATAGTTTCAAAGAATTCAGGCTCTTGATCAACCCGTAAGTCAACTGCTTGAATAATGTCCCCTGTGTTCTGTGATTGACTGAGTATGAGATCATTCTTGTATTGCTCTTCATATTCAGCTTGAGTCATGTCAACAAAGAAGTTTGAACTACCTCTCTGAGTAACATACCACGTCTTCATGTATGTCTCAGGGTCAAGACCAGCAAGTGTGGTAGGTGCATAGAAAATCCCCGTTGGATTACCACCACTACTCTGGTATGAGCCGCCTGTTGGATACAGACGATTATCAACTCCGAAATAACGAATATCGTGGTTTCTAGTAATAGTATCTCCAGGGCTACCCTCTGAATCTTCAACAATGTAGGTGACATCATTTGTTAATTGATGATAAATATCAACTAATTCAGGCATATCCATTACAGTAGTCAAGAAAACCCTACCTAGTGCTAAGCGGGCGTTCTGCCTGTGGATTGAAGATGATACATCATCAAAATCCTCAACTATGTCCTTTGTGTACCAATAATTACCAATTACTTGGTGACTAAACTTATTAACAACTTCATCGTTACGATCCTTTGATTGATTGAACTGAATCAATGCATCATTTTTATTGTTAAAATCGCCACCTATTTGCTCCTCACTATCATACACACGATAGATTGTAGCAGATGTTGGCATTCCGTTGTAGTCAAGCACGTGCCCCTCGCCAAGTGCAATTGCACCTGCTTTCTTAGTAATTGAGAATGAACGAGATTTTAACTCATCAACCCCATTATCTCCACCTAGAGTGTTTAGAAGTAGGAACTCCTCAATTTGACTGTCAGTAAAATGCTTCTCTAAAGTGCGCTGGAAGTCAGGTGTAAATGTGCCACCATTGTATCTCAAATCACCTTCTGCAATCGTCATAGTGTAAAGTGAAAGCAAATCTTGGTCACTTTGTGCCAACAACATATTTCCAGCAGCAGGAATTCCGGACTGGAAGTTATCAGCGACTGTTGGATGCTTTCCTTGAGCCAATGCTTGGAATCCATAATCCCACCATGATACGAATGCTGGCCTTTGTCCAAACGGTACATCAGCGTCCTGCTCTTCAAGCCATTGATATCCCTCATTCCAAGATTCACCATTGAATCCAGGTCCAAAGGCACCCATGTACCAACAACTGCTTTCCTTTGCGCTACCGCGGCAATGGTTCGCTGGGTTGTACTGAGTAGAATCTAGGAAAGACCAACCAAAGATTGGATCTTCTGCACGCAGAATATTAGGTGTTATATTGTAAATATTTGAATCAATATCCTTTGCCTTTGAGTTCCCTGATGGAACCCCTGAGTCTAATCCGTAGGTTGCGTGTTGTGCACCTACTAACATGAAAATCATCAGAACTGCAAGCACTCCAGGATATTTCCTAGCAGTCTTGGTAGTTGAGGAAAAGCGAGCTCTAGGAGAGCCGATACCGAGTCTGCGCCAAGCCTTGGCGAAATCAGTACCCCCTACCCACTGCCACATGATGACAAATGCCCAAGCACCCATCACTGCAACTGGAGGCGTTGCGTTGAAAATGAATCTACCAGCGCGCCATGCCATCACTCCTGCAACCAAAATCCAGATTGCTAGAACTAACCTACTACTATCACGACGGCGCATGCCTTGCCAAAGTGCAATGAATCCAGCAAATAATGCTGCCAATGCTACTATTGGACCAAAGGATGCGAATAGCATTGCTCGACTTGGAGCCTGTGCTTCAGCGATAGTATCGAAAATTTTGTTCTTTGATAGATAGAAACCACCAGTAAAGAGAACATCCCAACCATTGTATATCCCCAAAAATTGAATCAACCAAAGAGCACCGAGGATTACACCCGCTAGCGCACCTCCGCTAACCAATACCAGAAGCCATGGTTTGTCACGGAAAGAAACAGCGACCCACCCTGCTATAAATGTGAATCCGACAATGTAGAACATTGGTTGGAAACCACTCGCATCGAATACCAGTCCCAGTTGCATATGAGCATAGAATGGTAATGGAAGTAAGAATGTGACCAACATCATTGTCATTGCAGTAACATACAATGCCATGCTGTCACGTCTGCGGAATTGATTCATCACAATCTGAGCGAAGAACGCCAAGAAAACGATTCCAAGACCATAAACGAACCCTTTCCATCCTAGAGCAACAGTAGAAAATGCAACACCTGAGAGAATAGCATTAGCAATTGCTCCTTGTCGCTTTTCAAATGTGGCTTTGATTCCTTTGAATAAATAGGCAGGTGACCAATTTGCATTAGCCACCATTTTATCGTCCCCTGCTGCCTTTACTGCTTTCAACCAGAAGTAGAAACCTAGTGATAGGAACAAGATTGCAAATGCATCGTGGTCAGCCAAAGCAAAGGTGCTGTGACCAACGTGCCCTGGCATCAGAGCAATCAACCATGCCGCAACTGCACCAGTAGCACGACCGAAGAATCGGTTACCAATTCCTGCAATAGGTAGCACAGTTAGTGCACCATAAATTGCAGGAAGAGCCGCCACAGACCACCAAACAGCGTCAGATGCTGGGACACCTAGCAAAGGTGCTAGAATCATGCCACCAACAGCAAGACTCCATGAAAACAAAGGTGGACGAGGGTTGATTGCACCTAATGGGTAAGAACGATCCATGTCGATGAGGAAGTGGTTGTGCTCTGCAAGGATGTATTCAACCGTACGCATCATGTACCATGGGTCAGAACCACCAGTCAAGTCCCATTCATGGGTACCAGTAGAGTTCATGAATGGAAGAACATTCCATACCACACGAACTAGCAAACCAGACAAAAGAGCAGAACCTACGGTAATACCATACCAATGCTCCTTCCAAAATTGCTTAGCCAATCCTGGTGTTCTTCTTGGTGAACCATCACCCAATTTTCCTTTGACACTTAGCATCACAACTAGCACATTAAGCCAGAAGAAGATGAAGAACCAAACAAACAGACCATTATTCCCGGAGAAATATGAGTGCCATTCTTGTGAACCATTCATTATGATTCCATTCTCGTGGAAAGAACCGGCTGAGTAAATTAACCAGTTCATAGCGATTAAACCGCCACGTGTCCGCATATTTTCTGCAAAGCAATATGCAGTGAATAATGAGATTACACCAGTAAATAGTGGCCACCATACTCCGATTGTATCACCTGAAATTCTCTGTGCTTCTGTTGCTGAGAAGAAAGATGATTCTGAAATCAGGTGGGCTAGAAGCCAAACACCAAATGCAGCAAACAACGGAATGAATGCTTTATCGTTGATTTTCTCTGGCAGGCTGGAAAACCAACCCTTTGTACTAGGCTTAACAAATCTACCACGAATACCGAGTGTGACGAGCACACCGGTTAAGATAGATATCATCCAGCCGTTAAAGAACAGGAAAGCGGTTGCTTCCCTGTGCCCATCCATTGCGCCCCAGTAGTTCTCTGTTAGGTCAGGTAGCCAAGCACCGTTCACGAACTGAGTACCGTCCCAAAAAGGGGCAGCAACAGCTGCAAATGAAAGCGCAGCATAGAAGCCCATTACAATCCAGATGAGTAGGTTTGCTTCATCGTTACGACCTACTCTGTCAAACATGTGTACTCCGAATGCTAAAATCAGGAATAACACTCCAAGTAGAGTATTCCCTAAAACCAACTGCGGAATCGCTGCTGCGAGTACTAGTGGCGCGAAGATTAGCAATGTGACCTGTGCAGGTTTCACTCCGAGGTTGGAGAAGACGATTCGTGGCACACTACCGAACATTGCACCGATCGTGAGTAACACGAACGGCAATACTTGCGTCATTATTGCTGTCTCTTTATCATAGGTCACACCCAGTGGATACATTGCCATCGTCATTAGCAGCAGAATAAGTGCTGCCAATGGTGCTCTAGCAAGCCCCCACACTACATTACGTAGCGCAGATGCGTTTCCTTCATTTTCCATTTCCATTACCTCGGTTGTTGTCAGTCTTACGACCTTCAGCGTGGCCGCCACCTGACCCCTTTTTTTAACCGTTGCCAAACGAACGCACGCACACCCACACGCACGTAGGGGGTAAAGCCGTAGTCCAACACTTGGTATTTTATTCTCTACAACGCTCTAAAACCGATGTCCGAACGATAGTGAGAACCTTCCAAAATGATGCCATCCATCAATGAATATGCAAGATTTCGTGCTTCGTCCAAGTTTGGACCGATGCCAGTGCAAGCAAGAACTCGGCCACCACTTGAGACCAATTCACCCCCACTTTCATGCTTTGTACCCGCATGATGGATGAACGCGCCGCCGTCCCCGTTTGCAATCAGCGCAACTTCAATGGAAATTGGCAATCCTTTGCGTGGAGAATCAGGGTATCCTTCCGCCGCTAGAACCACTGTCAAAGCCGATGCATCGGTAAATTCAGGAGAGTGGGAACCTACGGTTCCAGATGCAACAGAAAACAGCAATTCGTAAAGGTCACTAGAAATCAAAGGTATCGTCACCTGAGTTTCAGGATCACCAAACCGCACATTATACTCGACAACATAGGGGTCACCTAACTCATCAATCATTAGCCCGACATAGAGGCAACCACGGTAAAGAGAATCTTGAGACCTTAGCCATTCATGCATCGGCTCAACAATTCTTGAGTAAACCTTCTCACGCACCTCATCTGTAACCACAGGTGCTGGAGCGTATGCACCCATCCCCCCGGTGTTTGGACCTGTATCACCCTCTCCAACTCGTTTATGGTCCTGACTTGCGGGCAAGGCAACCCATCCACTTTCATCAAGCATGATGAGCATACTTGCTTCCTCACCACTGAGAAATTCTTCTAGTAGCACAAATCCATCTGCTTGCAAACCGTCAGACAACGCCTGACTTGCTTCTTGCCGGTCTGATGTTACGACTACACCTTTCCCCCCGGCAAGAACATCACGCTTGACTACCCAAGGAGGTGCGAAGTCATCAAGTGCAGAGTCAATTTGTGAGGGAGAATTGATGTTGTGAATCCCTGCAGTAGGGATACCGAGATTTTGCATTGTCTGTTTTGCGTACAACTTACTCCCTTCAAGTTTAGCACCCTCAGTGTGAGGACCAAAACAGGGAATTCCTGCGGCAGTTAATTTGTCGGCCAAACCATCCACTAAAGGGCCTTCTGGGCCAACTACAACAAGGTCGCAGCCTAACGATTGAGCCAATCCTACTAAGGATTCAACATCACCCGCTGAAAACGGATGATTAGTTGCTACTAGGGAAGTTCCAGCATTGCCAGGGGCAACGTGAACCTCACCTACAGAAGGCGATGCAACGAGGCCCATAGTCAACGCATGCTCGCGCCCGCCGCCGCCAACTACCAGAACGGTCGCCTCCGCCATCAATCACATTGGTAGCAAAGGGGGGCGATAAGCAATACCACCGAGTTGACAAAGTAAAAAAGGGAATAAACTCTGTTCTTTAACTTCAATATGGTACAGATTTCAACCCTAGTTTGTAGCCCATCACATTGAATGAACGATGAATAATTGGAGTCAATATGAGAAGAATAACCATCCCCTTGACGAGAACTGTATCACCTGCAATCGCAGGAGAGAGAAAAAGAAGTCCAAAAATGAAAGTGAAAATTGCGAAAGGAAGTGTGTCCAGTAACGGCGCCTTACTACTCACCTCGCCTTCTCTCTTCAATCCACGGCGGCGCTTGATAAATGAGCCAACTGAGTCACCAATCATGCAACCAAGTCCTAAAATAAAGCCCATGATGAATGAGGCACCCCATTCACCGCCTATCCAAAACCAACTATTTTGGATATCTTCTGAACTGCTTGTGTAGGCACCCAAGGGGTCTAAAAATGGACCTGAATTATACATTCCGTTGCCTGCTGCTAACGCATGCGTTAGCATACAAATTAATCCGCCTCCAATACAGCCCCCAAGAAGACCATTCCATGTTTTCCCATCGCCTAAGAGGCGATTTCCATCAGAATGAATTTTCCCACCATCAATCGGATAGACAGTGATCCCTGTTCTATCAGGAATCCACTTCCCACCCAACATCGCAGTTGTGTTGGATAGATACCCTGGCAAATAGAGCCATAGAACGAGAAGAGGAGCCACGATGATTGGGTCCCATGGTAAAGTGCCTGCTGACGTCATCACCCCTCGGTTTTGGTGAAGGTGGTTGAACCTTCGCCCACTAAAGCGGCGGTTTCATGTTCAATGACTTTGTCGGACAGCGTGATGAACAAGCGATTATTGGTGATTTTGACTGCTGCCATGCTACTTGGTATGGTTACCCCCATGACTACCCCCGTAATTGCAGCAACACCGCCATCAGATGGTAGTACTGTTACTCTGACTGAAGATACCAATTGGAATCAGACTTCAACCATGAACGGAAGTGTGATTGTCCCTGTAGGAGTGAATCTGACAATTTCAGAATCAATTTCAGTTGCTCAGGGGTCCTCTCTAGATGTGCAAGGTAATCTAATCATGGATGGTGGACAACTAAATGCTGAAAACCCACCTTCAGACCTTCAATTCTGGAGCGCATATGGTAGTTCTGCAACGCTATTCTTACCAGAATCAGCTGGAATCCCATTTTCGATAAAAATCTTCTCAGCACCGGGATACAATCTATCTAACTATACAGCACAATGGAATGATGGTCCTAAAGATGACATGGAAGGAGATGAGCACACCACACCTGGAAGTGTCATTATACCAGGAGCCGGTGGAACCCTATCATTCGAATCAATATTGGGTGAATATGGGGAACTAGTAATTGACCGAATTGAAGTTGAACGAACGCTATCGGAAACCAATACCTACGAGGCTACTGAACTCGACTATTCTGGTTGGCTACTTCGTGGTGATTCAGGATTCTCACTAAATATCCAAACTGGAGCAACATTAACCGCCACTGATGCTGGAATTTCAGGCGCTGATATGACCATCAATGGAGCATTCAGTGCAACGAATACGGTTGTTAGTGCTAGTGGCCCTATCACTCTCACAGGAAGCGCTGCTAGCGTCTCAATGAATGGAGGCGGGTTTGAGGGTAGCCGGGATGACCATGATATTGTAGCAGATACAGAGGCTCAAATTTCCCTCAACAATATTGACGGCACTGGCGGAATTGTTGACCTTTGGGAGAGGCAACTAGCCTCCCAAGTATTGCAATTCCCTGGTTCAGGAATAACCTTCAATATCACAGGAGTTGGGCCGCAAGAACGCACCCTCCAAGGACTTTCAATGGTGGATGGCACCTATGTAGTACCGGCTAATTACCAGCAGGGCCCAAGAATTGTTGAGATAGGATATGCTGATGGCACTGTATGGACTGAAGACGCCACTGTTGGCGGTATTGAATGGTTTACTGCATGGGGTACATATTACGGGACTAACAGTAATTTAGAGAAGATTACTAACCCGTCCATTCAGTTTGGTATAATTCCTCAAATCAGTGTGACATCTGTTGAAATAACCAAAGAAGCCCACTTGGGAAAGCGGGCCACTGTGATGGTGACTCTCAGCAATACAGGTAGTGCTGATGCTGGTAATCCGGACGACTTGATTGACAGTGTTGCAATCGAATGCTATGACGGAGAAAATAGAGCAGATATCAGCCCAACATACCCAGCTGTTGACGTAATGGCAGGAGAGACTGCTGGGGTCGAACTAAAATGGGGCCATGCACAAGAAGGCAATGCTACACTCGTTTGTAGTCCATTGACCCCTTCACAGATTGCAATTGAAGGATTTCTTGGCGGTGGTTCTATCCAAAGTAAGAACATTGTATGGAGTGCTGCTGCAGAGGCACCACCAGGGATGAGCCCTATGGTCATTAGTTTCCTAGTCGCATTGGTAGTTGGCCTAGGATTAGTAACATACTTCACGGCAATTCATGGAAACGAAGTTACTCGAACTATTACTGTTGAACGAGACGAACTAGATGACCTAGATGACCTCTGAATAATCAGCAAGCTTCAGGAGATTTGTACGGGTCTGGGACCTTGTCATCTGCTGTCCCGGGTTCATTGTCTGGCCCGTTACCTGCCGATGTGTCTCTATTTTCATTGTATTCCCAAAAGAACTCCCATCCTTGGCTTGAAGTTCCGATGACCTCTTCACCAAAGGGAGAAACGTGAACTACCGTGATTTCAATAGTGTAACAACCATCATCACCTTCGTAAAAATCATCACGTGGGATATAACTTACTGAATCATTAAAGGCACCTGTTAATGTCCCTTCACCTTCCAATTCAAGCCATGAATTCTCAACTGTACCAGCACCACCATCCCAAGAAGCCTCATCACCATTAACAGTAACAGTTGGGAAACTGAACACAGGTGAGCCATCGTGAAGTATCTCAGCATCTACAGTATAATCTGAATTTATATGCATCATCAAGTTTGATGTGTCGCTCTCTACCGGGTCTAAAGCACCCATCCCAACTCTGAATTTTACCCCCACATGATCAAGGTCGTTTTTATCTTCACAATCACATGAACTAACAACTTGACTCAATTCCCCATCAACGATGTTAATTGTACGATCTGAAAGTTCCCCTGGGATTGAATACGCTGTGGAGGTAGAACCTTCTAGTTCAACGGTTATTGTATAATCGATATTGCTTCCATCCGCTGCTGCTGCACGAGAGTTACCTTGATAGAAATCGGCAATATTAACATCATACCAACTCAATTTAGAACTTGCATCAAATGTACCAGACCAAACAGGCCCAGAACCGTTACTAATGGTCATATTCATTTCTCCGCTAGGTGAACTCTTGAACATAGGAGTACCAATGAAAACTTGAACGCGAAGTGTGTTATCACTGTCATCAACATCAACATCGGAGACTGAGATACTATATCCCCCCAGTGAGAATCCCATGACTGCTTGGTATGCGACGAAGAGAATTAAGAGGGCAACAACTGATGCCGCCACTCCTTTCTTGACCATGGCTGAATCAAAGCCGGGCCCACCATCGCCTTCGGTGGAAGCACGCTCTAACAAGCCGCCGCCGGACGTGTCCTCGACATCTTCAACTGCCGCAGTAACTTCCTCATCGGGAGTTACTACTGCTTCGTTGTCCTGACTCTGTGCTTTCTCTAGTAATCCACCGGACATGTTCCATTACCTCATTGGTTGGTATCTTGTGACACTCATGCGGTTATCAACCCGTTGCCTCTTC
>DUDF01000117.1:0-1771 GCA_012959435.1 Candidatus Poseidoniales archaeon
TGAAACTGTATAGCCTGCCCAAGTAGAGGAATTGTTAACTCCAGTTGACCCTGTTGAACCAGCCACTCCAGTCCAACCGATAGGACCTCCTAGAGCGGAAGCAGGTCGACCTCCACTTCCACCACTGCCACCAGAAACAGAAATATTTCCTTGATTATTGAAATTGGACACTTGGGTCATGATGCTAATACGTCCACCAGCGCCGCCGCCGCCACCATCGCCGCCATCCCACATACTGCCGCAGGGCGCCCAAAGGCAGTAAGTGCGGGCACCATCTCCGCCGTCTCCGCCAATCGCTTCAATAATACCACCTAGACCGATATTTACTGTATTTGCTTTAATGAAAATTGAACCTCCACTTCCACCTCCAGCACCTGAACCACCAGGCCCTGTACTAGTAATAGTCCCTTGTCCAACAGCACCATTTCCTCCATTGGATTTAATTGAACCATTGACATCAATTTGGTCTGCGATTATTCGAATATATCCGCCGCCCTTTCCTCCGACTGCAGTAGGATGATTTGAACTATTAACCGAACCACCTTGTGAGCCTGATTCGGTAGAATTTCCATAGGATGACCCGCCATTACCATTGACTCCACCGCGAATACCGCCACTACCGCCACTGCCGCCATGACCTGCGCCTCCACCGCCATTACTGTGTCCGTTTTGCATTGCAGTTGTTGAACCTCCTACACCACTGCCGCCACCACTTATTGCGTTTGCAGTAATTGTTGTTCCAGCCGCAACAACCAGTATTCTAACGGTAATTGTTAGATTTCCAGTAGCAGTTATTGAGCCACAAGTTTGGATTCCGCAACGTAAATCAAGAGTATCATAATGATGAGAACCTGACCATTGAACAGCATTTAGAATGGTAGTATTATTTGCAGTTATTAGTTCAACACCCAATGGAGTTACAGATGTATTATTGAGTGTTCCAATCGTTTGAGCATTCGCCATATTATGATACAATGTTTGAGATGTTGAATATGGCAATACTTCTATTCCAACACTTGCATTGAGCAAGCGATGCCCCCCCTGATGAAGGAAAGTAGCAGTACCTCCCATATCGGCCATTATTGTAGTGGTTGGTGAACCACTGGAGAAGGTGTTGACATCAACGATTTGACTAACTTCTGATGTGTTTTCAATTTCTAACAAATTTGATTCCATAAATAATGGAGATAGTGATGAAATTATTAGGAGAATACTCAAAAAAAGAACTTTACCTGTATAAGCATTATTTCCCATAATATGTGCCCTGATATGTCGCACTTAATAGATTGTTTATACCGAATTAGGTATTTTTTTCCTGAGAAAATCTCTTTTTCTTGACGCCATATTGTAAAATAAAAACTAGAGGGTCTAGTGGATCTATGCTGAAATCCCTCTAGTTATTGTTCACTAATTGCAGTGCTACTTTCGGAGGGTCGAGAGGGCTGTTCAGGTTGCTCAGTGGGTTCGCTCATGGACTACCATGACCGCCAGAGCAAAGGGGAGCCCTTTGAATTATATCTAAATCCGCTATGGGCCCTATATGGGCGAAGAACGGAAAGTCATTATTCATATTGCAACAAGCAAGGACGGTTTCATAGCCACTTTAGATGATGGCCTTGATTGGTTACCTGGGCCTACTGGAGATGAAGACTATGGGTTGGGTGAATTTATGGAAACCATCGATTGTGTTCTCATTGGAAGGAGAACATGGGACGTCATCAGTCAATTTGAAGAGGAGCCTTTCACCAATTTTGAACGACATATTCTTTCT
>DUDF01000117.1:1823-13857 GCA_012959435.1 Candidatus Poseidoniales archaeon
TCAGGGGGACATATTTGGCTTCTTGGAGGAGGTGTTCTCAATGGAGAGTGTCTTCAAGCAGAAGTCATTGATGAAATAATAATTACACAATTCCCAATCGAACTCGAGACAGGTATCCCTGTTTTTGGTAAATACGGGATTGACTTACCAGATTCATGGGAAAGGAAATCTGAAACCAAATTCGCTGGAGATGTCACCCAACTCATTTGGAAGCCGTTTGTAAGTGTGAATTAATGCTTGTATAACTAAAATCAATGTATGCTATGGGTTTTTCCGAAACCCCTTTGCATTTTATTTTCTAATACAAAGGGGATTCAGTGGGCCCTTTCATTACCTACTCATTGAAACGTATACGTTTCATAAGGGCCCCCTTTCAATGTCGGTGGAATCATTCATTACTTGACAGGGATTGGCCAAGTGTGATAGCATGAAAATTAGAGCACTATTGATTATTTTAATTGTACTTCTACCTGGGTGTTTGGAGGAAGGAGAAAATGGTACCGATGAAGATGATGTCGTTGATGATGTGGCCTTCAATGGTACATACAGTAATATTACACTGAATATTTTCCATGGAGAAAATCTTGAAAATGCAACAGCAAATTATACAATTAAAATAATGTTGAATCATGCAGCAGCACCCATTCATACAGATAACATGCGAAAACATGTGATTGCAGGAAATTACAACATGACACACTTTCATCGAATCATTGACAATTTCATGATTCAAGGTGGCGATTTTGAAAATCATGATGGGACTGGTGGATATGCTGCAGATTGGTATGGTTACTGTAACGGGCAAAGTGCCAACAATCAGAGCGCTTGCAATCAAAGTAGCTGGACAATACCCGATGAAGCAGATAATGGACTCCCACACAATTCATGTGTAATATCAATGGCAAAAACAAGCAATCCAAATACAGGTGGAAGTCAGTTCTTCATCGTCCCAGATGATAGTAATCCATCACACCTAGACGGTGAACACACAGTCTTTGGGGTAATTACTGAAGGTTGTGAACACGTCACCACGATTTCTGAGGTTACTACTGGTGCAAGTGATCGACCAATGCCACCGGTTATGATATACAACGCGACAGCAAATAATTGAATGGGTCTATTCAAATACTCATTGAAACGGATTTGCCCTGTCGCGTGGGCTTTCAGTGGGCCGAAATAGAGGCTACCCACACAACACCCTATGGGTAATGTTTTTCGTTGACCATACAATGTGCAGTTCATGCGAAACAAGCCAGTCCCAGTTATTCTGTCAATCATTTTGCTGCTCGTCGTCCTTATTTCTCCTCCTGCAATATCCGAAAGCAACGAAGGGACAACACCTGAATTGATGACTCGTATCATGATGTTTCCACCCAATGCTGAGGTCACTGGCATGCACATCGACGCGAATGGCAATTTCTTCGTAAACGCGATGCACCCTGATAATGACAACTACAGAGCAACAATCGGAGTCATCAATGGAATCGATTGGAATAACCTTCCAAGTTCTATTCCAGAATTAGCATCGTCCAGTAGCGAATCAGATACCTGGCATGGTATTCGAACTTCTTACGGATATTATCAGGTTCTTCGGCAAGATAGTGACGTCTTTTCTGAGGGTGGAGTCGCGGGGGGAATCTACGCCGATGACGATGGAAATCGTATGTTCACTAGCGAAAAACCGGACTACAATGCCTTCGTACCTCTGAACGATGATGGCAGCCGAGGATATCTCTACACTGCTTGGGAAGACCGACCCGCAGGAATTAGCCAATTGGAAATTGAATGGAACATAACATCTGGTGAATGGGAGGTGTTGGGCGGCATGATGCTGGACCTCAGCAGTGTCAACGGTGGTTGGGTTTTCTGCTTCGGCAGTATGAGCCCTTGGGGGGCGCCCCTCCTATCCGAGGAACTCTACTTCTCCGATACTCAAGAATGGAATGACGAGAGTTACAATTATCACTCTGACCAAGCAGAGTTAGAGGATTATCTCGGCTACTACCCTAACCCCTACAATTATGGTTACATAATGGAGATTGAGAATTCAACCACCACTGAACCTGACTTCATCAAGCACTTCGCGATGGGCAGATTTTCACATGAAAATGCACAGGTGATGCCTGATGAGAGAACCGTTTACCTCTCTGACGATGGCTATGACACTGTATTGTTCAAATTCGTCGCTGACACTGCGGGAGACCTCAGTTCAGGAACACTCTATGCTGCTAAAGTCAGTCAAGACGATAGCAGCGATTCGGCCACCACCGGATTTGATGTGGGGTGGATTGAAATGGCCTCATCATCAAATTCAGATATTCAAATATGGATTGATGAATATGATGGCATAACTACATCGGACTTCATTTCTGGACAGAATTCCTACATCACTGATGAAGAGATCATGGATTGGGCAGAAGGTCGCCTGAACGAGGATCTGAATGGCGATGGTGTGATTGGGTCTGCGGCTGACGATAGGGTAGCGTTCCTCGAATCTCGTAAGGCAGCTGCTGCACTTGGGGCTAGCGATGAATGGAACAAGATGGAAGGGGTTGCATTCAATTCAAACGCACCTGATTATCTCTATCTAGCGATGTCTGATGTTGGTTACGATATGAGTGATGGACAGGGTGATATTGATGTCACACAGAATCGTTGTGGAATAGTCTACCGGATGACTTTAGATAATGGATGGGATGTGAATAGGATTGAACCAGTGATATCTGGTGGCCCTTACACATCTTCAGCCACATACGAGTGTGATATGGACAACCTCGCTGGTCCGGACAACCTCGTTGTTTTGGACGACGGACGGCTTCTAATCGGTGAAGACACGGGCAAGCATGAGAGTAACATGGTCTGGCTTTGGGGGCATATTGCCGAGACTGAACCCGAGCCTGAAATTGATAGTGATGCAGACGGGGTGGTTGACTCTCAAGACAATTGCACCAATACACCACAAGGCGAGACGGTTGATACGGAAGGTTGCTCTGAAACACAGTTATCTGGAACAGTTGAAGTCGAAGATGAAGTTGAAGATTCTGATGGTGACGGATACCCAGATGTCACAGACCTATGTGATAACACACCAAATGATTCAGATGAACGCGTCTACAACGTGGAAGCAAACGGCTGTGCAAACATGTATGCCCCTTATCCCGAAGATTGCGTGGTCTGGGAATACTGGAACAGTAACAACATAAACACAGAGGAATTTGGCAGAGGTTGCCCTTATTTTAACCAACAATCAACTCAAGATTACCATGATGCGAGAGATATAGCAGATACACCGCAGAAATGGATAATCGTCGCTGGATTACTTATCACATCCATAATCGTATTATTCATTGTGAGGAGATTGAGGGAACCCGAATTTGATGAGGGCGCGGATGATGATGTATACGAGTGAGCATCCACAAGGTAGCGATGTATGGTACTGGTGAGATAAATAGTTTAACTATCATTTTAAAATTTTTACCCGAAACCCCATAGATGAGTGCCGGTCATCTGGTGCTGAGTAGCATGGATATAGCCACAAATCTCGCCGATGGCCGCAGTGGCCAAATCACTTATCTCTCTGCTAGCCCATTTGAGATGCATCACATTCTTTGCAAGATGGAATCAACTCCTCAACACCCTGTGTTCGGGAACTTGATGTTACCCAATGAAACAAGTGAAACTCCCTTTCCATGTGTGGTTAGTTGTCATGGTAGTCGTGGTTGGATTGAGCATCAACATACTCACATGGCTAATTGGTTAGAGGCTGGATTTGCAGTATTTCGCATCCATAGTTCAGATTCACGAAATGTGGTTAGCACCGTTGAAAGCCAGATGATGGTAACACACGCAATGATGCTAAGTGATGCCTTTGAAGCGCTCAAGTTGCTCAACACACACCCGTTGATTGACTCCAATAGAATTGCAATTTCTGGTTGGAGTCTAGGCGGCACAGCGGCTCTTTATTCTGCATGGTCACCTATCGCTGAGGTCTTAGCACCTAATGGTGAGAGGTTTTCTGCCCATTTACCTCTTTACCCAGCAGCCCACATGCGCCCCGAAGATCAACGATGGGAAAGTGTACCAATTCAGATTTTACACGGAGAAGATGATGATTATACTCCACTAGTACTTGTGCACGGATTAATGGATGCGACAAAGGAAAGTGATGCAGACATGAGGCTAGAAGTATATCCAAATTCACACCATGCTTTTGATTCACTAGAAGAAATGAACTGGTTACCTCACGCAATAAAATTGGACGAAAGAACAGTTCAAATTGATGCTGATGGAGAAATGTGGGGTGAGATAGAGGCAGGAATCAGGATTCCTCTCAACGAACCACTTCAGCGTAAAGCCGCCTTTGATGCAGCAAAGAATGTGGGAGCTCATGTTGGTGGTAATGCCGATGCTCGAAAACATTCAATGACAGACGCCTTGGAATTTTTACTCGAAGTCCTATGAACGATTAGAAGTGTGGCAAAAACAGGTCACAAGATGGTCATCAACCATGCCTGCAGCTTGCATCATCGCATAGCAAGTAGTCGGTCCGATAAAACTGAACCCTAATTTCTTGAGTGCCTTACTCATGTCGGTGCTAATATCTGTGACAGCCGTAATGTCATCCATGGTTTTACGCTGATTAACGATGGGTTTTCCATCAACAAAAGCCCATAAAAAGGCGCTGAAAGCATCTTCATCATTTCCAAAATGTTCAACGAATGTGTTGGCATTATTAATGGCAGAGCGAATCTTTGCTTGATTACGAACAATTCCTGCATCATTCATCAGCCGCTCCACATCATCGTCATCAAATGCGGCAACCTTGGCTGGGTCAAAGCCGGCAAATGCATTACGATAATTATCTCGCTTTCTGAGGATAGTTATCCATGAAAGTCCAGATTGTGCACCTTCTAGAACAATTTTCTCAAATAACCTACGCCCATCGTGGTTTGGTCGCCCCCATTCTTCATCGTGGTAAGCGATGTATAGCGGGTCTTTGGTAGACCATGGGCATCGCGTTTCTTCAGTCATTAGGAAAACGGGTCACGTCTTGGGCTTTTGTCATTTCCATCTTGTTTGATGGTGTTGCAAAAGCATCAACTATTGTTGACTACGCCTGATATATTCTGAATAATTCCCAGGCCAAATTTTGAGACTTCCATCACCTTTCAATTCCCAAATAGTGTCACAAACTTGGTCCAAAAACCAACGATCGTGACTAACTGAAATTATCGCCCCATCATATTCCTTCAACGCTTCTTCAACAGCATCAGCGGCATCAGTATCAAGGTGATTTGTAGGTTCATCGAGAAGTAAAAGATTATTCTCTTCTAAGAGGAGTTTGAGCATCGCAACCCTCGCTCTTTCCCCACCACTTAGTTTACTCATTTGCGTCTTGACCATTCCTGGACTGAACTGAAACTGGCCTAGCAGTGCGCGCAAGTCACCATACGGCATTTTTGGTTTCATTTTCTGAATTTGTTGTTCAGGTGTGAGTGTGAAATCGATGTTCCTGTGGTCTTGATGGAAGTAACCAGTTTGCACACCTGGCAGAACTTCTAATTCTCCAGAATCGAGTTTTAATTCACCCATGATGAGGCGCAACAATGTTGTTTTTCCAGCGCCATTAGGACCGACAACACCAACTTTTTGGCCACGGCAAACACCAACCGTTACAGCATCTAAGATAGGTCTATTAAGCCCTTCAAAAGTGAGGCTTGCTTTACGAAAATCCAATACATCCAAACTGCTTTTTTGAGTTGAAGAGAGGTTGAATCGTAACGCTTTGCGCTGTCTTGGTTTGATTGAGCGTAACCATTTCAACTCTCTTTGGGAACGCATAATCATGAAGTGTTTTTGGGAAATTGATTTGTCGAATTTATTTGCCCTTTTCATTGATTTTAAGGCACCAGTAAGGCGTTTAATCTCCTTGCTAACTTTCTCAATTCGTTCATCAAGTGTTTGCAAGAACAATTCTTTTTGTTTCATATAAGCCGAATAATTCCCCGGATATCTATGTAGTGACATGCTGTGAACTTCAACAATATTATTGCACACACGGTCAAGGAAATATCGGTCGTGACTGACAATCAAAAGTGCACCTTTGAACTTCATCAAAAAATCTTCCAACCAGTCAAGTGTTTGCAAGTCAAGGTGATTGGTGGGCTCGTCCAAGAAAAACACATCAATCTCACCAAGTCCGACAAGTTGCCGTGCCAACGCAACTTTCGCCCGCTCGCCTCCAGAGAGTTGTGAAATTGAGATATCCAATGGGTGGTGTGACAAATCCAAAGCCTTCAGGATTTGTTTGGCGTGACCTGCTGCATCACCACCACCAGAACGAGCCATCAGACTCTGTAATTCTTGGTAACGATCCATCACTTGTTGCCATTCACCATCATAGAATGTTGGGTCAGCCATTGAAGTTTCAATGCCGGTAATTTCATCTTCAATTTCTTTGAATTGTCTGCCTCTTCGGTTCAATTCTTCTTCTAAAGTTGCGTCTTCTTCAATATCGCGAACTTGAGTCAAAAATGCGATTCTAAGCGCTGGAGCGAAATTAATATCACCAATATCTTGGTCTTGATTGGATATTGTGCGCAGAAGAGTGGTCTTGCCAGCACCGTTGTGTCCAACGATTCCAATACGGTCGCCTTCATCGACTCTGAGTTTGACCCCTTCTAGAACATTAAGCGAGCCAAACGCCTTGTGGACATCATCCAAACGAATCAGTTCACGTGCCATTCAAACCCCTCTTGTAAAGCGAGCCCGAGAGCCACCCCTTCAAGGCTTAACCGGTTCAAAATGAGAATTAGTCACTGAGGTTGCTGTTTGCTGTGATTACATGCAGAGTTCCACCACCAGTTAATATGCCGTAAAACAAGTAATTACCAGATGGATGGAAAGCTATTGGAAGAGGGGCAGTCAAGTTTGTTGCAAACGAAGTTACCTCCCCCGCCCATCCCTGAGAATTAGTTGAGTTTTCTTCAAAATCAATTTGAACTATTTCGTGACCAACAGGAACCACTGCATTCCATGAACCAAATACTGTCGCATAGACTGTATGTTCATTCCCAGGAAATGTTGAGTTCACCGGTCTTTTCGTCATTCCGTTGAGACTACTGTGGGCGGTCCAAGTTGCTACAGGCCCAATAGTTCCGGCTGGGATAGGGTGTTCTGGGTCATCTTCAGGCCAGCCATAATCAGCCCCAGCGGCTAACAAATTCACTTCTTCAAGGGGATGTTTCCCTTCCCAATCTCGACCATTATCGCTAAACAGGTAGCCTATTCCTTCCACCCACACACCATCGTATGAATTGCGTACACCACTGGCCAGAACTCCATGTTCACCAGTGCTTGCATTGACCCAGAGCAGAGCCGCGTTGCGTTCATCGTCTTGGTCACAGATGTTGCAGGTTGAGCCAACATGCCAGACTAGTGTGCCATTACCCAATTCATTGATTGCATTGGGTTGATGGTTTCCAATTGAAATCTCATCTATCATTGCCCATCTTTCATTTTGTTTGACCTCTTCCATCCATCCTGTGTCTAGGCCGGAATGATTGATCCGAGTTAGTCTACCTGCTTCGGAAACCATGATGAAATTCTCGGCGATGTGAATGCCATGTGGTCTGTCAAACCCATCTAACCAAGTTGAGTGTTGAGATACATTCCAACTCCAGTCTGTGCTATTGTAATCAAATTCTAGAGAAACCAATCTACCACCATCACGGTCACAGATAATTAGGATACTGGAATTAACCCATTCAAGACAACTCGGCCCACCCAAATCTTCAGCTACCAATTCGATTGTGTAATTATCGCCAATCGTGGGCTCACTAAACTGTGTGTAGGGGAGGATGTGGCTCGCGAGCAGCATCACGATTAGAGTTGAAATGAGCAAAGCCGGCCCAAGTGTCCGCACCTTGCTCGCTTCAGCCATTAAAATCAGAACGGAGAGGCGTAGGTGTTCACGGTTTCGGAGATTCTTAGCAATTGATTGTACTTGGCAACGCGGTCAGTTCGGCATGGCGCCCCAGTCTTGATTTGGCCGGCATTTGTGCCAACCGCCAAGTCAGCTATTGTGGTATCTTCAGTCTCACCTGAGCGGTGACTAACTACTGTGGTGAACCCACTATCCCAAGCAGTACGCATTGTTTCAAGAGTTTCAGTGACTGAACCAATTTGATTGAGTTTGATGAGAATTGAGTTTGCAGAACCATCATCAATTCCTTGTTGTAACCGCGCCTTTTGTGTGACAAATAAGTCATCACCAACAATTTGACAGCGCCCACCATCTCGCTTGGTAAAACTCTCCCAAGAAGCCCAATCATCTTCGTGGAACCCATCTTCGATTGAGAGAATAGGGTAGTCATCAAGCCAGGCGGAGTAGAGTTCTCCCAGTGCTTCCCCTGAGATTGCTTTTCCATCAATTTGGTAAGCCTCATCACGGTAAAATTCGCTAGCAGCACAATCTAGTGCGATACCAATTTGGTCAGTTGAATAACCAGCCCCTTCAATGGCTCTAACCATGTAGGACAACCCTTCTTCGTTGGCTGGAAGATTTGGTGCGAATCCACCTTCATCACCTACGCCACCGAGCAACCCATCTTGTTTGAGCGCGCCTTTGAGTGCGTGATAACATTCTACACCCGCTCTGAATGCTGTGGTAAAGTCATCAAATCCATGAGGAACTACCATGAATTCTTGTACATCAACATTTGAGTTAGCATGAGAACCACCGTTGAGGATGTTCATCATAGGTACTGGAATAGAAACATCGCCACTGCCTGCAATATGCCTCCACAGTGGCTCATTAGCAAGATTAGCAGCCGCTTTGAGGCTCGCCATGCTTGCCCCTAAAATTGCGTTAGCACCAAATTTTGATTTGTTTGCAGTTCCATCCTCCTCAATCATCGCGGCATCAAGAGTTTCCTGGTCGCCTACATCCATACCGATTAGAAGGTCACGAATCGGCCCGTTGACATTGGCAACAGCCGCATCAACCCCTCTACCAACCCAGCGTGATTTATCTCCATCTCGGAGTTCAAGTGCTTCGTGAACACCAGTTGATGCACCACTAGGAACAATTGCTCGGCCAGCCATTTGATTGTTGACAAATACGTCAACTTCAACGGTTGGATTTCCTCTGCTATCAATTACCATGCGACCGCGCAGGTCGTTGATTATGTCACTCATCACTCTCGCCTGTAACTAATGCCACCCAAAGCGGTTGGATAATCTTACGCATTTATCAGTTAAGCCAACTTAACCAGTTTGCTACTTCATTTTGGATGGTTGGCACTTCATGTTCCTCATCACAACTGAGAACATAGCACAATTCCTCTCCTCTTGGAGATATAGAGAAAAGTTCGGTTGAAAAGACAGGTTCGCCCTCCTCTTGTTCAGAATTATTTCTTTTGTCATCAACGAAGCAGTGAACCATTCCTCGCGGGTAATGTTGCATACTTCCTTCTTTAGGATCACAAACAACAACACTTTCGTTTAGGAAAATAATTGCTGTCCCATCATCTGGATTGGTGCTGTGGCCACGAATTTTGCACCCTTCAAGCATAGTGGCGACATCAACATTGTACCATGAGATGTGGTTTTCACAACTTTCTAAGTTGCAGACTTCATCAAGAAATTCCTGCACTCGTAGTTGACTCAAAGCTGAGTCTGAACCACTTTGCATAACCCATCCAATGGCTCGGCCCATTTGAACCCAATGATAACTTAATCACCAAAAATTTCCCGATTTTTAAATTAAATCCAAAACATTTCATTAAAAATAACTCAATAAACTGTATTCCTTATTGTAATAATTTTCCTATATTCGGCAAATCATACCGGATTACAATCAAAAGAGCGCGTCATCATAGGATTAATATACGAAATGTGGAAGCGTTGCCCCATGAACATAGATTCAACCGACCGCACCCTTCTCAGTGCATTAAGGGATAATTCCCGTACCTCATTCGTAGACCTCGCTAAAGCGATAGGCGTTTCTGAGCGAACAGTGCGCACGCGTATGAAAAAACTTGAGGAAGATGTTATTCAGCGCTACACAATCATTGAGCGAGGGGTTGGTCTCTCTGCGCTTGTACGAATTAAATTAGGCCCGGGTACTGAGGTAGGTACATTGGCTGGAGAATTCTCAATGTGGGATGGGGTGCTTACCTGTTACGAAGTTGGAGGGGGCTTAGATGCGGACCTACTTTTGATAGTCTCAGTTTCTGATACACACGCCTTGCGTGAACTCCTTGATCGAATATGGTTAACAGCTCCAGATGCAGCAGTTGTTGAAACCCATACAACTCTAATCATAGAGCAATATTGATTTCAAAATAAATTATTGCACCCATTGGGGAAACTTAGTCATGCAAATCGCGAATTCTTCGCTATCTAAATTACTTGCAAGCCATGTGTGAACATAGGGCCAATCTTGAGAATCAAACCATTGTCTATCATGATTGGCAAATTGCCTTACGAAAGGGAATAGGGCATCACTAAGGGCCGTTGAAATCGGCTTTCCAGCAATTTTCCCATTCAGTTCAAAGAGGTATTCTGCTGCCTTATTTCTGTGCTCAAAACTGTCTGCATTATCATAACGATTAGGATATTTGTATCGGTCTAGATGAAATTTGAATTCATTATCATTTTTATGAATCCATTCTCCCTCATCTTGATTTAATTGCCAATTAAGAACGTATTGCATGATTTCTAGGCTTTCTTCAATCACGGTCCCATCATCCAATAACATGACGGGTACCGTACCCTTTGGTGAAATTTCCATCAAATGGTTTGGCCTATCTCGTAACAATACTTCTCGGTGTTCAACTTCAGTTTGTGAGCGAATTAAAGCCATCCTAGCGCGTATTGCATAGGGGCACCGCCTGAATGAGTAGAGAATTGGTTTACCCATTCTACTTCCTCAAATTAATTTGAATCTAGCCAGTTCGAAATCCTGCTGAGCCCTTCTCGTAGGGTTTCTTCATCACAAGCATAAGAGATTCTGACGAAACCTTCGCCACTATCAAGCAACCCACCAGGAATGAGTTGCACCCTTGCATCATTCAGCGCTTTTGTAGCAAAGGTGGTGGAATCCATTCCAGTTTCAGTGATATCAACAAAGCCGTAGAATGCACCTTCTGGTTCTGGCATTGAAAGCCCATCAATAGCGGCAATACCATCCATCAGAATCTGTCGTCTTACCAAATATGCCCGCTTGAATCCTTCAACAGCGTCATCAATTTCAGATGTGAGTGCGGCTAACGCAGCATCCATCAAGAAAGAAGGTATGTGTGAGCATGCATTTGCTTGCAATTTTCCCATCGCACCAATCACTTTACTTGGGCCCGAGACTAACCCGATTCTCCAACCTGTCATGGCGAAAGACTTGGACCACCCGGTGATGACAATGACTCGCTCAGCGCCTCCCTCCAAACTCGCTGGGGAGAGATGGCCCCACCCTGTCCAGTTGAGGCGCGCGTAAATCTCATCCGAGATTAACCAAAGGTCGTGCTTCTTGGCGATTTCCAAAAGTTGGGTAATTTCCTCAGGAGTATAGACGGCTCCTGTTGGATTATTTGGTGAGTTCACCACCAACATCTTGGTTTTGTCAGTAATGGCTGCCTCAATTGCCTCTATATTAGGATGGAAATTATCTTTGTTGACTGGTACATGGATTGGATTGAGTTGCATCATTCTGCATTGAATATCGTATGATGGCCAGGCAGGTGCTAGCAAGATAACTTCATCACCTGGCTCACAACAAACCATGAAAGTGTAGAGTAACGCCTGTTTTGCTCCTGGTGTGATGATGATTGATTCTGCGGTTGTAGGGATTCCATAGCGATCTTGCAATCGATTTGCAGTTGCTTCGCACAGTTCAAGGGAACCTTCACTCCGAGTGTACTTGGTTTTGCCTGCATTAAGTGATTCAATGGCCGCCTCAACAATTGGTTGGGGCGTGTCAAATCCAGGCTCGCCAACAGTCCAGCGAATTACATCAGTTGGCGGCGGGGCCAAAAAC
>DUDF01000118.1 GCA_012959435.1 Candidatus Poseidoniales archaeon
GATGCATGGTATGATAAATCTTTGAGATATGCTGCATTTGATGGAGCGGGTTGGAGCATCAATGATATCCATATTAACGAAAGTGGTAGCAATTATCAGCCAGCATGGTGGTTACAATTAGAAATAGATGGAAATGGAAATGAATACGTTGCATACCAAAATATATCTGGTTGGGACAGTGTCCGCTTAGCAGTCAACACTGGAAGTGGATGGAGCCATTCACTGATAGCCAATAGCAGCAATAACCTAGGCGAATACATTAGAGTGGAATCTGATGATACCGGTGATTTACACATCGTTTACCAAGATTTCACCAACAAGGACCTAGTTCTTATGCGCGGCAGTGGAACCACATGGGAAACTGTGAAAATTGACCGGATTGGCTCAGTTGGAGCCTACGCTGACATCTCCTTAAACAGCAACGCTGAGGAAATTTTCTCATACAATAATTTTGACGATTCTGACTTGATTATCGCCACACCAGCATTTGATGCAGATGGAGATGGATTAGCCGATGCACAAGACCGTTGCATGAACACACCTCTCAACAAAATAATTGATGATTCAGGATGCCACTACGAGCAGCAGATTTTGACTACTTCAGGCTCTGACTCACAGTATGTGGATGCCATCAAAGGGGCAGATGGACTACTTCGCTTGGCTCACTTCCGCGGCATGTCTGATGAATCTGATTCTTGTGATACAGAAGTGACCAATCTGACTGACGATTGTAATCTCGTCTATCGTAAACAAAACGCGGACGGGACTTGGGCAGCTGGTGTAATCGTTGACCAAGGTGGTGAAACTGGTAGATACGCCAGCATCCAAATCTCACCAGATGGGACTGAAAGTATCGCCTTCCATGCTAAGTCTGAAATCAATAGTTTTGGAACCCCAACCAAAACCGCAGCGAAAATTGCCACTAAAACCGGCACAAGTTGGTCCGTCACCACAATCGCCGAAGATAATTCAACCGGCTGGTACACCGAACTCGCAGTTGACAGTCAAGGAAACCGAGTAGTTTCATACACTGACAATACCGGGACATACTCTACCCTAAAACTAGCTAGAGAAACCTCACCTGGAGTTTGGAGTGAAGAAGTTGTGCAAGTAAACGGCACTTTTGCCAAGGTCAACTTCGTCAACGATGTTGCTCATGTGAGTTATTACTCAAGCAACCCACAAATGATCCGCCTCGCAATTGAAGATGGCGCTGGTGGCTGGAACATTCACAATGTAACCACCAATGGTATGGTCAACACTTTCCGCCTTGACACCACTGTATCTGATGATGGTAGACTTCTAATCAACTTTTTCCGCGGCACGGACACCTCGTCTGACACCACTTGTGATGCACCTCAAGAGTGCACAGTACAAGTTGCTGAATGGAATGGAACAGACTTCAAGTACAATATTCTGCACCAATCCACCGCAGTGAATATCAGACATCTTTCGGTTGACATTGACATTGCTGGGCTTATCCACTCAACATGGTATAACTATGGATATGGCCTTCTGCAAATAGCATCACCTACACCCAACGGTTGGGATACTCTCACTCTCCTTGACGATGAAGATGGTGCTTCTTATCCCAAAATTTTGGTTGATGACAACGGTTGGGAGCAGGTTTGGTATCACACCTATAGCGATACGCCGCAATTACGCGAGGTCAAGAGGTTTGCTTGGGAGGCTGACCACGACTTTGTTGACAATGATGATGACCAATGCGCGGATACGCCTTACGGTGCAGAAGAAGTTGATATGTGGGGTTGTTCTGAGGAACAGCGAGATGACGATTTTGATGGCGCCTCCAATGCTGTTGACCTGTGTCCGAACACACCGGGTCATGAAAGGCACCTAGCAGACCCTGACGGTTGCTCACCGAGCCAAAAGGACACTGATGAGGATGGAACAAACGACGCTCAAGACTTGTGTCCGGGCACCACAGACCTAGAAACAGTGGACAATACTGGCTGCTCCGATGCACAACGTGACTCCGATGGAGATGGAGTCAATGATAATACTGACCAATGTGATGATACTCCACCGGGTGAATCTGTAGATTTGAATGGCTGTAGCGCTAGTCAGCGTGACAACGATGAAGATGGAGTCAATGACAAAGACGACTTCATGCCAAATGATGCTAGCCAACATACTGATTCAGATGGTGATGGATACGGAGACAACCCTGACGGCACGAATGGAGATGACTGCCCTACAGAATCAGGAACCTCAACAGGTGACCTAGTTGGCTGTCCAGACTTGGATAATGATGGAATTGCCAACGATATTGATGACGATGATGATGGTGATGGCTTTTTGGATGCTGATGAAATCGCTAACGGAACCGACCCATTGTATGCGCTTGACTTCCCAGGATTAGATTTAGACATTGACTTGGATTTAGACTTAGACTTGGACATAGGTGGCGGAACAAGCAACAACACGGATGGAACTTCTGAACCAGCAACTGAAGGACTTAGCACTGCTGTAATCGGGGCGATTGCTGCAGTCATCGTTCTGCTGTTAATTGGAATTGCAGTATTAGCCCTAACTGGCGGCAAGAAAGACGGGACTGATATGCCCGCAATTCCATCTCTCGCTCAAGCTCAAGCAGAACTATCGGCACCAGCCACAGTACCTGTTGCTAGCGCCGCGAGTGATGGGCAAACGGGAGAAATGGTCTCAACCGGAAATGCCTGCAAACATTGTGGAGCAATGGAAGTCTACCATATCCCGTCTTACGGTGCAGACTACTGCAAGGCCTGCTCCCAATACAACTGATATACAGAAGCCGAGCAGAAATCAAAGCAGAAGTGTGGCAAAATGCGAATCCCAAAAGCGATTCTATCCGCTTTACTTCTCTTACTAGTATCCCTACCTGGATGTATCGGTGAGCCCGCTGTTGAAGAATCAACATTTCACGGAACTAAATGGATGGGGACTGAATACGCACCACTTTTCACTCTTGAATCAATGGACGAAAACCTGTGGTCTTTAGAAGAACAACGTGGAAAAACAGTGATACTGGCTTTTACATACACACGCTGCTACAATACCTGCCCAGTAATATCGGCCTCGTTAGATATGATTTACCAATCACTCAATGCCTCAGAAAAGGACAATGTTTCCCTAGTTTCCGTGACCATTGACCCATGGCATGACTCGCCTTCAAACTTGAGAAATTGGACCACCGATAGGGGATACGACTGGCCCCACTTGACCGGACACCCAGATGCTGTATTACCTGTGCTTGAGACCTATGGAGTTGGGCCAATTGACTTTGATGATGATTCCGAAGAGGGGTATGGATTCAGCCATACTCAGCCAACTTACATTATTGATGCAGAAGGTCGTCCAAGAGTCGTCTGGTCTGATTCTGAGATCCCTGTGGATTTGTTCTTGCAAGATTTACGCGTCATTCTAAATCATTGACGAGTGGAACAAAAATTGTGACTTAACCCACATATTTTATTAAATGATAGACTAGTGCAACACATATCAGTCAATTACTGATAGGTTGAATTACATGAAAAATTTGAACAAATCTGCAATTATTGCCATACTAGGACTTGTCCTCTTAGTCGGCTCAAGTATTACTCAAGTGAGTGCTAAGCCAACTGGAATTAGCAATGTGCAATTTGGTTGTACCTGCCACTCAGGCAGCGCTACAGAAGGAGTAGTAGTCACCCTTGATGGTGTGCCAGATAACTACACTGCAGGAGAAACTTTGACCCTTACAATAACCATCACAGGTGGTCCTGAGCAGGGGGCTGAGAACTACGGAGGATTCAACTTGGATGCTAACGCAGGGACGCTAGCACCTTTCGATAATACCTCACAACTCATGAATGGGGAAATGACTCACACAGAATTTGGCAATGACCAACGTACTTGGCAAGTCAATTGGACTGCGCCAGCAGATAATACAACAGATATCACTTTCACCGCGCATGGAAATGCAGTAAATGGTGATGGATCGGCAAGTTCAGATGACAAGTGGAACAAGGTTGTGGTGACCCTTACTGGCGAAACACCGGAAGGTGGTGGGACAACAGATGATGAAACTCCTGGATTCACACTGATGGCTACGCTTGCGGTTGTCTGCCTAGCAGGTTTAGCAGCCGCTAGAGTTCGCAAGAATGAATGAACATGTTTGCACTTAGGTATCCATGATACGGTCACCCGCATCACCTAAGCCAGGAACAATGTATCCTTGCTCGTTCAATCTCTCATCAATTGCAGCCATCCAGATTTTGACATCGGGGTGCGCCGCGCGCAGGGCGGCAATTCCTTCAGGAGCCGCTATCAATCCAATAAATCGTATATCCGAAATCCCAGTCTCTTTCAAGCGACTGATACAAGCAATAGCCGAACCCCCTGTAGCCAACATAGGGTCAACAACCAGCGCCAAATCCACATTTGGTGGAGTAGGCAATTTATCATAATAGTAAACTGGTTCAAGAGTTTCTTCGTCTCTAAACAGACCTACGTGGAGAACCCGCGCCATCGGCAACATCTCATGGGCAGTATCACTCATTCCAAGACCTGCACGAAGAATAGGTACTATGCCTATCCTTGAGGCTATACTCTCCCCTGAAAATTGAGTAAGTGGTGTTTCCCTCATCTCAGAAGTGGTAGAAAGGTCGCGAGTAGCCTCGGACATCAAAATCTGGGTTATCTCACGAGTTAAATTACGAAACAATACCGACGATGTTTTGCGGTCCCTAAGGCGCGTCAACTTGTGCGCTATCAGTGCGTGCTCTGGAACTACCACCATTGAATCAGAGTCATTTACCATTCTTTCACCTCAAGTTTTCTTTTCATAATTGAAAGCATCAGGTAGTAGTTCTGCAAGTTGCCACACTTTACCAACTTCACCTTCTGGTGTAGCGCCTATCACTTCGATATCTCGGCAATGGTCCCACAATAGCTGCCTACATGCACCACATGGCCCAAGTGCTTGGCCACTATCCTCAGTAAAATCTGGTTGACCTTCTGAATCATGTTGAATACCAACTATCGCAATACGTGTGAATTCTCTTTCACCCTCTGATAGCGCTTTGGTTAGTGCTACCCTTTCCGCACAAATTGTCAGGCCGTACGAATCCGATTCAACATTACAACCAGTAAACACCTCACCTTGTGTGGTTTCTAGAGCCGCTCCCACATGGAAATTGGAGTGATGTGCTACTGCGTTTTCACTGACCTTTAGGGCTAATTCAACCAATTCTTCACGGCTGATTTTGGTGGTTGAATCCATGCTCAGTCTCGCCCCTTGCATGAAGCGTGTAGTAACCTCAGACTTGAACTGAACGGATGAGTTGCAGCGTATGTTATTCATGGCTTGACCGCTTAATTGAAGTCGGATAGGTGGTCGCCAAATCACCAAGCAGGGGTACCCGAGTGGTCAAAGGGGCTGGGTTTAGGTCCCAGTGCGTAGTGCTTCGCAGGTTCAAATCCTGTTCCCTGCACCAAATTACAACAATATTTATTCGGATTTGTTTTGTATATAATTAGCACTTGACTTCGCAAATTGGAGAAAGTTGTAATTCTAACCGGTCCCATTAACAAAAATCAATCATTAATCCCTTTTAGGCAACTCTGCGGAGGGTTTCTTTCTTAACCCACGCATCGGGTCAAACGGTTTAGAGGAATTCAGATGACCAAGATAGGCATACTCGGACTTGGCAATTGGGGAACTGCATTAGCCAACATTTGGGCTAAGGACGGACACTCAGTTATTGGATGGACCGTAGAAACCGAAGTTTACGAGTCAATGGTCCTCAACAATGTCAATGAAAAGTATCTCCCTGATGTGAAACTTCCTGGAGTTGATGCGACTCTTGATATTGGAGAAGTTTGCGACGCCTCTGAACTTCTCATTTTATCAGTTCCATCTGGAGTAATTCTCTCTGTGGTTGACAAACTTCTCCCTCACCTCAGACCTTCCCATGTCCTAATTGACTTAGCTAAGGGTATTGCACCTGAAGAAGAAGGAGAGAGTGGTCTAATTTCTGCAGCAATTGAGAAGCGACTGAATGGTGTTGGTCTTTCTAACCCAGTTGTTGTGTTAACCGGGCCAACTATTGCTCCAGAAGTTGCCCGTGGAGTCTTGACAAACGCATTAGTTGCGGCCCACGACCGCTCTGTCGCTGAAAGAGTCGCAAGTCGGTTGTCAACAGATTCTCTCATACTCAAGGCTGCGGATGACCCCGTTGGAGCAGAATTGTGGGGCGCTTTCAAAAATACAATTGCACTTGCTTGCGGGATTGTTGATGGATTACGTGATGGCATTGGAGGCGACAATCTGAAAGCCGCTTTGGTGCCAATTGGATTTGCTGAAGGCAGAAAATTGTTGATTTTACTTGGTGCTAGAGAGGATACTTCACTTGGCCCAGCCGGTTTAGGTGACTTGTATGTCACAAGCACCTCTCCGCGCAGTCGAAATAGGACACTTGGACAAAAATTGGGCGAAGGAAAATCCTTGGAAGAAGGGTTAGCAGAAATGCACATGGTTGCTGAAGGGGTTCGTGCTGCACGAATGTTTCGAAAGCGAGCAAGCCAAGTTGGTTGCCCTGCACCATTTATCGAATCCCTGAACATTCTATTGGACGGTGACATTACTGCTGAAGAGTGTGTTAGGAACATGGTTGAGCAAAGCCTCTGAAGACCCTGTTCTCCCATCTCACCTACATATCAACCAATCAAATATACCAAAGGGGAGAGGTCTCTCCGAGATGTATGGCGATGGAGGATTTGTCTCAGTTGGAGCGACGACTGTTTGAGTGGATCAAGAAATCTGACTTTGAATCAGTCCCATGGTCTAGCCAACGCGCTGCAGAAGCTTTTGATGTGAGTGAAGATGAAATTCGTGAGGCTCTTGCTGCTCTAACCTCTAAGGTCCCACACAATATTTACGTGCACTATAATGATGGTGCAATCCGCGTTTCTGCAGAATAATTCTGGTTATTCAGATGTATGAGTTGCCCTACCTAACTTTTTTGAAAAGTATACCATTCCACCAACATAAGCACCCCAGAGTAGTACTTCAAGTAGTGCTGGATTTCCATTCCAACCGACAAGTGCCTTGAAAATACCACCAATTGCACCTTTTTCATGTAATGCAGGATAATTCCCCGCCGCCGCATCAGCATCGCTAACATCAGGATTGACATCCCAGATATGTTCGACCATAATTGGAGCAGCACCTGCTTCCTGTAACTCATGGAATCCATGGGCAACCAAACCAGCCGCGAATAGAATTAGCAGGATATTTGTGACCTTGAATAGTTTGGTGATGTCAACTTCCATGCCTCTTTTGAAAAATGCGTAAGCGAGTAAAGAAGCCATTATAATACCAATCACAACTCCTACTATTCCACCGGAACCTTCAGTACCAGCGCCAATAAAAATCACTGTTTCACTTCCTTCTCTCCATACTGAAAGAAATGATATCATGAATAATCCAGCACCCTGTTTTGTTTGGAAGGCCTCATCCGCCCATGCTTCAAGTTCTCGAGAAGAGGGGTGTCGAATGAAGTGAATTATTACCGCAGTTAGAAGTACTGCTGCGATTATTTCCAATACCCCCTCAAACATAGCTTCGTTAGCCTCAAACGACTCAACTCCACCCCACACCCAAGTGAATAGTGCGGCCACAACCAAACTCGCTACGACACCAGCACCAACTCCTTTCCATATCCAATGAGATAGTTCGCCACGCTCAGAACGTGCTAACCATGTCAACAAAATACCGATGATAAGAGCAGCCTCAACTGCTTCTCTAAAACCAATTAATCCCCCTGCCCAAATATCGCTCCACAAAAAATCAGATACCATAATGTCAAGCGGTTTAGGTTGCCCTAATAAAGTTTAGGGCACCCTAAACTTTCAAAATTATTTTATGCAAAACTACCATAAAATCGAAATCATTATTTTCATACAGATAACCAATCATCGACATAAGATTGTGCCCCGGGATTTCCTAGAAATGGGTCAGGCCCCATCTTGATAACGGTCAGAAGATGCATCTCGCCACCCCAAGTTGGTATCCAAACTGTAATCATCTCTCCAGATGGGTGCATTCCGAACAAATCGAGCATGATGTCGTCATGAGTATACAGAAGATTAACACTATCATAATCGTGAACAACACCTTCATGAATTGATGAGAGAGAAAATGCATTTAGCCCAGTCCAATCGTCCATCAGTGATACGGCTTCCTGAAACCTCGCCTCCTTAGCCCCACTAACGTCTGAAACCATCTTCACACCTTGTGGCGCAAGCATTGGATTCAACACTCCTGGAACTTGTAAATGGGTTTCAACCACAATCGCCCCATCTGCTAATACCCAAATGTACTGCTCTGATGCTGGCCAAGGTGGTGCATTCTCTTGCCCTTCACTTAGCGGGGTACCCCACACATCCTCACCAATTGGTGCACTTGGAGGAATAAATCCAGCTAACAAGTGAATTATCAATACAAACACAATGGCAAGCACCCTTGCGTTACTACGTTGTTGCCACTCTCGGCGTTGTTGTTCACTTCTGGCTGCTAAAATTGCCGAAATAACTGAGCCACCAACTAACACCATCCAAATTCCAAGCGGAATTAGCCATAGAAACAACAGACAAACGAGTAAAACAGCAATGTAAGGATCTGCCCGCAACCAGTCGCTGAAAACAACTTCAGGATGTTTCTCTTGCCATTGGCTCCACTGCCACACTAAAATTAGCACTAATGGCGCTATCCAAGTGAGTAGTGAAAACAGCATAGTCATCGCCTTCAAGCCGATGTAAGAGGCAGGTGGCATAAACCTCTTCGCAAGCATTGTGTCGAGGCGGCACTTTTGAGAACATGAGCCTTCATTCAGATTTATGAGCGGAGGTGAGCCAGTGCTACAACTCTCCGAAGTCACTTTTCGTTACCGCTTACCAAATTGGCCCAAGCCTTGGCTCAAAAGACTCGGCGCTGGAATTCATAAAGTCGATTTGGAGGTACATTCAGGCTCTATTTTGGGACTTATCGGCCCAAACGGTGCTGGTAAAACCACGCTATTACACACAATTGCTGGACTTCATGCACATGATTCAGGAAATGTTCGCCTTGCAGGTCAAGACAGAGAAATGTTAGGTTGGGCTAATGCTCAGCGTCACATCGGATTAATGCCTGAGAGAGTAAATTGGACAGGGTCTAGTACTCCACGGGAAGCACTCAAGCGGATTGTAACGATGAGAGGAGAGGGTGAAACACCCGAGCAATTACTGGAATTAGTTGGTATGCGTAGTCGGATGGACACACCCTTGGAGAATATGAGCCAAGGAATGCGGCAACGACTTTCACTCGCCTGCGCCCTACTTGGCTCGCCAGATATTTTGCTATTAGATGAGCCTATGAATGGACTGGACCCAGTGGCGCAGGCAGCCTTTCGTCGGCTTCTGCGCAATCTAGCAGATAGTGGTGTGGCCATTATTGTCAGCAGTCATAACTTACAAGAAATGGAATTATTTGTAGATTCATTAGCAATTTTACACCGCGGCCAAATGGTTTCTTACGGCTCTTTACAAGACGTAGAAAAAGCACTTGGATGCTCACCTTCACTTCTAATCGCTGGGAACGGATGGCACCCACCTTCTGCAGGGTCATTTGGCGCAGGAGTAACAATGGAAATGTGTGAAGCATGGCAGGGAGAAGAGTGGCGCTTCACATTACATAGAAATGATGGCTGGAGCGGTGACGAAAAACACGATGTACTCCAAGCAATTGAAGGGGCTGGAGGCAGAATTAGTATGCTTCAAACAGTACTTCCTAGCCTTGAAGATTTATTGTCAGCCGCTACTGGCGATGCAGCAGATGAAATTGGATTTGAAATCGCTAGCGATTCGATGATCCCAGTTCGCACTTGGGGGGTTGGAGAAGATGAATAGGTTAGCACGGGAAAAGCGAGTCCTCAGCCTCTCTTGGTTTGAGGCACGCCAGCATTTCCGTAGCCCGCGAATGTTAGCCCTAATCGCCTTACTCACTCTATTCATTGGAGGAGGAAGTTGGGGTTTATCAGACCCAAACTCAACAGTAACTGCACAGTTGCAAATGGACACTCCTTACGAAGTTCTATTTTTGGTCAGTCTCTTTGTCCTCTTTTCATCAACTCTAGGAGTGGTTTTACTCGGTTTTGATGGCATCAGCCGCAAGCGCCTTACTGGAGAGTTAGCGATTGAACTAGCTCAGCCTATTGACCGCACTGACTTGGCACGGTCTCAACTACAGGGGTTATGGCTTGCAGTATTCACTCCAACTGCATTAGCATGCGCCATTGGTATTGTGTTAATTTATGCTCAAATGAACGCGTGGCCCACTTTTGGAGAATTTGTTTACTTCATGATTCCAACTGCATTAGTGATTTATTGGTATGCCTGCATTCAATTGCTTGCATCTAGCATCGCCAAAGATTTGGGTTCATCCGTTACTCTTGGCGTTGGAGTATGGATGTTATTCACCCTTATTTGGCTACTAGTGACAGCCGTAATCGCTTCACTCATGGGAGTTGACGTCACCAACCTAGAATCAATTGAATACAATCGATTTAGTGAAATAGTTGACTTATTTTCACCTAACGGAGTATACCAACTTCTGCTAGAAAACAAACTCACTGGTGAAGATAGGCCGACAATGGGCACTGCCTACATTTGGACCGCCGCCGCACTCTGGTCATTGATACCTAGCACATTATTTCTAGCCCGATTCAAACGACTTAAACCGTAACTGAAGTGTTTGCTTGAGTCAACGACTCATTTTTTGAGAAAATCATACCTTTCTCTAAAATAATTTATTAAAACGAAGAAATAACACAATATTTGATGATTTATGACTGGGAAACAACCCGGTGTAATCTTTTACACTAAGTGTCAGCAGGGAAAACCCTCTTTCACTAAGCGCGTTCTCGCCGAAGTAATGGCGACTAGCAACGAGAGGTTTTGCTTAGCATTTTTATTGACGGTACTGATGATTTTTTCATCCCTATCAGTAATTATGCAACTAGATGAAACAACAGAAGAGATTGAGGAAATTGAGACCATAGACTCTACCAGTGGCAGACAACCGACTGCAGATTGTGAAGGGATATCATTTGAAGATATGTTCTTCTACAATTATGCTGAATTCACCGTTGAAATTAACGATGAATGGGATGGCGGTTTTGTTCGAGCAAAGGCAATGGTCAATGGCACTGACACCACCACTCTAAGAAATGATTTAGACGGGCTGTTTGAAGGTTTAGCAGGTGGTGCAAACGGCTGGCTTTCTACTGACGAAAAAGATGGAGTAGAGGCTGTCGGAAAAGACTGCATCGTTCAAACTTACACTCGGATTGGATTTAGAGGCGGCCCTTCTCACCGAGGTGGACCAGGTGTCAACTGGAATAACGCCACTTGGATAAAAGAAGGTATGACTTTAGAAGAAACAAACCTAATCCCAGAAGGGCACCCTGAAAGACGTGATTGTAAGGACCAATTCGGAGGACCATCTGGAAGCCCCACTTGTGAAGAGGTACCGAATGGACCTGCAAATCCAGGACAATGTGGGCCACATAGTTGTGACACTATAATTTACCTCAATTCTTCTGTGTCATTCAGTCAGATAATTGATCCATCAGATTTCACCCTCGCGATGGTTGGAAGAAACCTGACAAATGCACAATTTGAGTATATTTTCCCCAATCAAGCAAGCCCACTGCGAATTGCAGATACCTACGAAAATCAAGATTGTAACGAGACATACTACGAAGATGATGAAGAAGATGATGACTACGGGGTCACCTACACGGCACGTGAAGAGTGCCAATCCTACACTAACTTCGGAGACCTTGACTACTCCTTGACCGCACTTACTGATGGGACAAGTTTCTCGCGCCGCTTCACTTACGATGGGGCTGACTGGCCTGCGGCGCGTGGTTATTTCATTGACTTTACAACTTCAGCACCTGAGGTGGATAATCCACCTGAGTGGAAAGTAGACGCACCTAGTGAAGGTGAATTATTGCCTGTGGCAGCAGTCGGAGAGAGTGAATATGTAGTCGACTTGGCTGACATCAACGCTTGGTATAGTGATGATTTAGGAGCAGGTATGCTCAATGTAGATTGCACTGGTGCAGCCGGATGGAGTCTTGTTGAAGCACAGGCAAATCACTGGATGGTTACTTCTCCATCAGATGGTGCTACAACCACAATCAGTTGCGAAGCGATTGATAGTAGTGGCCAATCAAGCGGAGCAAGAACATTCTCTGTCGCACCAATCTTTTCCGTTTCTATTGGTACTGCACAATCCCTAGATGACCTAACCTTCACCTTGACTCCAACATCAGAAGCACCTGATAGTATGTCAGTAAGTATTACCTTGATGCAAAACAATGTTGAAGTTTCAGACAGTATGTCAATGGACACTGCAGCAGCTGATATTACACTGAGTTTGTCCACTCTAATCCCTGGTGATGTAAGTGCGAAAATTAGTGCTGGTGGTGCGGGAATGGCCCCATTCGAGTACAATTATGACCTTGGTCTGGCAAAACTGAGCCTCCCACCTAGTGTACAAATTACTGGTGGAGAATGGGTTAGTGCAAACTACATTTTACGTGGCCAATTCTTTGACCCTGATGGTGAAGCCGTGACCTTCGTATTGAAATTAGATGGTGTGCAAGCGGGCCAAATCACCGTTACTGGAAACCAATGGGTAACAGATGAAATACCATTTGACCTGTTAATTGAAGGAGTACACAATGTAACCATTGATGCTTGTGATAATTCAGGTGTTTGTGTCAGTGTTTCCGAAGATGTTGATAACACGTTCTTGTTCCAAATCATTGATGATATTGATGATGGTATTACCAATAAACCAGCAGTGGAGGAATCTGGCCTACCAGCTGCTAGCATCGGCTTGACGATGATGGCGCTACTTGGTGCTGGAATTGCTGTAAGTCGCCGCCGTGACTGAATTAATCAACGATGAATCCTATGAAATAGGGCCCAAATCGCCCTTTGAGCCAACTCAAAGGAGAGAAACGGGTATTATAATTGAATGCCAAGACTCAAAACAGGCGGGCCACCGGCCCGAACTATGGAATTCTCTGGTAAGTATGACCGCGAGAGCCATGAAGGGGGCCTTCTGGTTTCTTTTATTGGTGAAGCACCTCATTTAGGAAGTGCGCTTGAAACTACTGAAGGTACCTATCTTGGCAGAGTCGATTCTGTTATCGGCAGGGTAGATGCTGCCCTAGTACATGTCATGCCTATGGCGAATGGACTTGATGTAAGTTCAATTGGAAGTGCAACAATTACCATTCAACAACGCCACCAGCGAGAAGAAACACGCACTGATAATCGCCAAGGAGGTTGGCAAGGAGATAGAGATCGAGGTAATCGTGGTGGAGACCGCGATAATCGTGGAGGTAGAGATAACCGAGGTGGAAATCGTGGCAATCAAAACCAAGGAGGGAATGATTGGGAATGCCCCGAATGCCGAAATAGCAACTTCGCGTGGCGAGATACTTGCAATCGATGCCCGACAAAACGGCCAGCTAATGCTAGACATGGCGGTAACCGTGGTGGAGACCGTGGAGGAAGCCGTGGTGGATACCAAGGGAACCGAGGTGGTGACCGTGGAGGGAACCGTGGCGGAGACCGTGGTGGATACCAAGGGAACCGAGGTGGTGACCGTGGAGGAAGCCGTGGTGGATATCAAGGAAATCGCGGAGGCGGTGACCGTGGAGGAAACCGTGGTGGATACCAAGGGAACCGAGGTGGTGACCGTGGAGGGAACCGTGGCGGAGACCGTGGTGGAAACCGAGGCGGAGAC
>DUDF01000119.1 GCA_012959435.1 Candidatus Poseidoniales archaeon
GTACTTGACAAACTCAAAAGTTAATGTATAATGTGAACCATAACTTAATAAAACAAGTTATACAGTAAGAAAAAGAAGTGTCCCGAGGGGGACACAATTATAAAACAATTATATAGAGGTGAAAAATCATGGAAAAGAATAACAATTTAAATGTAGCAAACGCGGTGTCAGAATTATTTACGGCTTTACAAAACGAGGCAAACGCAGAAAAAAGAGTGATGGATACATTCGTCAAGGCATACCAAACAGAGGCTCAAGGTGTATGCGATAAACTGAACGACTTAAAGGCAAAGGCGACGGGCAAAAAAGCACCACAAAAGGCGAAAGAGTTATACAAAAAGAAACGCCTTCAGGTTCAAAATGCTTGTGCTAGGTCGTCGATTTTAGAAGTATTATTTGGGGACGATGCTGACCGCACCACCTTAAGTATTAAGCAAGTCAAGGGCAAAGGTTTTGCATGGAACGTGGATACTATCAAACCCGAGCAAGTAGTCGAAAAGAATCCCGAGGGGACAGAAACTGAAGTGATTGATATGCCAAAGCCTGAGAATACAAAAGACTTGACCATGGTTAACACTGAGTACCTTGCTGAATTTGGGACTACTGAAACGATTGTGACCGAGATTGAGCAAACTATTGCGATGCTTGAGGAAACACTTGCAGACATCAAGGCAAAATCAGCATAATCCACTAAACCTCAAGGGATATAAAACTATCCCGAGGGGACACAAATGAGCACTCAATTTAGACTGTCCGATGGTGCTAGGGTATGCAATATAGCATATAAGTCAATAATCCATATAGGTGGCTAGGTAACCACGTTAAATAATGCCTAAACTGTCCCGAGGGGACACAAACTATAAAACGGAGAAAATCATGAGTATATCTATATTCGCACCATACAAAAGTTTAGACCACGGCTTGGCTGAGTTATTAACCTTGACCGTGAAAGTAAAAGACAAGGGACTCAAGGGTCAAATTGTAATGGCACTGGCACGGCTTGAGCAAACTGTTATACAAAAGTGTCCCGAGGGGATACAAAGTACCAAGGGGAAATCATAATGGAACAATTTGTAGAGATGGAGGACGGCAGGATGGAGTTTGTCGCTGATACTCATTGGAGTGATGATTGTTTTAGAGTACATCAGTGGGGAGATGTTTGGTTAGTTTCTACATTGAATGACGATACAAAACTAGTAGATGAGAATGGTAAATGGATGACTATGGGTTGTTTGAGAGAACTTGATGCAGGGGTAACCGTTTTTACTAAAACAGGTGGTGAACCTAGACGGTGTAGAACCTTTGCCAATAGGAAAGGAATAAACAAACAAGCACGCCCATTTACTAAGGATAAGTCATGATTATTGTAGAAACTATATCACAGACTATCAAGGTTAAAAATCATACCCTCGAGCAAGTCATGGAACTATTGGCTGAGGTAGGATTAACAGAAAATGAGATTGTATCAATTAAAGAGGTGGCAGAATGAGTGGAATTGAGATATTTACATGGGCAATGGTAGCCATAGGGGTAGCAGTCATTATGTTCGGGCTAGTGATGGCTATCGACTTAAATAAACTGATAAATGCTGAGATAAACTGTCCCGAGGGGACACAAACTACCAAAGAGGGTAACTTTACAAGACTTAAAACAAAGGGAGAATTATGATATATAAATTACAAAAGGTCACCACGTTCTATGGGTATGAGGTGGAGATTGAGGCGGAAGAGCTTCCTTTCTTGGTTGATATTTTATTTAGTTGAGTTATGGGTAATATTTTTTTTCTTATTAAAATCGTAATTACAGGCATATTTTTTACGTTAATTTTTAATAATTTTGGCATTAACAAATCATTACATTTACTTAATGATTTTAAGCTAGAGTATTATTTTTTAGCGTTATTAATTTTGCTAGTTCAAGTTGCTGTGGCCACTACAAGGTGGCGTCTAGTATTAGAAAACATTAACTTGAATTTTGATTTTAAGTCATTACTAGGCTATTTCTGGGTGGGGCTCTTTTTTAATCAAGCACTACCTTCTAGTATAGGTGGTGATTCCATAAGAGGGTATTATCTTTATAAGAAAAGTAACTGCATTGAAAGTGCTACAATTGGCGTTTTCCTAGATCGTTTAGTTGGAATTATTGGGCTACTAATTCTAATAACATCAACATTTCCACTTTTTTTCTATCGATTAGACAATCAAGTTGCGCTATGGGGGGTGGTTATAGTTTCACTTGGGACTATGTGTCTACTAGTGCTTATTTTAATGCTTGATCTTTTCCCGCGTGTATTTATTAATTGGCGCGTTATACGTGGGTTATACGAGTTTG
>DUDF01000120.1:0-12146 GCA_012959435.1 Candidatus Poseidoniales archaeon
TCCTCCCGGTGGCATCATTCCCGGCGGCATTCCTCCCGGTGGCATCATTCCCGGCGGCATTCCTCCTGGTGGCATCATTCCCGGCGGCATTGGGCCGGGTGGCATCATACCTGGTGGCATCATTCCCGGCGGCATCCCTCCTGGTGGCATCATACCTGGCGGCATTCCACCCGGTGGCATCATTCCCGGCGGCATTCCTCCAGGTGGCATCATGCCGGGTGGCATTCCACCCGGTGGCATCATACCTGGTGGCATTGGGCCGGGTGGCATCATACCTGGCGCCATTTGATTCACCGGTGCACTCTCTGGTACTGGTACTGGTGCAGGAGTTGGTAGTGGTTCTTGAGGCGCCATGACAGGTGCATCAATTGTAGGGGGCGCACTCATCATTGGAGGTGGCCCGGTAGGGGCGGCAGGTGGTGCTGTAACATGCTCTTGGACAGGTGTAGTAATAGGTGCAGAAATAGGTGCAGAAATAGGTGCAGAAATAGGTGCATGGGCAGGGGCAAGAAGATCGCTCGCGGGTGGCGTCACAACAGGTTCTTGGACCGGAATATCTGCACTGAAAGCGCTGGCCAATGGGTCTGCAATCGGGGGCGCAGCAACAGCAACAGCAGGCTCAGTTTCAAAACCAACTAATGCACTTCCAAAAGCAGCATCAAATATGCTACCGCCAACAGCACTTCCTTTACCATCAGATTGAATTGGTTTCCGGAAGGTCTCTGCGATTCTAAGGTCAGATGGATGTGGGCCCAATTCAACTATTTGACCACCAGTACTTGATTGATACTCTAGTTTAAACAACCAGGCACCAGAATTAGGATTTACAAAATACGAGTAATCTTGGCGAATACCAGCTTGAATCTCACTTGCAGATTCGTGTGGTTCAGCCTTCCCACCATCCATAGTACGCATTTTAGGGACAATGCTAGATACCGTTTCAGCACCCTCATTTGTAACTTCAATTACGATTCTTAGAGCATCTCTGTCATCATCATCAATATCATCATCAATGCAGTGAATTCGAATCTTGAGTGCCCCACTTCGCACAGTAAATTCGTCGCTCATGGTCACTCCCAACCGTGCCGACAGCCGTCCCATTACTTGAAGCGCACCCCGCCAAGGGCTCTAAATCAGAAATTATTTTTTCTTTTATTCATTCAACTATGCTAGGTTATCCAGCAATGTTTGATGTATAAATTATGGTTAGCGAAGATGTTTACGAAGTGCTGGGGGTAAACTAGTTCCATCCACGACAATAGAGCCAACAGTCAAATCAATAGAACTTTGATGTGTGTGACGTTTATGGATCAACATCAAGTCACGAATTCCAAACAATAACATCCCCAATAATGGGATTGCATACTTCATTTTTCGCAGTGCCCTTGCATCCCAATCACTCTTTACTAGGGGTTTCCCATCTTCTAGTACCACTGCTAAACCCAACCATCGTTGCGCATAAGAGCGCCCATAGCGAAGCCCGGTAAATTTGTGATATAGATAATTCCCAGAGAAAATCAAGAACCAATCAACCAAGAATAGTACCGCCCCCTTTCCTCCTGAAAGTGCCAATCCTAGGTTATACGCTTGAACAATACTGGCTACTCCACCAGATAAAATAGAGGTTAGTAAGTGAAGCACACCCATCACAAAAATAGTGTCAATCATGTAAGCGAGTGCGCGCGTTCTTGCTCCTGCTAATATAGTCCCTTCAGGAATTACCCAAAGCCCTCCAGCGGCTTTTACCGCTTCTTTCGCTGGATTAACAAATTCCCCTTGGTGTGTGGATATTGGGTTCTCTTGTTTGGTCATCTCGCCACCTCTCAGTAACTTTGGAGGACGTGCCACGCCTCAAGTTTCCTATCTCTAACCCACTCAAGCCACCCCTCCCAATCACCGTCATGACGGAGTGTGTCAGCACACCCCACAACGATTAGGCCGCGGCGGGGCCTTGTGATGGCAACATTGAGCCTTCTATGATCTGACAAGAATCCAACCTCGCCGTCATGGTTTGCTCTTACTGTTGAAAGAACGATGACTTCTTTTTCGCGTCCTTGATATCCATCAATACTACGAATTTCAAGGCCACCTGCTTCTTCATCACCTTCGCCGGCTAGAATTCCTTTTCCATCAAACAAATCAGTCAGTAATTGCACTTGGCCGTTGTAGGGCGAAACCACACCGATATCTGATGGTTGTAAGTCACCAGCGCTGAGTAATTGCTCAACTATTTTCACGACCCAACCTGCTTCATCTCGGTTAACACGTGACTTGCCATCTACTGCTAGTTCCTCAGCACCGTCTATTGGAACAAAAGCAACAGGTGCATCCCAATCAGGCCATAAGAAGCCGGCAGGGGCAATTCTATCATCAGCGCTTACACCATTCTCAAGTTGATTATCATAATAGCGTGCCGAGGAATATTCAGCTATCACTGGATGCATACGATATTGGGTTTTGAGCATGGTTGGAGTCATTCCAGCGTCTATCATACGCTCAAACAGACTTCGCCTCAAACCATCCTGTTCGGCTCGGCGAGAAATTACAGTCGGAGGAAGTTGGCGATGATCTCCAACTAAAACAAGCCGACGACAACTTCGCATGATTGGAACCCACGTCGCTGGTTCAATTGCTTGTGTAGCCTCATCAATTAGAATGTTGGAAAATTTTCGTTGTCCAAGTATCTGATGCCCCACGCCAATACATGTGGAGCAAATGACTTCAGCGCCATCAAGAACATCATCACTCATTGATGTTTCAAGTGCCCGAATCGATTTCCATCCCATCTTCAAGTCACGGTGTGCAAGCCCTTTCTCCTTGCCTTTGAAAGTAGATAGACGTCGTTGTAGGCTTTCCTGAAGACCCAGTAATTCCCTGACCTCTTCTTGGAGTGGGTGCTCCTCTACTCTTGCTCGTACGGTTGCAGACCTAAGGTGTGCTCTCACCTTTACTGGTTGACCAATTCTAACTGCTTTGACACCGAGGTCTAATAGCCCCTCTAGCAGGTTATCAACTGCTACATTACTGTCAGCAGTCGCTAATATTGGGCCAGTGCCTTGCTTTGCCCACCCTTGAAGGATTCTTACAGCAGTGTGGGTTTTACCAGTTCCTGGCGGCCCCTGAATCAGACTAAGTCTAGATGTCATAGCCCTTTCAAAAGCCTCTTCTTGGCTTTCATTCAGTTCATTTGGAGTAAATACATCACGCCATTTCACACCACGAAATTCAGGCCTCATCTTGGCTGAATCGTTAATGTCTCTTGGCCTCCCAAGTAGTAAATCCGAGAGTGTCGTTGGCGGTTCATCTCGAAGAATTTCACGAAGTGCATCTTGCATTCTATCATGTGCAACTCTGTTCGCCCCTCGATCAATTCGCCAAGTTCCAGTGCGAACTTTGTCAAGATTTTCAGAAACAACAACCGAGAGAGAGTTACGTTTTCGGGTTAGAACAATCCCTTCAACAGTGATTTCTTTTAGTGGATTATTACGGCATATTGTGACAATATCTCCTTGTGAAAAACGATGGTTGCCTAGGTTTTTCCCTTTTTGGGCAGAGAATTTCACAACTCTTTCACCAAACAGCCAGCCGCTGTTTCTAGCAATTACACCTATCAGTGTGTAGCCATATTCTACCAGTTTTTGTTTAGACCAATGACGCAGACGCTCTTCAACTTGCTCCATTTCATCTTCAAGTTCCCAAGTGATTAATCGTGAATAGCGGCTATGGAAATCTTGGGCACGGATGAAACGAGTAGTTTCACCATCTAGTGAAGGGGAAGGCAGGTCTGTACCATCACCTGGTTTGAGACGACGAACGCCACCTCGTTTTTCATCTGCCACATTTTAGGCGGACCATCTGTTGTCTTTCAACCTTCCAATTGTGAAATATCGCCATAGGCGGATGAATCAACTATACAGCGGAAGGTGAGTATTATACCTTAATCGTGCGCGGATATAGAACGAGGCAAATGTTCGGACGCTGGCGCAAGGCAAAGGAAGAGGCAGGTTTAACCTGCCCTTTATGCAGCGAAGTATCCCCTGAAGGTACCGAAGAATGCCCGAAGTGTTACCATCAACTTGGAAAGAGTATTATCGACCAAGATGAGAGTGTGTCTGAAGAAGTTAGCACTTCTATTTTTGACGAATTACTAGCCGAAGATGAAGAAGGTGATGATAGTGAAGTTGTTGATTGGTCAAAACACACCTTTGAAATTGATGATGTAACGATTGATGTCAGTCAATACGAAGAGGATTCAGACGCTGTAGCATTATCCGCAGCACCTAATTTTGCAGCCATTGAAGCTGATGCTCCAAGTCAAGTTCCTAAAGTTGCTGAAGAACTAGAAGAAGGTCAATATGAACTCAGCACATCAGATGCACCCGAGAATGTAGAGAAGTTTGTAGTTCCTACTTCGAAGGAGGTTGAGATAATTGAAGAGCCTGCCCATCAGGTTGACCTAGTTGTGCCATTATTGCCAAAAGGTGCGTCAGAAAGTACTCAAGAAGAGGAGCCACTATCTGACCCATCAGAGGTGCCAGAGGAGAAACAAACCCTCTCAACAGAAGAAAATCCACAAGCAATTCCTACAATTTCGGACAATTCTACAGCCGAGCCAGTTACAGCAGAACCAGCGGTTGAGCTTGTTGCGGTTCCAACACCGACACCGACTCCAGTTCCAACTTCAACCGCAACACCAGTGGTTCCAGTGACTCCAGTAACGGCCCTCCCTGCTCTGCCAGCAACACCTCAGGTAAATGCGACATCAACTCCAGATATTGCTTCTACAGCAAAGCCAGCGATTCCAAAACTTCCGAGTTTAAATTCCGCGGATTCAAACGGCGCAGTTTCAACTACAGCACCTGTACTTCCATCAGTACCAACTACTCCAGCACTTCCAACCGTGCCAACATCAAGACCAGATGCTAACGCATTCAAACAGGATGTAGACTTGGATGTTGATGCAGAGTCATCTTCAGCAACCCCTCCCCCACTTGATGGCCAGATGTGGCCATGGCCGCAAGGAGAATCTTATGATGACCTAATTGTAAGGAGGAAATTGCGCCAAGTGATGGAATCAGTGAAGGGTGGTGATTTGGATGGTGCGGCTAGAGACCTTGACAAATTAGGACCCCACCTTGGAGACCGAAAAGAGATTCTTTTCCATGTAGGTGTTGTACTCAAGAAATTGGGCCGGGAAGAAGCACTTCGCCGAATGCTTGAGACCGCACGTAGGCTTCATCCTGAAGACCAACATGTAGCAACAGCACTCACCAGTCTTGGAATGTAATCATAATTTGATGGGTTCATAAGGGATGGAAACATCTCATACTCTATGTGCGATTTATTTGGTATGAGTTGTAATCAAGAAGATAGAGCTACACGGAGTTTACCACGTTTCGCTGTTTTTTCCTCACGAAATCCTCACGGATGGGGTGTTGGTTGGTATGAGGGGGGCCTAGCCCGTATAGAGCGCGCTCCCGGTCGAGCAGATTATTCTGAGCAATTCCTAGAATCAATTGAAGAAGCCCGTAGTACAAACCTCATTGCGCACGTACGTTACGCCACCCATGGTAGCCAAATCACTTGCAATTGTCATCCGTTTGTTCGACAATACCGTGGCCGAGATTGGATTTTTGCTCACAATGGTTGGGTCAGCGGTGCAGATAATCACCATATGGCTGAAGGTGATACTGATTCAGAGCAAATATTTAATCACATCATGGATGAGATTGAGTGCTATCAGTCTCGCGGGGAAATACGCGGTACTATTCCCGCTTTAAAACACGCAATTGCGACGGTGTTTGAGCGTTATGGAGATGATATTAATCTAAATTTACTAATTTCTGATGGTAGTATGATGTACGTTTTCCACCACTATCCTGGAAAGCCAATTTATCTCACCCGCCGCTCTAAATCGTATGGTGACGCGGCTTTAGTGTCTACACAGAAACTCACAGGAGAACATTGGGTTAAATTAGAGCAAGATCGTTTACTTGTCCTTGACCGTGGCGAGGTTTTGCTGTATAATCATCCACTTATTTGATTTTTTTCAGGAATTGTTGTTTGGCAAAATCATAACACCACATAACCATTCGAGCATCATGATGCACGCGACACCGACCCTCGTCATTGATGATGAGTTATTACTGCGGCCCGCTGGCATTGAATACCTTGACCAACTAGCCATCGCATTTGAGGAATCAATGCCAGAAGTCATTGGTGGGTTGCCTTGGTATGATGTTGAAGATGAGATGTATGTTCAACTTGAGCAATATCTGTATGATGTTGGCAAAGGTGGTAAAATTGGCCGAGCCCATCATTGGGTAATTATTGACAAGTCAAATGAGAGTTTACTCGGACTGGTGGCATTTGACCGATACACTAGGCTACGCGAAGCGCATTGGAATCTTGGCTATTGGGTACGCAGATCTGCAACTAGAAGAGGAATCGCTAAACGTGCGGCTAACAAATCATTAGATTGGATTTCAACCACACAAGGCGGCCCTACTTCTGTAGAAATCACGGTCGACCCAAAGAATGAGGCTGGATTAGCCACTTGTAATTCTATGGTAAAAAAATGGCAAGGGGAAAGAGTAGAGCGGGTTGATGGTGAGGTTGAAATTGCTGGTGAAATGCGCCATCATATCACCTTCATACTACCTCGATTACCCTTAACTGTAGTAGATAATTCTCAAGAAGGGAAGGTTTGGCTTTCATTAGACACCGATGATTTATGCCATCATCCTAAGGTGTATGGCCATCCAAAAAGGTCACAGAGAAATTCCCCTCAAGCGTACAAAATGAGTGAAAGGTTGGACAAATCGTGGGAGGGATTCTTTCGTTGGAGGGAAGGCCGAGGAAAAGGTTTGCCAGTAACCCTGTTTGTCATTAGTGAACAGTTAGATGATGTTGACTTTGCTACTAATTTGAAACAACTTTTAGCAAATGATGAAACTATTACTATTGGATGCCATGGCAATAAGCATAGATGCTGGTCTGCATGGCCAGAAGATAGAACTGGATTTGGCAACGAACTTTCATTTTCAATGGAAAAACTCTCAGCCTTCGCAGGAGAAAAATTCCGTCCTTGGTTCCGCGCCCCTGGGGGTTACATCGCTCCTTGGATGATTGAGGTGTTAAGTGAATATGGGATAACACTTGATTCATCGGGAAGTGTGACTAAGGTTAGCGATAGAAAAGTTGGTTTGAAATCTGGGTTTGAAAATGTTAGGGGTACCGCTTGGAGGAAGGGTTTGGTTGAGCGATACTGGCATTCTCGCTTTGGTATTCCTGTAACAGGTCCCGCACTTCGTATTCCACTACTGAAAAGTTTAGCTAAACAGCAGTGGATGAAAGTCACTAAAGATGCTAAATGTGTGAATGAAAATGCCCTCTTAACGCCGACTTTCATGGTTAATTCATTGTACTGGCATCTTCTTGACCACGCTGGTAAAAATGGGGATTGGGGACCACCAATTCACCCCACGCTGAATACGATTGAAACCGTTTCAAACTACAAACGGTAATATGAGCCCCCTAAGTCGTAATGGCTGACCCTTCGGGTCCACAGTGCTCTAGATAGCAAAAATTGGGAGTGATTAAATGGCTGATGTAGAATATCCTGGTATCCCAACAACTACCGACGGTGCCGGAAATATTGTGTGGGTAGAGACTCACATAACCGATGGTTCATGTGCTTTTCCGATAACCTCCTCAACAACTATGGGTGTTGGTTACAACATGGAAGTTTCAAATGGCAAAGAGAACCTTTGGGGAACTAAACTTGCTTTCATTGAGCCTGAATCAGAACATTCGTCAGCATCTGCCGCCGAAGGGTTTGCATTGGCTGGTGGCCGCGTTACTAATTTCACAAGTGGACAAGGCCTTATTTTGATGAAGGAGGTTCTCTATGTCATTAGCGGCAAACGGCTTCCAATCGTGTTCCATATTGGCTCAAGGGCAATGACTAGTCAATCACTCAATGTCCACGCAGGTCACGATGACATAATGGGTGTGTCAGATGTTGGATGGGGTATTCTATTTGCTCGAAATGCTCAGGAAGCAGGAGACCTTGCACTAATCTGTAGAAGAGCCGCTGAAATAAGTTCAACACCATTCTTGAATGTTCAAGATGGATTCTTAACAACTCACACAATAGAAAATGCATTGTTGATTGAACCAGAAATGATGCGGGATTTCGTTGGTGACCCAGCAACAAAACTTCGTAATATGTTTGATCCATATAATCCGATAATGACTGGCGTAGTTCAAAATCAGGATGCTTACATGAAAGGGAAGATCGCCCAACGCTATTTTATTGATTTAGTTAAGCCAGCTGTGATGGAATCAATGCAGATATTTAGTGACTTAACTGGTCGTAAATATGACTTAATTGATGGCTATATGATGGAAGACGCAGAGTATGCAATTGTTGGTATTGGCTCAATGATTGAAACCGCAACAGCGGTTGTAGATTATCTGCGTGAACAAGGTCGCAAAGTTGGTTGTGTCCATGTCACATGTTTCCGCCCGTTCCCTAGCGGAGAAATAGCTCGCATGATTGGTGGATGCAAAGCAGTTGCAGTACTTGAGAGGATGGATGACCCTATGGCAGCAGATAATCCGCTAACAATGGAAGTAAAAACCGCGTTGTTTGATGCTGGTTTCAATCCTAAATTATTCACCGGCTCTTATGGCCTTGGTTCAAGAGATGTCACATCATCTGATATTATCGCAACTTATGATTTACTAGCAAGTGGTGAGGAGCCACGTTACATCACTCTTGGAATTGACCACCCAACAGCATTAGAGCGTACTCATGAATACGATGGTCGCCCAGATGGCGCCTTTAGTATGAGGGGTCATAGCGTAGGTGGATTTGGTAGCGTAACAACCAACAAAATCATCGCTACAATATCTGCTGACTTGTTTGGAAAGAGGGTACAAGCATTTCCAAAATATGGTTCTGAAAAGAAGGGATTACCAACTAATTTCTATCTAACTATTGCTGATGAAAGAATTCGTATTCACCACGAATTAGATGTTCTTGACTTCATCGCTGTCCAAGATGAAAATGCCTTTGCAACTGGTAATCCTCTGAAGGGATTGAAGGATGGTGGGAGTGTGTTTATCCAATCAACAGCAACGTCTGCTGAACAGGTGGTAGAGAATCTTCCTGCAAGTGCGATAAAGGAAATATGTGATCGTGACCTGAAAATCCTGTATCTTGATACTGCTAAAATTGCTCGTGAAGTTAGTAGTAGTGTTGATTTGATAGTTAGAATGCAAGGTATTGTACTTCTTGGTATATTCCTCAAATGCACACCATTCGCCAGTCAAGTTGATGACCAACAGATGTATGCTTCAATTGAAAAATCACTTCGCAAATATTTCGGTAAGCGTGGTGAACAAGTTGTTGCCGATAACCTAACTTGTGTTCGCCGTGGCTATGAAGAGGTTTCAGTCATAACTGCAGAGGAACTTGATTCGCTGGAGGTGAAGTTATGACCATTAGACTACCAACTGCACATGACAAGGATTTCTTCGATATCGAGGATTTTGAAAACCGAATCATCGGCGCTTACAATGATGGTTCAGCATCTGACAGTTTGTCTGCAGATTCGGTTCACGCCCGCTCAATTATCGCAGCAGGTTCAGGACGTCACCGTGATTTTTCTTACATTGCTCCGGAGATTCCTGAATTCATTGCTGACGCATGCGTTGGTTGCATGGATTGTGTTACAATGTGCCCTGATACTGCCATTCTTGGAAAAGTGGTTGATGAAGAAACCCTCAACACGAATCTCAATATTCTTCCCCAATCAGAACAAGAAGAGATGAACCAACTTTGGCCAAAAACCCGGAAATACTGGGATAACCGAGTGAAGAAGGGCAAGAAACCTGGACGGTTTGGTATTTTCATTGACCCGTCAAAATGTAAAGGTTGTTCGGAATGTGTAGAAGTTTGTGGAGATAAAAATGCTCTAGCCATGGTCGGTAAGGAAAAGTACGGCATGGAACATCACAGGAAATTGTGGGAATTTTACGAAGCACTTGGACCAACAGACCACGATTACATCAATGAAAGGTCATTGATGGATATGATGCTAGCAGAAGAATCCCTACTCTATGTTGGTGGTGCTGGTTCCTGTGCTGGTTGCGGCGAGGCTACGGCTCTTAGGATGATGGCAGCAGCAACCGGATTTGTGTACGGAAAAGAACGATTTGGTATTGTCAATTCAACAGGGTGCTCAACAGTTTATGGTTCCACTTATCCTTTCAATCCGTGGGACATTCCTTGGACTAACTCTCTCTTTGAAAATGGTGCTACTGATGCAATGGGTGTTCGAGTACGATGGGACCAACTTGGATGGGAAGATAAGAAACTGTGGGTCGTTGGCGGAGATGGTGCAATGCTGGATATTGGCTTTGGTTCACTATCTCGTCTGCTTTCTTCGGGATTGAATGTTAATGTGTTCATTCTTGATACTCAGGTTTACTCAAACACTGGTGGCCAAGCTTCAACCAGTACATATGTTGGGCAAGATGCAAAATTCGCTGCTCATGGTAAGGATATTCATGGAAAGACAGAGAGGCGTAAAGAAATCGGTGCTATTGCCGCGATGCATCCTAATGTCTATGTTGCACAGACCGTGACTTCTCTGCCGAACCATTTCTACAAGTGTGTGATGGAAGCGAATGAATTTGAAGGCCCTTCAGTTATCAGTGTCTACACCACATGTCAGCCAGAGCATGGTGTTGGAGACGATGCGGCTACTCGACAAGCAAGGTTGGCAGTGGATACTCGCGCTTTCCCTATCTTCGTCTTTGACCCGCGCAAGGGACCACGTATGCAGGACAAATGGAGTTTGAAAGGAAATCCAAGTCCAAACAAAGATTGGCACCGCAAGAAGAATGATGATGGCGAGTTTGTTGAAGTTAAATTCCGAGATTTCGCAATTACTGAAGGGCGATTCCGTAAACAGTTCAAAGGAGGCGAGCCTAGTGATGCTATTTTTGCCGCTGAAGATGATAGATTAGAATTTTGGCACCGTTTGCAAGACCTTGCTGGCATTGAGCGAATAATTCCAGAACAATAATTCTAATTTATTGCAGGATTCTACATTTGTCCCTATTAAAACATTGAAGTCTACCAATACCCCCCCCCACTTTGCTTAATATAGGGGTATTCTTCAGCCGAAGATATGGGACAACGTAGTTTAACCCCGATGATTTTAGCAGCACTGATGTTAATGATGAGTTGGGGAACTCTTATTGACGCAGTAGAAATGAATGGAAACGCGGATAATGGACAAGAATTGAATACTTTTGATCCTATTGAATCACTTGAAGAAGAACCAGTGATTGAATACGCTTCATCAGCAACAAGTCCCGGACATGTTGTCTTTGGGCAATATATTTCATCAGATAACTGTGGACACTGTTCAAAGACGGGTGGAGGTTCAGAAACTCACCATTTATTGAAGACAAATTTCCCTGATGAATATGTCTACCTTACTTACATGTCCGTTTCATACGGCGATACAGATACTAATCGTGCAGGAAATGTTGCACCATACAATTGGGCATGGTCAACAGGTGGTGCACCGGATGCTTATTTCGGTGACCGCACAGACCACAACCAAGGCGGTGCTTCAGCAAATTATGATACATATGACAATGAATTTTCATCTGGTGGAGGAATGGCCTCTACTACTAACGACTATGAAATGGGTGCAACTATTAGTCAAAACGGCGGAACTTATGACATTGATATCTCATACGGTTATTCTGGTTCAGGAAGTCCTGCTAGCAACATGAAACTATACGCAGCCATTGTTGACAAGGATTGTACTGGATACAGTTACACAAGCGGTATCCCACACGGATGGAATTGCTGGATGGGTTGGTTAACATCTGGTGACACATACAAGTCAAAATCCGGTGGCACTGGCACATCATTTGCAAGCGTAACACCAGCAGCAACATCTCAATCTGTCACATGGTCTTCAGTTCCTACAGGAGTAGTTCCTGGTGGATTATCAAAGGCAATCGTAATAGGTGTATTGATGGCTGGTAACAGCGTATCTGTTGGTGGTACAACTGCTCACGCATATCATGCAGTTGACTCCTCGATGAACCTAATG
>DUDF01000120.1:12195-13587 GCA_012959435.1 Candidatus Poseidoniales archaeon
ATGACCGTTTCTAATCTTGATGCACCAACATCCATGGGATTCCAAACTGGTGATCAATTACAATTGGATGCAACAGTTGGAAATACAGGTAATGAGGATTATTCCGCTGGAGGTCAAATACAATTTTACCAAATCAGTAGTTCTACTGGTAGTGAAAATCCAATCGGTCAAGCAGTCACATTGAACAATTTAGTGGTAGGGGCAACTCAATCAATTTCAACTAATGTTGACACATCTACAATCCTCATGGACGAATCTGATCCAAACACAGTGTTCCGTGCTAAGTTTACAGGAACAGTTGGTGAGAGTACGAACACAAACAACATGCGTGACGCAACAGCAGCGCACGACCTAGCTCCTTCGTCCAATCCACCAACCGCAGCAGGCTCAACATCAATGGAACGTGGAGAAACACTTGACTTTGAAATAATGGGTTCGTCTAGAGATAATGTTGACGATATGGGCACAATGTCCGCCGAATTTGAAACAAGTGTAGCAGGTGCAAACCAATGGTCTGATGCTTGGGTTAGTGGCGGTTCATTAATGGGCGAAGGTACTGGTAACGCGCGTTATGTGTTCACAGTATCTCCGCCAAACTCCGCAGGCAGCGGTGATTATGATGCACGCGCTAGGCTCATTGATGCACGAGGCCAAGAAAGTGAGTGGTCTACGGTCACTAGCAATGCTTTCAGCCTTAAAAACGGTCTTCCGATGGTAGTCACCTCAGATAATCTTGGTGAAGTGCCATCTAATTGCCCGACTTATCCCGGTCAGCCAACAGTTAAGGTTGAAACAATTGAGCGAATTGATGTAGCAGGATTGATTTGCGACGCTGAGACACCTATTGACCAACTCGTGATTTCTAGCACCAACCCTGCATTCCGTCTTTGGGATCCAGTAACAGGCGAGATTGAAGTCAGATTTGATACAGTCAACAAGAACCCACAAGGAGAGGTAGTCACTCAACCATTGCAGGTTACCATCAATGACGGAGAGGACAGTAACAGCGGCACACTCAATATTATGGTGATTGAGAATGGAGCACCACGTTGGTCCTCGCTTCCAACCCAGTCATTTAACGAAGGCTCAGGTAGTTCACTTATCTTGACACCATTCTTGTCTGACACAGATAATCTTGGTCAATCTTCAAGCCCAATGGGATTAGCTTTGAGTATAGAATACATTTCAAATAATTCACTAATCACTGCAGATTTGAATGGTCACACACTCAATATTGATGCTGTTGATGATGATGTATTTGGTACAGCATTAGTCACAATCCGTGCTTCTGATGCGGATGGCCAATCTGCAGAAACTGAACTAACAGTAATCATCGCTAATGTTAACGACGCACCAACACTTGATGTGTCCTCTTTCGACAACTTGAAAATC
>DUDF01000121.1 GCA_012959435.1 Candidatus Poseidoniales archaeon
TTTGTTGTCATTGACAATAGGAATTAGCCATGACTTTGTTGAAATGGAGTTAGATTCTAGTCGTCAATTTCAACTCAACTTCGCTGATAAAACATCACCCGCTGATGCTTGGACCACTTCAGGGGGAGGTTCTGGTGCTGATATGGCGTGGGACATGGTTATTGATGCACAAGGTAATTCCTATGTCACAGGTTCTTTCACAGGTTCTGCTACTTTTGGCTCTACCACTCTTAATTCACAAGGTGGACTTGATGGGTTTGTAGCAAAAATGGATGACTCAGGAAATTGGGTATGGGCTTCTCAAATTGCCGGAATGTACGAAGATTGGGGACTGGGAATTGATGTTGATTCTAATGGCAACGTGTATGTGATTGGGCCTTACATGAATAATCAAGATTCAACATCTCCTTCAGTTCAATTAGGATCTTTTTCATTAAATGCTCATGAACAATCAACCTACGACATGTTTATTGGGAAATTAGACAATAGTGGCACTTGGCAATGGGCTAAAACATCTGATAAGCAGATAGAGTATGATTCATGGGGGACTCCTACAGGGAATTACATGTTTGGACAAGTAATGCCTACGGACATCAAAGTATTCAATAATTCAATTTCAGTAACTGGCTCTTATGCTGGAAATATTCACGCTTACACTAATTCCGGAGGTGATTGGTATTATGCAAGTAATCAATCTACTTCCGATGCTTATTTTGGTTCTCTTGAGTTAGATGGGACATGGGATTCACAACATGGTTGGGGGGGCCCATCTCAATATGATTCAGCGACATGTATTGCCTTCAGTCCATCAGGCAATTATTGGTACATCGCAGGTACATTCCAAAATACGGTTGATTTTATGGGGGTCTCAACTTATACATCTAGTGGCGGTTCACAAGACATCTGGTTGATGCAAGTGACAGATAGTGGCTCAATTGAATGGATTGTTTCAGCTGGAGGAACGGGCATTGATACAATTCGAGACGTGGTTGTAGATAATTCAGATTCAGTATATGCTGTTGGTGACTTTGAGGGTTCACTTGCGGCATTTGGTAATCATCGTCTTACATCTAACGCTGGTGGTTCTGATGTTTGGGCCGCAAAAATATCGGTATCCAATAATTGGGATTGGGCAAAGAAAGGCGGTGGCTCAAGTGATGACATGGGTTTTTCAATTGCTTTATCACCAGATGAAAGTGCAGTCTATACTGTTGGTCATATTGCAGGCCAAACAACATTCGAGAATACTGGTACAACAAGAATGGCAAACACAAGTGGTGCATCAGATGCCTTTGTTGCAGTTTCTTCAGCAGCGACTGGTGAATGGGAAGATGTTTTTGTCGCTGGCGGACCTAGTGGTGGCGACCGAGCATGGGCGATTGATGTTGATTCTCAAAACATCACACACACCGCTGGTAGATTCAAGGGGACCAGTAGTGGATTAGCTGAATTTGGTTCAGATAATATTGTCAGTGCCGGAGATTTTGATGTCTTTGTTTGGAAAGGACTCATCGAGGATGATGATGATGACCGAGTTGCCAATGAGGACGATGATTGCCCAACCGTTTGGGGTAATGCAACAGTTTCCCCTTACATCGGTTGCCCTGATGCAGATGGTGATGGGTATGCTGATGTGGATGATTCACATCCTTCCGAGCCAACTCAATGGCGGGACCAAGATGGTGATGGATATGGTGACAATCCGGATGGATTTGAAGCCGATAATTGCACAACAATTCATGGCACTTCAACGATTGACCAACTCGGTTGTGAAGATAGTGATAGTGATGGCTGGTCCAATGTTAGGGATGCATTTCCCACTGAACCAACTCAATGGAATGATAGTGATGGTGACCAATTTGGTGATAATTGGGATGATGAAAGTTTGACTCCAACATACCAAAGTCTTGGGCTTGGAGGATATGTGTTTGGAGCAGTGGATATGGATTATTGTCCAACACTCCCGGGGGTGGATACATTTGACAATCCAGGTTGCCCAGATACAGATGGTGATGGTTGGTCAGATGTGACTGATGATTTCATCAACAACCCAACTCAACATCTTGATACAGATGGTGATGGTTGGGGAGATAACCACTCTTCAGGCTCAACTCAAAGCGATTACTTACCATTTGACGAAACTCAATATCAAGACCAAGATGGCGATGGTTGGGGAGATGATCAAGAGGGCAACAACCCAGACACATTCCCACTAGATGAAACTCAACAAACTGACATTGATGGGGATGGCTATGGCGATAATTTGAGTGGTAACAACGGTGATGCTTGCCCTGATGTGTGGGGTGACTCATGGCGGGACCGACTGGGCTGTCCAGATGTTGATGGTGATGGGACTTCGGATGATGGAGACACATTCCCTTCAGATTGGTCACAGTGGTCAGACAGTGATGGCGATGGTCAAGGGGATAATTGGGCCAATCCACATTGGAATGAAAGCCGTAAACCACATTGGCCTGGAGAGTACATACCTGGGGCGACAAACTCCGACAAACACCCACTTGATTGGGATGCTGATGGTTGGGAAGATGAGAATGCAACAAATAGTGCAGAACCATGGGACGATTGTCCAGAAGAGGCTGGAGATTCATGGCAAGACCGATTTGGTTGCCTAGATAGTGACGGAGATGGTTGGTCAGACGATAACGACATTTTCAAGGACGACACAACACAATGGCGTGATACTGATCGTGATGGTTTTGGTGATGAACCAAGTGGAATTAATGGAGATGCTTGCCCTACTATTCGTGGTGATTCTGAACATGATAGACTGGGTTGCCCTGATACTGATACCGACGGTTGGTCCGACCCAATGGATACACTATCGCCAAATCCGTGGAATACATCACAAGGTGCAGACCTTTTCCCTGCTGATCCTGCTAGATGGAATCAGTCACATGTGATTGATACCTCTAATTCAGCATCACCAGATGGTGGCTTAGCAGCAGGAATTGGTCTAGGCGCCCTAATTGCAATGATGTTTGTAATGGTGTTCGTAATTGTTATTCTCAAGTTTCGTCAGAAAGATGAATATGATGAGTATGAAGATGAAGATGATGAAGATGATGAGAATAGAACCAGCAGAGCGGCTGAAATATCGCGCTCGTGGCAAGAGCATGGCACGGCTCCACCGCCACCTCCTGATGGCGCTGAAATGATTACTGCTGCTAGTGACGCACCACAAGTCGCAGCAGAAACCAGTTACATATCTCCACCATCGCCAACAGTGGCCAATACTTTGTCATCAACAGAAAGCACCTCAGTTCAGATTCCCGCGGCTCCTGAACCACCAAGCGAGCCATTGCAGTCAGGTGATGAAGCAGTAATGGATTCAATGGATACAAACTTAGCGATGTCACTTCTTGATAGTGGTGACGAAACCGAACAAGAAGGCGACTCTATGAATGAATCATCAGGCGATGAAACGGATGAAAAACCAGTTGACGATGATGACCCTTGGGCTTAGGATTCATCAAATTTTTTCAGGTCAATAAATTTACCAATTTTCTTATGTGCGAGGGCACGAATTTCAGTCAATCCAGCCTCGGTAGTTGCCTCAGCCCGCATCACCAAAATTGGTTCTGTGTTAGATGGTCGGCAAAGGAACCAACCTTTCCAATCATCTCCAGTAAGCCGGATTCTGACTCCATCAACAGTCACCATTTCGTATTCTGAAAAGGCATTTTCTACGAGTTCCATGGTTTCTTCTCGGGCACCGGTTAAGGGTACTTTTGCTTCCCCTGTACTAGGATAAGTTGGGATAGTTGAGAGTCTTTCTGAGAAGGTTATACCACCGTTTTCCGGCGATGGGTCACGGCCTACTAATTCGAGCATTCTTGCAGTGCAGTACAGCGTATCATCAAACCCTGGCCACTTGTCATTGAAGAAGAAATGACCACTCATTTCCCCAGCAAGTGGAGTCTCTGGAGAATTTTTCAAAGCTAGTTTTTGGAATGAATGTCCGGTTCTCATCATGTGTGGGATTCCGCCATTGTCAGCGATGGTTTCTTCTAAGGCAATTGAGCATTTCACATCATAAAAAATTGTGCGAGCCGCCTCAGATGCAGAGTCAGAAACTCTTGAGAGGATGTCAGCAGCGAACAGAGCAAGTAACCTGTCAGGATGGATGAAATTACCATTTTCATCCACCATTCCCATTCTATCTCCATCACCATCAACGCCGATGCCAAACTCAGCACCAACATCTCTCACGGTCTGACCGAGTAACTCCATGTTTGAAGGGCGAGTTGGGTCAGGAGGATGGATGGGGAATGAGTTATCCCATTCACATAAAATGCAGGTGTCATCTGCGCCAAGAATCTTGAGGATGTCTTGCATGAAGGGCCCGGGTACTGCGTTCCCCGAATCTACCACGACTTTTACAGTGCGGGCAGGTAGACCAGTAGAAGCGATGATATCATCGTAATATTGGTGTTTGAAATCATCAATGATGAGATGTTTTCCTTCACCAGTTTTGAAGTTACCAGCAAGGAAAACTTGCAATAAATCTTGTAACTCATCCCCAGCCATTGCGGCTGAACCCCGACACATCTTGAAGCCATTATATTCAGGTGGATTGTGACTGGCCGTGATGACAACTCCACCATCAACTGGAAGAGTGACTGTGGAGTGGTAAAGTGCACCGGTTGGCATGATGCCAAGGTCGTGTACGGTGACTCCTGAATCATTGAGGCCGCTGACAAATGAGGCGTGAAGTTCAGGACCTGATTCACGGATATCACGGGCTACTGCAATCGAGTTACAATCTAGGAATGTGGCTAGAGTACGGCCAAGACGATAAGCGAAATCTGGAGTAAGAGGATTTCCAGCAATGCCGCGAATATCGTAGGCTTTGAAGGCGGCTGAAGCCTTCTCCACATCAAGACCAGTTGGCCATTCAACGTTCTCCATTGGTTTAGCCGACCGGTCACTTCTCTAAAAGCGCCACTACCAAATGTCAACAGCAGTTTTTGTCTATTGCTTGGATGACGATTTCCACTTTTGCACCGCGTGGCAGTGCACCTGCTTCAAATGCGGCCCGAGCAGGTGGGATTTCAACACCTTCAAGCCAAGTTGAATAGACTTCGTTCATTGCCGCGAAGTCATTAATATCATCAAGCAAAACTTGAGCAAAACAGGCTTCATTTTTACTAACACCAGCAGCAGCGAGCAGTGCATCAATTTTCTCAAGGCTCGCTGTAGTTTGAGAAGCAATATCTTCTCCAGCTTCTGGTGCGATTTGACCTGCTAACCAAATGATTCCATTCGCTTTTACTCCTGGTGAGTATGGTCCGTATGTTTTACCGCCTTCTACTTCAATGCGCTCCTTGCCCATGTGGCCTGCGAGAGCGAGTGAGGAATTAACCGTTCCATTGATGGTCCTTGAGCCTAAGCGAGAATCATGGCAGAGAGTCCGACCTGTTGGGTGCTTGACCATCCTGCCCACATGCAACTGTTTCACAAGTTCATTCAAAGTGGCAGTCCAGTGGACATTATTGTAGCAACTAAGCGGGCTGAAATTGATACGATGATAGAGAGTAATTCATCGCCTCTACCCAAGCGTCATCTCCTCAGAGTCAAGCGTCCAGTTGGTAGGCTAGTATTACCAATACAGCGAGAAATACGGGCTTTGAGACGAATTAGCGCAGTCACATCAATTCTAAAGCGTAGAAATATTACCGGGAAACCGATAGAAAAAGTCGTTGTAAAGGGAGCGGCGTTAGAACTCAGTGCGGCAAAAAAAGCCAAAATACCTCAACGAATTTACATCACAGATACCGAGGTAAATCATTTGGCTCACAGTATCGCCTTATCTTCAGCAACCGACATTATTATCACACCAAATTGGCGTCAAGATCTCGATGGGGGATTTATTGATGATTGTAATAGCAACGGCATTAGGATTCACAAATTGACTGGAGAACTCCCTCATGTTTATCTCTCCCAACCAAGCACGATTAGAGATTTGAAAGAAGGTGTGGTACCGCGTATTTTACACCGTTCTTTGAAGGGCGGGGGGATACACGACAAGGGCGAGTTGGTAAGTGCTAAACCATTGATTTCCGACCTAGGTATGGAAGTTACAACGGTTGCTGAAAACCAACCAATCAATGACCCATGGGGGCTTCCTCAAGCGATTAGTGAGTATCACGGGGTATTATCTGAATCGGTAACTTTGGCTCATGAAGCAGTCATTTTAGGAGTTCCTACACTTTTAGTTTCCAAGGCTCAAAGAGGGTTTTTGGATCAACATTTAGGTGGGGGTTTGTTGTTTAGAATAGATTCCACAGTGAAGGGTCCTATACTCAATAATGAGGTCGCCGCTTGGCGTGAAGCAGTACAGATGCGGCGGCGTGGAGATGGTTTGGCAGTTGGTTGGAGCGATTGCTACAATGAGTTGAAACAAATTATTCAGTAATTTGTGGGGCTGAATTCTAGCACAGACAGTCCAGTAGTCATGCTGATTTGACTATTCAACCAAGTTTCTGCATTCGTTCTGTAGTAACAAATTCATCCCAACTTGAATCAAATCCAGAATAGTGAATCTGGTATTTACCATCTGTGATATTGATAATACTGGCATCCCACCAACTCTCCTTCCATTCTACTTTGATTTGCTCACCAACCGAATAGACGGCGTTGAATGGATGGTCTGCAGGTAGCACATCCCATCCAGTAGGTCCAACTACATACATTGTATTCCTCGTTTCTACTCTGGCGGTTGCCCTCTCATCATATTCGATTCCGAGAATCGTAGATGTCCTAACGGGCCCTTCCCCAAGTTTTGGATGTGCATAAGCATAGCCTTTCAGGCACCCATCTACGATTTTTGCATCGCGAATGACGACCTCAAGCTTGTATTGCATACTTTCAATATCATCACCATTGGTGGTGGCCAGGTATTTGGCCAATTCGCGGTAATCCAATTCGCTATCCATATCTATCCCCAGTTCTGCAAATTCCGCCATAGTTTCTTGAATTTTAAGTGGTTCGTCACCAATTTCAGTGAGGATTTCGAAAAACTTCGTTGCTGGAATGGTTCCACTATTATTTTCATCAAAAACCTGGAATGCTTCGACCAATTCTCTTTCATTATCTCCCATATTATTGAGGTAGTCTTGAACTTCAGCCGAATCTTCTTGCATGAGTTCAATCCGACTCCATTCAACATTGTTCTCAACATCCCCGTCATCAAAATGAATTAGGAATGTGTAATTATCATGCTTAGTGGCAATTTTCCCAGGATAGTAAGTTCCGTAATTTTTCCAATTGGCCAATACTCGGTCTCCAACTTTGTATGGCGGTGCTGCGGGTCGGATGGTGCCGGGAGCAGAACCAATGACAACCGCATGTTTTGTTTCGACTTTAGATGATTTTGGCACCTCTATTCGATAAGTGCGGTCATCATTAATGCCAACCACTGTGCATCGGTTCAACCAACGAGCATTTGTTGGGCTGTGGTATTCAACATGATCACCGACTTTGAAGGATGGTGGCAACTCAACCTCTGGTGTTGGTGGTGCTGGGGAAGCAACGGGTTCTTGATTGATCATACCTAGTTGCTGAAGAGCGGTAATAACAGCACTAGTCACAGCAGTAGCATCATTATTGATGACTGTGCTGTGAACAACATCACCGCCTATGACGGAATCTTGCATATTCAGTGCCTGTTCACTAGGTGATGGAGGTTCAGGTTCTGATTTTGGAGGCGCTGGAATCCACTCACTTCCAGTCCACATGAACTTTCCGTCAGGGCTGTAGGTGGGGTCAGCCATAGTCCCAATAATGGGTCTCTCTTTTCAATTATACCCCTCTAAAAAGGGAAAGTTTTGGCCATTACCCACTAAAGCAATTATAGTGATTTCTCAGTAACTTTCGGTTAGTCTAGGGACTCAAATCAACCTTGTCGGCCTTCTATCACTGAATTTAGTAGAGCGATTGCTGCAATTACCCTGCGATCCAGTGGATGCCCTTCTGGAATCAATATGTCAGTCTTTTTTATGATGGGATTGAATCTTTGATGCATCATAATGTCATGCTGACCTTGGATGCTGAAGTGATATTTTGCAGGAATAAATGGAACGAATCGCCTTAGGATTGCAACGCTATCTTCGACGAGTTCAGCATATTCGTTTCCATTTGCGTCAAGAATTTTCCAAGTATCTTTGAAAATCGACTTGAGTCCTTTTCGGCGAGCAGCTCCAAGATTTTCACCTGTAGTCATATCTACAATGTCGTATGTTGCTCCAAAATCAATGATACTTCTAGCCTTAATCGAAAGCAATGGTTGAGTACATGTTTCATCAGCATAAAGTACAATATCTTCTTTCAATTTAAATCGCTTTTGTTTTGAGTATGCAATAACTTGGTCATTGGAATTTTTGAACCAAAATGTACCACCAAAAATTTTCAGAAATTTTGTTTGAATGTAGTACCTATCCATTGTAAAAAGTTCGCTCATAACCAATGCGGTATCACTCTTAAATATAGGATTTTTCCCTGCATTGTTCATCAGTTAGAGTAACTGAATTATTTCAGCATGGTCGGCCCCCATATTTTCAAGGTCAACTTGTGAAAGTTTGACCCATTCTGCGTGAGCGGCATCATCACCAGCAATCGGTGCATCAGAGGTTGCATCAACATCAACACGATAGAAGATGGTGACAACATGACCACGCGGGTCACGTTCAGGGTTTCCTCGCACAGCAATTATTCCATTTGCTTTGCCAACAATGTGGCACTCTTCCAACAGTTCACGCGCTACTGCATCTTCAGGGCTCTCGCCAACATCAACGAACCCACCAGGGAAAGCCCAGCAGCCTTTCCACGGTTCGTATCCTCTACGAATTAGGAGAACCTCTCTCTCTTCGCCCGAACCTCGTACTGCTACCGCATCAACGGTCAATGCTGGGTTGTGGTAGGTCCCACAAGTTGGACATGGGCCTTTACTCATTGGTCAGCCTCCAAATCTGCGCTTACGCTTCTGATAGGAATCAATTGCCTCATACAAATCTTGACGACTGAAAGAAGGCCAGTGGACATCGGTGAAATGCAGTTCTGAGTAGGCGATTTGCCACAACAAAAAGTTGGAAATCCGCTCTTCCCCACTGGTTCTTATTACTAAATCGGGGTCGGGAAGGTCTGCAGTGTAAAGGCGGCTTGAAATTGCTTCAGTATTGATATCTTCAAGAGAGATTTCACCTTTAGCATGCTCTTTAGCAACCTCACGTACAGCATCCACAATCTCTTCACGCCCACCATAAGCAAGACATACAGTGAAGAGGAATTTGTCATAATCAGCGGTATCAGTTTCAGCCCTTTTAATCGCCGCTTGTACTTCGTCAGGCAATAATTCAATGCGGCCAACAGCCTGAACTTTCACTTGTCTTGCATGGATTTTTGGGTCAGCCCTAATCTCATCAAACCCAGCAATATATAGTGCATAGAGTGAGTTGAGTTCTTCGCTAGCACGATCAGTGACATTTTCTGTTGAAAGTGCATAAACTGTGAGGTAAGGGATGCCTAATTCGAGTACCCAGTCCATCACTTCCTTGAGTTTCTCTTTACCATGTTGGTGCCCTATTTCTTTTTCCATATCTTGGGACCAAGCGAAGCGTCGATTTCCGTCCATTATGATTGAGACGTGTTGGGGGACAGTGCCCCTCCTGATTCGGTCGCGTAACCGATTTGTTCTGACTCTATCTGTGCGTGTGATGAAACTGTAAGCATATCTTGAGTTAGCAATGAAGCGAGCTGGTGCGCGGATTATTCGCCATTTTAGTAGCCACCTCGCGGTGGCGTCAATCCCTCTCCCAATTCGTCCCATTTCACCAACCTCGGTTTTTCGTCTATTGCTGAGAGAAGGTTCTCACATATCGCTTCATTCCCAAATCCATCACAAATTTATACTAAAATGTAGTACTGATTCTAATGTGCGTAGTCACAATAAGGAGAAGGTGGTGCGGTTATGTATGCATTCGAATATTGGGGGCCGAACATGTGCAACAGGCTTCACTTTCTTGATGTTGTTTTCAAGTATATTGGTGTTGTTGGTTCCAACTACATTTGCAGTAAGTGATACCCGCACCTCACACACACATGTAGAGCAGTTCGGAGCAGGTTTTGATGAGACAATCATTGCTACTGCAAGTAGCCAATTAGATGTCCCACGTGACCTTGAGTTTCACCCCAATCCGTCACGACAGGATGAATTATGGGTTGTAAATCGTGCTACAGATAGCATTACTATCATTACAGACGCAGGACAAACAAGTCAGTCAAGCCAAAACAGGAAGGACGCATATGGGTACCACTTTATGGAAGAGGTATCAGCCATTGCCTTTGGTCAATCTCATTCTGAATTTGATTACATATTTGCAACTTCTCAAGAGACACGCAATACATACGACGGACAGGCACAACCAAACAATTTCATGGGACCCGCATTGTGGCCTTCATCACTTTCTCACTTCGCTATGGTTAACCAGCAACAGGGAGGGGCCTTAGGAAGTCACCTCGACATGTTGCACGAGAGTCCGAACGGCATGGGCATCGCCCATGATTCTGGCAACGCTTACTGGTACAATGATGGATATTACGAAGAGTTAGTGTATTACAACTTCAATAACGACCATGATACTGGTGGGGAGGACCATGATGATGGACTTGTACGCCGCTATGTGGAAATCACACCAACTCGAAATGCCAACATTCCAGGACACATGATTTTAGACAAGGCCAATGGAATTCTGTACATCTCTGACACCGGGGCAGGTCGAGTTCTCTGGGTCAACACAGATGACACAACGACCACTTCAACAAACATCATGGGTACTAGTACACAGATGGATCCTGTACTGGTTGAATATAGTGAAATTAGAGGTGTTGAATGGGGTGTTCTTGCAACTAGCCTTTCATCTCCATCTGGAATAGCACTTCATGGTGATACACTCTTTGTTTCCCAAAACGCAAATGGTAAAATTAGTGCTTTTGACCTAGCAACTGATGGTAAGAGTGCAACTATCATGCAAACCGTTGACACAAATGCGAACTCAATTATGGGTCTTGAAGTCGGACCAAATGACAAACTGTGGTATGTTGATGCTGGATTAAATCGAGTGGTTAGATTAGACCCATTCCCTGATTCCGATTCTGATGGGACACGCGACACCCTTGACAACTGTCCTGACATTCCAAATGCAGGTCAGGAGAACCATGACGGAGATTCAATGGGTGACATGTGTGACCCAGATGATGACAACGATGGGATCCTCTCAGACCTGAGTGACGCAGACGCCTGTCCATTCGGAGAGACCGGTTGGACTTCTAGTCCTTCAACGGACCATGACGGCGATGGTTGCAAGGATGACCGTCCTGAGGACCTTGATGACGACAACGATGGAGTCAGCGATGGCATGGACGATTGTTCCAAGGGTGAGTTGGGGTGGATAAGCGATTCATCCTCAACTGACTATGACTCAGATGGTTGCCGTGATTCTACTGAAGACCTTGATGATGACGATGATTACATCTGTGACGGCTCAACTGCTGTTTCAGGTTGTTTAGTAGGATGGCCACAATTTGACCGCTGCCCTACAAGCCCTCTTTCATTTACTTCATCGCCGACTAACGACGCTGACCGTGATGGTTGCGAAGATAACGGTGAAGATACCGATGATGACGATGATGGATTCAGCGATTCAGAGGATGGTTGCCCTAATGTGGTTGGTACAGCTACTTCAGGTGAAAACAAAGGTTGTCCAGACGGTGACAGTGATAGTTGGGCGGACATAGAAGACGACTACCCTACTGATGTAACACAATGGCGTGATAGTGACGAGGATGGTTATGGCGACAATATTGACGGCACAGATGGAGATTGGTGTCCTTTGCAGGAGGGAACCTCAACCATTGACCGGCTTGGATGCCTTGATTTTGACGAGGATGGATACTCCAATCCATCTGCAGTATGGACAACAGATGACGGCGCTGATGCATTCCCTGGTGATGATTCACAGTGGAATGACTCTGACTTAGATGGTTATGGTGATAACCCTGCACCAGCGAATATGGCTGACATTTGTCCAACAGATTATGGCACTAGTACAGAGGATAGACTCGGATGCCTTGACACAGATGATGATGGTTGGTCCGATGAAGGAGATGACTTCGAGTATGACCCAACCCAATGGTTGGATTCAGACGATGATGGCTATGGTGATAATCTCGCACCAGCAATTACACCAGACGATTGTGTGAATATTTGGGGTAACTCAACTCTAGACCGTTTAGGTTGCGTGGATAGTGATGGAGATGGTTGGTCAGACGATGGTGATGCTTATCCAAACCACAAATTACTGTGGACAGATGTTGATGGAGATAATTACTCTGACCAAACGGGTACTAATCTCTCAGATGATTGCCCTGAGGTAGCGGGTACTTCAACAAAGGATAGACTGGGGTGTGTTGACAGTGATGGTGATGGTTGGTCTGACGTGGCTGACTACTATCCAAAAGACGCCGAGCGGCATATCAAGAGCAAACTGCCAATGATTATCCTCATTTCTGTTTTGATTGCAGGTTTACTCGGTGTGACTACACTCATGATTATGCGCAGAAAGCCAGATGATGAATTACAAGCACTTGGCCAACTCATGACAGCACCGCCACCGCCAATGGGTGCTTTTGAAGCACCTCCACCTCCAACACCTGTGCTAGAGCCAATACAGCAAGGCCCTCCAGCGGTACCTGCCGAAGGTCTGCCTGCAGGCTGGACTCAGGAACAATGGAATTACTACGGGCAAGAATGGCTTGATGACAACAGTTGATGTTGATTAAAACATCACGGCTTTATCTCATGGCGTAAAGCCAACCTCAATGACTGAGGCACTTCATGTCGTGACCGGCGCTTTTGGTTACTCTGGACGATGGATTGCTCATCGCCTTCTTGAGAAGGGTGTGCGTGTGAGAACTCTGACTAACGCGATAGGCAGGGACGACCCTTTTGATGGCAGGGTTGAGGTTCATCCGATTGATTTTGAAAACCACGAGGCATTGGTTGAATCACTCCGAGGAGCAGAAGTTCTGTACAACACTTACTGGGTTCGGTACAACCATCATAGCCGAAATTTTGACCATGGAATTGCGGTGGAGAATACTAGGAAATTATTCGCTGCTGCAGCCGAAGCTGGAGTTGAAAGAATCATTCATTTCTCAGTAGCCCATCCAGATAAAGCACCAGATTGGACTTACTTTCGTGGCAAAGTTGCGGTGGAAAAAATTCTCCACGAGTCTAGTCACTCGTACGCTATTCTCAGGCCGACCGTATTGTTTGGTGGGGGGAGGAATGTGCTGATCAACAATATTGCGTGGATGCTTAGGAAATTCCCAGTGTTCGGGGTGTTTGGCATGGGTAACTATCCTATCCAACCGGTGCACGTGAAGGATGTTGCTAGGGTTGCGGTAGAGCAAGGAGAGTTGCGGGAAAACGTGACAATTGAT
>DUDF01000122.1:0-771 GCA_012959435.1 Candidatus Poseidoniales archaeon
GTTCAGCCGGTCGGGGGGCAGGTGCGTTGATTGGGGTAGTGGTTGGCGAAAGCCATCCTGCCATTTCGTCAGGGTTTCCCACCGTTGCCGACAATCCAATTCGTTGAACTCGTCGCCCACATAACTCATCAATTCTCTCTAAAGCAATTGTCAACTGCGCTCCTCGTTCAGAAGCCGCTAAATCGTGTACCTCGTCAATCACAACCGCTCGTAGATTTCTCATCCCTTCACGCAGCCGACTTCCAAATAGGAGTAATTGGCAGGTTTCAGGTGTAGTCACAAGAAGGTGGGGTGGGTTACGAGATTGTTTTGTTCGTTGTGATTGGGTCGTATCGCCGTGTCGCACATCAGAGCGCAGACCACAGGCCTGAGATAGTGACTCAATTCTCCTATCAATATCTCTGTTTAGGGCACGTAACGGGGTGATGTACAATATGCACATTGGTTGCCATTCTTCTTTGATAGCTCTAGACAGTAGTGGCATAACTACTGCTTCGGTTTTGCCGCTTCCCGTTGGGGCAATGAGTAACAGATCAGAGCCCTCAAGAATCTGCTTCTGGGAAGCGGATTGTATTGGGGTTGGAGACCAGCCTCTTTGCTCTGTGAGTTCAAGGAGTGGATTGGCTAGTCCACTGAAATCTGACCCCAATCAACTCCCCCCTCTCACGAGACGGGGCAAGCCTGAGTGTGAAAAGGGCGCCGGCTGTCAGTAGTCGTCATCTTCGTCATCATAATCTTCGTCATCATAATCGTCATCATCATCAAACATGT
>DUDF01000122.1:833-1788 GCA_012959435.1 Candidatus Poseidoniales archaeon
GCAGTACAATCATGGCAATAATGATTCCAATTACAGCGAGTAGATTTTGGCGAGCGCCTTCAACCCAACCTAATCCGAATGCATAATCCACAGAAACTCCTACGCTAGCGCTGTTGTCTGATTCGTCAACTTCTGTAATTTCGTTTTCAATATCAACAATTACAATAACTCTGTCAACGCCTTTCTCAGCGACCCAAGTTGCAGTAATAGGGATTGATTCATCAGCGATTCCATTCAGTTTTTGGGTCGCAAATGGGGTATCTGAATTGCCAGAGTAGAAACCAACAACAAATCCAGAATTAGTTGTGCCGCCGAGATTTCCAATCCATGCTGTAACTTCAATTTTGTCACCATTGGCGACAATCTCACGATCTGCAGAAATCCGTTCTACTGTCAATTGTGCACCGAGAGCACCGAATCGAATCCATTGAAGTTCATGGTCACCATTTAGGTCAACTGGTTCTCTAACTGGGTCGCTCTTTGAGTTTCCTTCGGTTGCTAGTGGATTACCGGCTGAGTCCCAACCTTCAATCCAGAATCCAACTTCATAATCCTGAAGTGGAGGATTCATTCCGTCGCCAATCAAGTCAACGGTACCAGTCCAAGTAATTGCTTGCCCTTCCTGAAGCATACCTAGCAGGGAGGAGCCTGAAGAAATCTGGCGCTGGTTCTCATCACGCATTAACCAATGGACCCATTGTGGGCTTCCAGATAGGTCAGCATCTTCCCAGCCAATGAACTCGACAGGCACTTCAGTAAGTGTAGAACTGTTGGCAATATCAATTACATCAATTGGCGCCAATCTTCCTAGTACTCTAGGTGGTGCGTGGTCAACCTCAACTTGGAGGGTTGTTGAAACAGTATCACGGGTCATGTCCTCACCTCTACCAGGAATATTTCTTACCCCTGCGAGGAAGGTTCTAGTCTCGCTAGAAGCTAATGTTGAAGCGGCACC
>DUDF01000122.1:1965-2263 GCA_012959435.1 Candidatus Poseidoniales archaeon
GGCCGATTCGTGGTTCCTGCACATCCTCTACCATGTAGGATTCAGCATCTAGAACCAAGTCGTTTTCTATTCTGAAAGTATGCTCAGTGAAAATGATTTGCCGAGGTTCAGTGCTTCCAAGTTGGGAAAATTCTAATGCGACATCTGACAAATCAGCATCAGGCCAGTCCCACGAAAATTGGAAAGCAAATGTTACCATCACCCAAGGCAAGCCAGTTTCATTAGTGGTGACAATTCCTCCACATGAATCATCAAGAAGATTATTACAAGCCGGTGAAATTTCAAGGAAATCATCGTC
>DUDF01000123.1:0-280 GCA_012959435.1 Candidatus Poseidoniales archaeon
AAAGACGCCAAATAATGGCCAGAGTAATGAATCAGCTCTTTCAGGTTCACTTGAATTTAGGACCAGAAATGTGCTAAGTGACATGCCGGTAGGTGGTAGGTCGGCATCAGGAGGCGGAAGTGGTTGGGAGATACCCCTCAATATTTTCCTTAAAGCAACTGCAGGTTCACAACAGCAGACAGCAACTTACACCTTCACACTACGGATTGAAGATGCTAGTGGAAGTTCAGAAACGATATCAACAGCGCAAAAAGAACAGAGTGCTTGTGATGATTTATTT
>DUDF01000123.1:359-1361 GCA_012959435.1 Candidatus Poseidoniales archaeon
GCTGAATCTACTTGTGAAGGACAGGGGGGAGGGCCATTTGGCCCCTCATGCGATGCTGAAGTAATGTGGGGCGACCCAGATTCATCTGATGATTACTCAACCATGGAGTTCTGGTCTAATGCTGCCTCAGGAAGTGAGGTGAGAATCTTTTCTGAAGGAGCCCTTTGGACTGACCCTGAAACCTTGGATTGGTACCCCAACGAATTACCCGAAGAGCGTTCTATGGCATTCAAAGTCAGTGTCGTCAATGCCCTAGGCAGGGAAGATGTCACTGCAGTCTCAGTCCAATTGCGTGCTCCAGATGGAAGTTATCCTGTTGACCACACTTTCACCAATGCTGAGTTGACTGAGTCTGCAGGTGTCTTGAGTGGTACTTATGTCTGGACTTATCCGGCAGGGATTCAAGCAGGTGTTTACGCATTGACTCTCTCTGTTAGTGATATTCAAGGTTCGATTCCATTTGTGTTTGAACACGATGATGTAGTGGTTCACCAACATGGCGTTTCTGTCAGGAATGCTGCTGACCGAAGTGCAGAATATATTGCTCCAGGTCAGACTACTCCAATACATTTTATTTTGCGTCATACTGGCTCTTCGGGTTCCTCGCTTGATATTCAATTGGCTGTGGAAACTTCTCTAGATTCAAGTTGGTCTGCCCTATTTGACAGGCCCGAAGGATACACCATCAGTGATGGTGGAAATGAAGTGACTGCACAACTAATATTAGCGGCGCCTACAGAATTAGGAAATGCCCCACCGCGGCTTGATATTTCAGTACGTGCTTACAGCACAAATGGGTCAGAGGTCTACTACACAATGATGCAAATCATTTTGGAGAAATTGGACGTCTTTGCACCACCAATGGTCGCACTTTGGGATAGTGAGCATGAAAATCAGATATACAACTCAACTAGACCATTAGAGTTTGATGCCACAGTACCTCAATTTGTTGATGACCTTGGCCCCCCTACACCTTTCTACATTGAAATATTCAATACTGGT
>DUDF01000123.1:1422-2253 GCA_012959435.1 Candidatus Poseidoniales archaeon
ACTTCGTTGACAATCAGACCGGACAGATGATTACTCAAGACCCAAATGATGGCTTGTGGCACAGTCCAGCAATGCCAAGACACACAAATTACACCATCGCTCTATTTGTAAATCCCTCATCGGAGCAGGATGACCCTGATTATGGTTTAATGCAAATTGAATTGTCTAGTGCTGGCAATTCATCTCTTTCCGCAGTTGTGAGTTTCACCCCTCACCGTACAAATGGCCTACAAGCATCAGTAGTCTTTGATTGCGATGGGGAAAGTAATGGTTTGGGCCATGTTGAATATCAGAACTGTCTCAATGATGACAGTGATGAATACATTGACGTCAGAATGAGAATAGAAGCTACTCAAACTTCTGGAGATGATAACCAAGTTGTTAATTGGCATGTCGTCAATCCCGCCACCTACGAGAGGAACGAAGATGGTGAACACGGAAAATACACTTTGTGGGATTACTTCATCACCAATATAGACAATGATCCAATGCCAGTTATGCAAATGACTGTTGGAGACACTGTTGAGTTTAATCTTGAGATTCACCTAACTAACCAAGTATTGGCAGCGAACCACACGATTTATGTACGAATTGAGGAAGTTACGGAGAATAATGATACACAGCGATTCTTCGATTTACCGATTAGTATTGAAGTGGGTGATGGAGACCCAGCATTGAAAATTACTCAGAACACAACAAATCAAGCGTGGCTCCCAGGAATGAGTGATACCTACGAAATGACCCTTAAGAATGAAGGGAATACGGATATGCAAGTTGTTCTCAGTGCATCAGCTCCGAATGGATGGACTGTTGTTGCTGAAAATCCAAACA
>DUDF01000124.1 GCA_012959435.1 Candidatus Poseidoniales archaeon
GAGTACTTCGGTCTGTATTGGCACTTTGTGGATTTGGTTTGGGTGTTGGTTTTCCCAGCGTTTTATCTGTATTAAGGAGGAAATGAAATGAGTCATACAATATTTGGAAAAGACGCTTACAATATGAATTTCGCCATGCTGATGATCCTAACTGTGATTGAAGTTGGCGCGGTTGCTGCATCTGTACAAGAAATGATTACATCTGAAATGATTATTCTTGTGCTCGTGTCTATTGGAGTTGTCAAATTTCTTGGCATCGCTTTCATTTTCATGCACCTTAGAATGGAAGAGGACAGTAACATTTTGACTATGACTGCGCTTTTCCCTGTCTTTTTCATTGGCATTATGATAGCTGTGATTGCTTTGACTAGTCCTGCTTCACCAGATTCATTACCAGCATGGTGTAGATTCTAGAGTAAGTAACACACACAAAGAATAGTGTGAGTGGCAACACAGAGAGAACTGACCTAAACCCTGTGCGCCAATCCTGCCTTAGGGCGCTAACCTAATGCTTTTTCGCAGGGTGAAATAACTCAGAGGTGCGTTAACCTGAGTGTGTTTTTTACTCAATTAGCGCCCCCTTTTACTTAGACGGGGTATAGCCCTCAGCACTACGTTTAGACGAAGGCGCGGACGGAGAGATTTGAACTCCCGCGACACAAGGTCACCGGATTTCAAATCCGGCGCGATACCAGGCTATGCGACGTCCGCAGCAAAGCCGCCGACCCGCTTCTCATTCTTGAACCCGAAGGGCAGTAAGCATGAATGATTTTAAAATGATTTAGAAATAAGGTGTAATACTTGACTGAGTAAAATTAATATCAAAAAAAACATGCGCCAAACCATGCGTAGAGTTGTGGTTGTGCTGATGGCGGGGGCAATGTTACTTGCTGGATGCCTCGGCGGTAATGAGGAGGCTATTTCTTTCAATGGTCATCAATATAATCCCCCTGTTGACGCCCCTGATTTCACATTAACTGATCAGGATGGAAACGATGTTTCACTCTCTGATTTTGATGGGAAAGTTGTCATTGTAGCTTTCACATACACATCTTGCACTGATGTATGCCCAATTATTGAAGCAAATATGAATTACATGGCAGGAGAATTAGGAGATTCCTACGGAGAAGATGTTGTTTATCTCTCCATCACTATTGACCCACTACGAGATACACCAGAAGTTCTAGCCCAGTATGTAGCAGATAACGGCTACAACTGGCCCCACCTTACCTCTACAGATTTTGAACTGCTCAAGGGAATGTGGAGTAGTTGGGGAGTTGCAGTCAACTCTTCAATGATTGATATGCATATCAATGGAGAGATGGACGTGGATGGCGAATCAATGATGCATTCAGTCATCACAATGATGCCTGACAATAGCACCTCTGAACATCAAGTCAACAGCACACATCTGCCAGAAAATGCAACGGGTCACAATTTGACTACAATGGCTTTCAACATGAATAATATTAATTTCACAGCACCCGATTCTCAAAATGGTCATTATATGGAAAATATTTCTGGTAATCAAGCACCTTCAGACTATTCTTGGTATTGGAGTCTCTACCTATGGAATGAAACAAACTCAACGTGGGAAGAAAGCCAAGTAGGTATTGACGGAGTAGATATTTCTCACCACCAACCACATATTGCTTGGGTTGCAAGTAATGCAAACATTTCGAATTTACCAACTCCAACATCTGAAATATGTGGTGGCCATGGATGGGTAATGGGTGAAGGAGGAGGTGCTCATTGCATGTGTGATGACGGCTACCAATGGGATGATGATGACCACCTAACCTGTATTTCTGGAGAAGGACAAGGAACTCATGATGACCATGGGAGTGATGAAAATACTGAAGATGCCGAGGAAGTGTATGATGTAGGACATAGCACTGTAACTTACATCGTTGACAGAAGTGGACAAAAACGAGTCGCTTGGGTTGGTTCTGATTGGCATGTTGATGATTTCCTTGAGGACATTCGAGCCCTCATTTAGACTTGATGTCTAACTCATTATTACGCTAATACTGCTGCTTTTAGTCTCGCAACCGTCATCAACTCCGCCACTCCTCGCCAACTCATGGCAAGAGGGCGGCAGGCTAGTCTTGCAATTCTTCTAATGGCAAGTATGGTGCTTGCTGGATGTATCTCTCCAGAGATGCAAGAGTGGGGTCCAGATGGCATTGAAGTCACTGTCAACGAATCTGCAGGTACTGCCACAATGTCTACCCACACTGGAGATTATGATATCCAAGATGATAGCGCTAATCTGCTTGGATGCGATAGTGATGGAAACTTTTCTGCGGCTGCGGCGTCAACGGACAAACCAATTAGAATTGAAGGCTGGTTACATCTATCCAAGCATTTCCCAGAAGGGGCTCAATCTACATCTAAAGGTGAGATGCTAAGTACATCTGCAGTAATTATTCAATTAGGAGAATATGACAAGATAACTCGTCCATCCCAAGGAAAAGTTGAGGGTGTTAAATGGATTAATCCATTTGAAGGAGTTAAAGCCCTCCCACCGGGTTTTACATCGTCTACCAAATTCCCACATGATGGCTGGGCAATTGTGGGCTTAGTTCCTGCTAATGAGAATATTCTAGAAGGTTTTGCGGGATTAGATTGGCACCAAAAAATATTGCTTGAAGGATGGTTAACTGATGAACCCACTTTTGGTTCTAGTGAAGTACATGTCTCTGATGATGGTCAATGCCGTATTTATGCTGGAGCAAATATTGATGGTTTTGCAGGTGCAATGGTTGTCACATCTATGACGCTTGGTGAGCATGGTTTGATTGATGAAGAGCATTCATACAGTGCATACTCTGTTCCAATTATAGGTAGTTGGCTATACACTATTTTTCTTCTTGGTTCAATTGCAGGTGCTGCATTACTCTTTTTCTTAACCAGTGGTTTGATTCGAAGAGGCGCTAAATTGAGCGCTCGTGAATTAATGACTGAGGCGCAAATGCTAGCTGCCAAGGGAGTCAAGAGGGAAGTCAAGCATGATGTGCGCAGAGCCAAATCAGAATCCGGAGAAAAAGTGAAAATCAAGGCCACCAAAGCACAGGTTATCAAGGCTGAAAAATTGAGCGAAAAACCGAGTATTGAACTCGATGACTTTGATATTGACAGTGTTATGAGAGAAGGAAATAGGCCAAGTGCACATTCAGTTCGCTCATCTAGTAGTGCAGGAGTTATTGAGACTGAAGAATCGGTTGACATGCAGGAAAAAATGGATGAGGCTGACTCTCTCCGTGAATTACAAGACACTATCAAAGAACGTCAAAAGGCAAGGCTTGGAGGAAAAATGGAAATCCCTGAGGGATTGCCTGACAAACCTGATTCTGGAATGTCGATGAGTCGGTCAAATGCTCCACAAGCAAAGACTGAGACTCGTAAGGTTCGCAAGACAAAGGCTGTCAAGAAAGAGCCTGAACCAGAACCAAAACCTGTAACACCCACTAATAGTGGACCAGATATTGCTGATGAGGAAGACTTCTCAGACTTTGCACTTTGAGATTTTTTAATTCTAACCAATAAATACTTTTTAGCGAGATTTTCATTGTGAAACGGATAAGGAAAAACATACAACCTATAACCCCGAAGGATAATCATGGGAGGCTATGAAAATGTGTCCAATGGAAGATGAAATTGTAGCCCTTGCTGAAGCAGTAGAGGATTTGTCAACGAATCCTGATTTCAATGGTGATATTTCTAATCTTAGAATGTTAGCCGAAAATGAAATGGAAGTGCAAATTAAAAATTTACCAGCACCTATACAAAATAAAATTCGCGCTTGGTTTACAGCCAAAATGAATTCTGTAGAAGAGAAAGCACGAAGTAAAATTCCCGATGTTGCTAAGGTTGCTGCAGAAGTTGGGGGAGCAGCAGAAATGGTTGGAAATGCGGCTGGTTTGGCTGCAGTTGCTGGTGTATCACAAAGAGCTGAAGTCATCATGGAAGATGGCGAAGTAAATCTGGATGAAATTCAAGAGCAAGTGCGAGACCTCGTTGAAGGAATGGATATCGGTGAACCAGATTTTGATGACGATATTGAAGAAAAGGGAACAACTGAAGATATTGTTGAAGAAGTATCAGAACCTGTTGAAGAGTCACCTACTGAGGAAACTCCTGAACCTGTGATCGATGCAATTAGTGATGGGCGTGGAAGCGAATTTATTCACTTAGCACAGCAAGTTAGGGATGCACTCACCTCAACCCAACGAAGAAAAATTGTATCTGAAGAAATGAATGGTGAATGGCCTGTTTCAATGGTCATTAATCGAGTAAGTAGGACAATGGGTATTGGACTTGAAGATGAATACAAGAATGGTAAAACCCTAGAGGGAGTTATTGAGGGAACTGATATTGATGTCTCAATTATTGCATCTTCACTAAAGCACTCAAACCTTGATGACTTGGATACAGGGATGACTATTTCTGCAAACTGTGTTGTGAAGGAATACCGAGCAGCTCTGAAACGCTTTGAATTGTTAGGTTAGGTAGTTGTGGCCTAGTCACAATTAGTTGTCCCAAGGGACTTGCTTAGCACCTCTAACCCAAAGTTGCTTGGTGTGATACTCTAGAAGAGCAGGAGTTTGGAGGCAAGGTTCTCCATCAGCCTGAACTATCAGTGGTGGTGAATGTGATGCGTCACTTGGCTCACCGTTTTCATCTACTGAGCGAATTTCTAAACGGGTGCATGGTTTGAACTCAATACCCCATTTACCAACATGTTTTCCTTTCTTGAGTGGGCCCATTAGCATCAGCATTTGGAGTTTTGAAAGACCCCATGCGTGGCATAAATGCCCGTGTTCAAGAATAGGTGAAGCGCCTGGACAAACCTTGTATCCGCCACCGAACATTTCGCTGGTTGTGACGGCTAACATTGAGAAGTCAACGACTTCGGCTTCATTATCATCAATTTTTACCCAAGCCTGTTTCTTTTTGCGCTTTAGAATCTCAGTTGCGCCTAGGTAAGTATACTTCATCGCTCCTTTTATCCACTTTCCACGAGTCAATTTTGCCCGTGATGTCTCAGACGTAACCCCACTATCTGACTCTAAAAATACCCACCTAACTACTCTTCCAGGGATATCTGGCTCTCCATCCCATGCTGGGTGATTGGTTGGGGAAGGATAACCGGATTCTTCCGGTGCGGCTACTCCTTGTAGGCGAAAAGCGCCGACATGGCGGTCTTTTCCATTGATGAGAATGTCAACTATTTGTTGTGGTTTCTTTAGTGGAACGCAATGTGCGCGGGCAACATCGTTGCCGGTACCAGCGGGAATAATTCCAAGCGGAATTGATGAGCCTCTCAATCCTGATGCAACTTCGTGGACTGTTCCATCTCCTCCACATGCGACGATTAAATCGAGATCTTCACGGTCACGTAAGGAAAATGCAATTTCAGGTGCGTGACCGATTCTTTCAGTAAAATGGACTTCACACTCAAATCCAGCCTCTTTCAGAACTGGTTCAGCAGCTTTCCAGCGCTTTAGGGCGCGGCCATCGCGGCCGGCTGGATTTACGATGCAAGCAATTCGTGGCATGAGGGGCCATGAGGCCGCCAGCATTTCAAAGAATCCACTACAATTAGTTTAGGCGAAGCCACAAATGGGCGGGGCTACTCGGGTGGGCGAATGAGTGGTACTCAGTGGAGTGATTTTGAGCGGACCTGTATGGAGCAGGCTCTCAAAATTGCTAAACAAGGTGAAGGACAAGTGTCACCAAATCCACTAGTCGGGTGTGTTTTGGCTAGGGATGGCAAGATTATCGCAGAAGGTTGGCATGACCATTTAGGAGATTTACACGCTGAACAAGCAGCCATTGCTGATGCAGAGGCTAGAGGTGTAGTAACCCAAGGAGCTACAGCGTTTGTCACACTTGAGCCGTGTAATCATCATGGACGGACCCCGCCTTGTACCGAAGCGTTACTATGGGCTGGGATTAAGCGAGTTGTGATTGCCGCTGAAGATGTTAATCCCACTGTTAGAGGCGGTGGAATTGATTACTTGAAAAAGGCTGGGATTCAAGTTTCACAAGGATTGATGGAGGCTGAAGCACGTGAACAAATGCACTCATTCATGCATTGGTGTGAGTCCCGACAACCCATCGTACTTCTCAAGGCGGCACTGGATTGCAACGGTAATGTTGATTCAAAATCAGGGCCCCCGGCAAGGTTCACATCTGCTGAATCACTAGATGAAGTTCATCGTCTGAGAAAAGATTGTGACGCTGTTCTAGTAGGTGTGAATACCGTTGTTAGAGACAACCCTGAATTGACTGTCAGAAGAGTTGAACTACGAAGCGGAAAACAACCTCTAAGAATCGTGTTGGACCGAACACTTAGAACTCCCAAATCTTCAACTTTAGTTAGTGATGAACATGATACACTAATTCTTCATTGCGAAGGGTCGGGAGATGGGTTTGAATGTGAGACTATTCTAATGCCGCCTTTATTTTCTGAATCGGAAGAAGGAGTTGATTTAGTACAACTTCTTGACTTGTTGGGCGACCGTGAAATCCAGAATCTTTTGGTTGAAGGGGGACCAGATGTATGGGCGAGATTTTTGACTGATGAGTTGGTTGATGAAGCACATATTTTCCACTCAAAAGCAGACCTTGGTGAGGGGTTAAGTTCAGGTATTTCACACACTGTTCTTGAGACAGCGGGACTCCACTTGGTTGAGGAAAGAGATTGTGGAGTTGACACTCTGCAAATCTGGAATCGCAACTAGATAAGACACTCTAAGTGCGCTATGTGCTTTCATCATCTAATGTGTTTGACAACACTAGTAAACGGCCGCGAAGGCCAATAGGCGGAGCAGGAAATTGGTCTCGGTGAGGACACAATTCGTCGAGGAATGGCTGGTCGTTTTGGTCAAGCACGAGGGGATAGATTCGGCAACCCTCGGGGCGGTCCTCCCAAACTTCGCAAGTTCCTGGTGCATGAAGGTCAGGAGAATCAGTCTTGAGAAATACACATGCTTGGGTTACTGGAGAGTTCACTAGGCGCACACTGCCATCAGGCAGGACGGTAGTGAATGATTCAGTGGTTGAGAAATTTTGCAGGCCTGCAGAGATAATGCGGCTTATGTCGGCGTTTGTTACCGGCATTTCGGTTTGACGACAGCATTTGCTACATTGGTGCTCAAAACATGGGGTTTTTTGCCATTCTGTTGACACCGGCTTGTCCTCCTATTTGGGTAAGCGAGCCGTTCTCTTCAAAGGATATGCCTCGGTCGGCGGGTTAATTGGGCGATTGGGGTAGCTTGGATATCCTGACGGGCTTCGAACCCGTCGTCGCGGGTTCAAATCCTGCATCGCCCACTCCTAATTTTGGTTGAAAGGTATCTAAATAGTAATTAACAAGGATTCCATACGCCTAATAACGAATTATTGGATATTTGTGTGATTTGATGATAGTAGATGAAGAAATTAGGCACTCACTTGGCGATAGGCGCTTCGAGTTACCTGGTGGCCACCCAGCACATCGACGCATGCGCGAATTGTTAATGTCTGAAGTAGAGATTGCAGAATTCGAATCTTTTCATCAAGAAAACAATCAGGTACAGATTAGATGGAATCACAATAGATTGGAAGAATTAGGTTTAGTCACTTCTCGACCTCCTAGGGGTTTGATATCTAAGTCTGGTTCAAGGCCCTTATGGTATCTTATTGGGCTCGAAGAGCAAGGAGGTGGCGAGGAGGGGGAGATAAATCACTCTGAGAGACTAGAGCAGTATCAATTTCGGTTTGATGTTGACAGATTGCTTGCAAATCGTGCACCTCTTGCTGCGGCATTGGCAACAGATGGAACTGAGGCTCTAGCATGGTACATCCCCTTCCATGATACCAGTAGTGAATGGGGGATATACATCCGCGATATCGGCCCCAGAATTATCGCTAACAGATGTTTCCCCGACCTTCTAAGAACTAATCCCGGCGAGGCTCTTGAATTAGCATTTGACTTCTTATTCGCACACGAATTTTTCCATCATATCTCTGAAATTGCCTGCACTATGTTGGAAAACTCTAATCTATCTAACCCACTCTATCGCCCATATTTCGACAGACTCGTAAGTGGGGATGCAGATGAAGCCTTGGAAGAGGCATTGGCGAATAGTTTCGCACTAGACTTCATCCATGGAAAGCAGAACAAAGACGGCCTCCGCGGATTAATGGATGATTGCCCACCTGGATATCGTGACTATGGGGAATATCAATCAAAACTCCATTTCGAGAGAGGGTTGGATTGGTTGGCTAGCATGTTTACCGGTAAACCATTCTCTCGTAGCAACAGATACACCTTTGGACATGGATTGTTCAGTCACCCTAATTCAGTATTCAATAGAATGAAAGTGCCACTACATGAAACGACTGACCGATCGCCATGTACTCCCGCACTCCCTATATGCATCTTCAACAATATCATTGTTCCAGAAGACATCAAGAATAAGGCGAATCACAAACGTACCCCACCAAATGCTCGGAAGCAGTTCTGGAAGTGCATCGACAAGTTGCGTGGCTCACAAATCGAAAGGAACCGCCGTTTGGAAAAGTTGAACCGAAAGGACTGGTTCAAATTCGATGTCACGGGTGGCTGGAGAATGGTCCTCGAACAGATATCCCCCGGTAAATGGGTTGTCCGATATTTGGACGAATGGGATAAGTACATGAGATATCGAGCGAAAAATAGCCTATGATTGGCTACCTCCGTTATGTCGGACAGGTTCTAGCAGATGCACTGAATACGCCATCTACATAAGTCCAAACAAACTAAACTAGAGACTAGTATTTCTGCCACCTTCACCATCAAAGGAACGCCAAACACTATCTTGATTTTGAAAAGACTCGCCAAGATCATTGAAGATGAATGGTGTAACATTCATATCATCGTTTGAAGGAGCCCCTGCACTGCTGTTTGCACAACTTGCATGTAATGGAAAACTCTCTTCTTTTGCTGGTCCAATGATTACGAATTCCTCTTTTGTCACGACAAGATTTTGATTCCCAGTCCATTCTGCCTGCTCAAACATACAACCCTGTGGTATGCGTACACGTAACTCGCGTGTAGTATTGTTACGGACACTCATCTGTAGTGCACCGGCACTATCGTATCCAGACCCAATACAGGACATGATTGAGATGTTTCCTGCATTTACATGAGAGAAAATCGTATCTACGCCATTATCATATCGAAGATTCAGAGCCTCTGGTGAATAGAGACCGATGTCCTGTTCTTCTCGTTGAGAACGTAGATAGGAAAGTTGTGCGAGCAATTGATATCCCCCCATGCGTTTTTCTTGATTTTCCTGAACTCCAGAGTATATGCTACGGGCTTGTGATAGGAATGAATCTCGTGAAGCTTTGTTTCCATTCAGTTCATGTGATTCCATAGCGATTGGTACACGAGAAGAAATCCCCTCACCAATATCAATAATTTCGACATCATCATGGATAATGTGAATATCATCTATGGTGGCATGATCTACGATTCGATATCCATGATGGTCATAGACAACAGCCACACGTGAATATGGTTTGAGTTCAATAGTAACACTATTTTGGGTCCTGATAGCATCCCCATTAACTCCAAGATTGCGACCTGACGGAATAGTCATCTCTCTTGTATGAGGTGTAGGATTTGTTAGCATTACACGGTAACCGTTCACAGGCTCACCTCCTCAACCATCCCATTAGGGCGATAAATCATCACGCGGAGTCCGGGGTTATCGCCGCTCCGCTTCAATTCTGAACAGTGGCCAATGAAACGATTAAGACAATCGCGATATTGCTGCGACACATTATTTGGATAATTCATTGCAGAAATGGAATCAGTTAATCGACCTTCCCAATGCAAGAATATACGCACTACCTTGTTAGCTCCTCTATTTAGGCAGCGTGAGTGAGCAGCAGCAGCAAGGTTGTCACAAACAAACTGTGGGGCTACATTTTCTACGCGACCCTCCCATAACTCACGACAATTATCCATACCATGCCGTTCATTCAAAGGAGGTATGTCTTCTGTATGGACTTCATCTATACCTTCAAAGTGAGGTTGACAAACATGGTTGTTCGGCATCAATCCAGGAAGAATCCATAATTCATCAAAACAAGTATTAGAGGGTGAACCAGGAATTTGATTCACTGCAAAACTTTCACGAGCATCTGCTGCAGCATCTTGTACTGTAGGAACCATTCCCTGTAAAATCCCTCGAGGAAGTTGGTGTCTAGCGAGTAGACGATGAACTTTTTCTACCAATTCTTGATATTCGTGAAACAAGAGTCCACGATTCATCATCCATCCAATGATTGTGTTCGCCATCTCGGCCAACTGATCAAATGTTAATCCATTGACTAAGTGGACATCTGGGGTTCCAAGTTCAGCAATGAAAGTCTTGTCACCAGATTCCATTCGCACCTCATACCCTGTGATTTCAACCCCTAGGGTATCTGCCAACTCCTCTGCAGCGCCGCGTATCTTCTCTGCAGATTCTGCTATGGTAGGCTCCACGGAGGTTTCGGGGACCAGAGGTTCTAGTTCTCCCTCTTCGTCTAATACGTACGCGAGACCCAAACTAATCATCTCACGGCATTTCTTTGAGCGGGCACCCCGGCCCGCGTAAATTACCTTTTTATTTTCATCAAATATCCGCTTATCTTTCATTTTCTCCACCCGCTGATAACATTTGATATCAAGGGGGGTATTTAAACGACTCGGTTTTATCTTTTTTTTCCTAAATAATTCAATAAACAGCGCAACCTTTATATAGGTAATACAACATTAGTTAAATTATGTGGTTCGGGAAAGTGTTTAGTTTTGTAAATGTTGTAATTGATTTTGATGAACGGGGTGTTGTATAATGCACCCAAATCGTTACTTCTGTTCAGTACTTGAGGAGTGTCGTGCCTCATTGAGTAAATTGAGTATCTTTAATCTGTGGTATTTCAAAAGGCAATTTGCAATGTTGTTAGAGGAATTGCAGAATATAGGCAATCGTATGGAAGCTAGTCTGCAGGATAAGCACGACAAGTCTCGTTACCATGACGAGGCAAAGAAGATACATACTGAACTCAAGGCACTCCGAATGGAAAAGGATGAGATTGAAGCAGATATCGAAGAGATGCAACTCCTCGTAAAGAAGGATTACCAAGTTGAGATTCTGCATCAAAAGAAGATGAAGTTGACCCGTGAGGTCAACAAGTTGCATAAGGATAAGGCCGAACTTCTTGATATTGATGAGAATTTAATGGATCTAGAGGAGTTATGGTAAATATGATAGATGAATGTGACAAAGAAAATGTGGATTTCACCTCCGAGGTTGAAGTAGATGAGGAGGATTGGGAATCTATTATCCAAATGCAAGTTAATGAGTTATCTTGTATCCTAGAGAAGAAAGGAATACAAAGGCCAGGGCAATTCCCAAATGGCCAACGTACTTCTTCACACTTAGTCTATCCAATTGTGGCATACGATGCCGAGCGATGCCCTTACCCAACAGTATTAGGATTAGTATTGACTGGTTTAGCAGGTCAGACATTATTTTTTGGAATGGGGGTAAAGGGTTTGTCTGTTGGTTTGGTCGATTACATGAATGAATTATTGGAGTTTGAGGGCATGCCTATTGGAGTACGATGGAATCCTGCTGATGTGTTTATTGAAGCAAGGGTGGCTATTATTCTCTTGCCTGATGATATATTATTTGCTCGTGAGAATGGCTGGATTGAAATGATGGGCCAAGTAAGAGAAGGGAAGCGTTCTACGCATAGGCTTGTTGTAACTAAAATGGGCCGAATGGCGCTTATGGATGAGAAGCAGGATAGAGCCTACAAGGAACTAAAGGGGGAAGATTTAGATGAAAAACAGGGATAGAGAATCAATTGAATACATTAATATAAATTTCAAGGTTGGAGGATAAACATGGGAAATTGGAAAGGGAAACCAAGATATGATCTGAAGTCATTTGCACCTCCACTCAATGTTAGTCGTTCTGCTGTAGAAGAATTCTATAAGTGCCCGCGTTGCTTTTGGTTGCACTTCATAGAGGGGTGGGCTCATGTATCTACCCCGGGGTACCCAATAAATACCGGAATAGATGGAATGGCAAAGGCTGAATTTGATATTGTTCGTAAACTTGGTTTGCGCCATCGATTGATGCCTGATAATAAGTGGCGTGCATCAAATCACGCAGACATAGATGATTGGAGAAATACGTGGAAAGGTGTTCGAGCCTTGTTTGCTAAAGGCAATATTGAATTACATGGTGCAGTGGATGATATTTGGGTTCAAGGAAATGGCAAATTAGTGGTGGTGGATTACAAGGCCACATGTAGCCAATCTGGAAAATATACCAAGGAATGGTTGTTTGAGACAAGGCCTTACATCACCCGTCAGATGGCCATTTACAAGGCTATTTTGAAAGAAATGGGCGAGGATGTAGCTATGAGTGGAATTATTCTCTATTACAATGGTGAATCTAGAAAATCATCATTCGATGGTGTAATGAATTTTTCTTCCCATGTAATCAAGGTCGACCCTGCCAAGGGAGATATGTCTCACCCTGATCGAGGTGTAGAGAGGGCAAATAATGCATGGGTGAAGAAAATTACCGATGAAATCTGGGATTGTGTAAATCTCACCGCACCTCCAGCTGCAGCAAGTGACTGTGAATATTGTGATAGGTTAGCAGTAATACCTGCAAAATATCCTTGACTCGTTCTCGATGAACATGACTACATTATTGCTTACAGGGTACCCCTTTCATTATTTCATTCTTTGACAAACAAGAAGAAGCCTCGCTAGAGATTTGTGGACAGGAATCGTTGTAGTGCTCTCAATTTGCCAACCAGCGGCATTGATCTCCTTTACAACTTCAACCCACGACTTACCAAAAGTCTGGGCTAATCCATCATTTTCTCCTTGGCCAAAGTCGTCTCTTAGCAAATCCATCCCTAATGCCTTAGGTGACCAAGGAAGCAAAGCTGCGAGGGTTGCATTTGGGGTTGCAACATCTCCACATGATGAAAGCGCATCAATGAAAAGTTGCCAGCCATCATCACTCTTCCAAGAATTGAGTCCATAGGGCGGGTCAAAAGCGAACCCATCAAAGGGCATATTATCATCCCAGAGACTAGTTAATTCAGTTGCTGAACCACGCTTTATTTTTGCACTTGCTGACATGTTTTGGATTTCTTTTGCCCACTTGAGATTGTCTCTGCTCCCCTCTACCATTCTTGAATCTGCATCACTACCAAAAACCTGTGAGCCAATGGCTGCAGCCTCCAACAATATC
>DUDF01000125.1 GCA_012959435.1 Candidatus Poseidoniales archaeon
CAAGGTCCTTTCCGGATTCAGATTGAACCTTACCAAGACGTTCTTCAGCAAGACGAAGAAAATCTTCTGAGTTCTGGCTGGCAACATCCTTTGCTACTTTGCTCATCTGTAGATGAAGCATCTCTTTGCTAGCCTCCATCGCTTCTGCTTGGGCTAGCATCCTTTCTTCTGAACGCACCAAATCAGTTGAATATCGATTCTTCGCAATAAACCAACCAATTACCATTCCAGCACCAATGCCAATTATTGTCATAATCATACTAATTGGTTCTACCATTGATTGACCCCCGTATGCCACCCTATTTGAACGAATTGAACTTACAGCGGCGGTTCAAGAAGATGTCGTTTAACCGGCGTTGCTATGAAGAAGTGGATGAGTCGAGGAAATTAAGGGATAGAAGATGCGGGAGAAGGTTGCACTACTCGGTTCAAGCGGAATTGTCTCCCAACGATTCCAACAACGTCTAGCCAACCACCCGTGGTTTGAACTAGCCGCTGTTTTTGGCTCCTCAGAAAATACAGGTAAGGCACTTCACCAACTAACTTGGAATCTACCTGAACCACGACCTGAACTCCCTAACATTGAGGTCATTTCCTGCCCTGTAAGCGATTTAAACTTTGAATTAGGAAAATTAAACATTCAATTGGTTTTTTCAGCCCTACCAACAGATACAGCACTAGAAATTGAACCATTTTTGAGACAGGCTGGAAAACATGTTTTCTCCAATTCATCCCCTCACCGAATGGATAGCGATGTACCACTAGTAATACCTGAATTAAACCCTGACCACCTTGACCTTCTAGACGGTCAAAAAGCAAAATACCATGGTGGTTCAATCACCTGTTCTACAAATTGCACTGTAATGCCGATTACAATGCCACTGAAACCTATTGATGATCAATTCGGTATTAACTCACTAGAAGTTCGAAGTGAACAATCACTTTCAGGAGGGGGGTTGCAAATGATAACTGACGCAAATCAATCCGGTGAAGTAGCACCTGAAATCCCTGGTGAAGCAGAGAAGATCGCGGAAGAGGCACATCTCCTACTTGGTGAGTTGAATGGAAATGAAGTTACACTAGCCAAATTCACCACCGATATTTCATGCCGGCGGGTGATGAGAAATTACGGCCACCTTGTCAATGTGAAAGTTGAACTGTCGGAAAACACAACCGAAGAAGAGATATTCACTCTTCTCAACAACTTCACATCATTACCTCAGCAATTGGAATTGCCTTCAGCCCCACACCAACCAATCATTGTCATTAACTCGGACATCCAGCCTAGTGTACACCAGTGGGCAGGTGCTGAATCAATCGATAACCCAGACCCTGCGTTCGATTTACGTTCTGGAATGGCGGTTGTGGTTTCAGATTTACAATTAACAGATAAACACTTGAGTTTCACTGCTTTTTCAGAAAATACGATTCGTGGCGCAGCAGGTGGTTGCCTACTTCTAGCCGAGCTAGTTTTCAAACAAGGATTACTCGTTTGAGCAAAAATCTTCTAACCGGTGCGCTACTCGGCGGTGTGAAAGGCATGTCACAAGTTGAAATCGTAACAGGAGTTTCCCTGTCAAGTCTCACAAGTTCTGTGCCGCAACAACTCAGTGTAAACTGGCAGCAGGGGCACCAAAGGACACAAATTTTGATTCTCATTCAACGGCATCACAGGCAGAAGTTTGAGGGACATGCTGCCTCTCTCTCTCTGAAACATCCGTGTTGGTCCTTGTTTTACCGACCAAGGAAAGAAGTAGATGAAATTCAGGGCCATGGGCTTGACCCAAAAACTGCTTCTTTCATGTTTCTTGATGTCGCCTTGGAAGACCTTGGTAAGTGGGTTGGCCCTCTCTCCAAAGATGACTGGCTTCGCGAAGAATTAATCATAACTCCATCGGAGGGTGCTGACAATTATGACTCCACAAAATGGACGATGTTTCGTGACCCTTGGCTTGAGCAAATTGAGGTACTACCTCTCCAGACGGCCCCACTTGAAATTGTCGCAAAGGCGTGGCTTACAATTCCAACAGATACAAATGTTGCAAATCATGTCCCATCTGCTTCTACCGTAAATTCAGATCCTGTAAGTGGAGTGGGAGTCACTAGTGATTCGGCATTTGCTGGCAAATTAGCGGATTTAACCCATAGTTTCGTAGCAGGTGACGCTGGTGAACCGGCAGTGGCTAGTGCCCCTGTAATTCCGACTACCGCTGCCCCT
>DUDF01000126.1 GCA_012959435.1 Candidatus Poseidoniales archaeon
GGACTGTGCAAAGGATGGCATGATCTATCCCAAGAAGAATTTGAAGCGAAATTAGCAGAATATAAATTGAAGGAAACTAGTCAATAGTATCAACTAATTGATTCGGATAAGTTGCAAGGGGTCATCCGAAACCCCTTCCAACATCTAAAACCAGGTTGAAGGGTATACAGTGGGCCAGTCGGAACGCTAGCCATTGAGCAGACTTGCAGTAGTCTGTATGGATTCAAGACTAGCAATTATTCAATCAAAGATCAGGTCGGCCTTACTCTCAATTTGTTTGCGCACACTTTGAGGCGCATTGACAACAATAATCTCGCCAGCATCCGGCCATACAGCTAGGTCAGACCTAGAATTCCCTGCATATCCAAAGCCGCGTTCCCCATAACGCTCAACTAGCGCAGCGGCCTTGTTCCCAGCCGCTAGATTAGCGCCAGCATCAGAAGCCATCACATCATCAAACAATCCAACATGCTCAGCAATTTTCTCGGCTACAGACCTAGTGGAAGCAGTACACAAGATGATTTCATCCCGCTTTTCCCTTTCAGCAGTCAACCAGGTGAGAAATTCTTGGTGATAGACCAATTCTGCAGGCTCAAATCGTAATTTACTAGCCAGTTTCATTTTCCAGTGAGTTCTCTTGCCAGTTAACTCTTTGAAAAGCATCCATGGAACCAACCATGGTCGCAAAAAAAGAACCCGCTTAATGGTCTGCCAACTCATGTCCGTAAGGATGAGTGTGCCATCCAAATCAACGGCCAGAGGTAGGGGTTTCTCCTCTTGTGTCACACATCGGTGGGGTCTTGCATCTCCTGTCAATGCTTCGCCTGTGAGTAGGTGGGGTTTGCTACTATGGTAAGGGGAAATTCGCCTACGCAGGAAATTCCAGCCACGACTTGAAAACCTAGCCTTATGCCGGTGAAGTCATCGTAGTCAATGCAAGACCAAACGCTCAATGAACGGGGGGGTCTTCCACCAATTGTGTTTGAGTGAACTGATTAACGGCCACATTCACCAGTAGGTCACCCAACGCGTAAACTACACCGCAAAGAAGTGGTGGATTCAATGCGGTCAATGGTGTCCAAGCCACATCTGAATACCAAGCCCAGTTACCCAAGTATGTACCCCACAATTCCATTGCGAGAGCCAACCAAGCCATCGTGGCATACAAACGACGTTCGGGTCCCCATCGCATGAAACAGAGTAGAGCAAGAAGCAGGAAAACCCCTAATGTGTCAACTCCTTGGTAGGAAAAATACAGTGATAGTGGAACAAAGGGAAGAATGGATGGCCATGACCATTTTTCTAGCATGAGTCGAGAACAACGGCGACCTAAATCAAACAGGAACCAGTGACCAGCAGGCACGAACAAAGGCATCATTCCTTCCCTATATTCATACAGATGCCAAACTTCACTGAAAAACAGTTCCATTGGTGTTGCAAAAGCCAGCACCGCCAGCATTTCGATACGCTCTAGTCGTTCACCACGCACATAAATAGTTGCGAAGAGTGTCCAGCAAACAATGTCAATAATATATTCGCCCTTGATTGGCCAATCAGTTCCATTCTGATCAATCCACAAACCGATGCCGATGGTGAGGATGTAGACAACCTCGCGGCGCATGCAATGGCCATGCGGTCCACGCTATCAAGGCACCCGATTGCATCAAGAGGGAAGGCGGACTCGAAGTGGCCATGGGCAGTCAGGTAAGTCTTGAGGAACTGCGCGGTGAGGCGTGGTTTCCAGCAGGGATTGCCCAATCTGTTGAGCCTGCCGCATCTCAAGTCCCAGAGGGATTTGAGTCGTGGCGTCTGCATACTCGTTTTGATAGTGTGATGATGTTTTTACCAACTGGTGATGTTGAGTCAATTGACTGGTGGAAGCGAGTAATTCCAGTTGGTGGTGGGGGTAAGCGATGGGGCAATCCACCCAATGTTGAAGGTGGCAAAATTGAGTCAATTTCTTCGCTCAGTGAACCAACATTTTCGTTGACTGAAAAGAGTGGACGAAAAGTGATAATTCGCTTGCTATTACTTGATGAGAAAGGTCATGGAAGAACTCTCTCAGAATTGGGTAGTGAGCATCTGAATAGTGCCTTTGGCGGGCTTCAGGTTGGTAAGCGAGATTTACTACTATTTTTCAGGCAAGATGAGGGTCAGAGAGCTGACGAACTTTTGAGTGCTGCACTTAGGGATGGGG
>DUDF01000127.1 GCA_012959435.1 Candidatus Poseidoniales archaeon
ACATTATTCAAGCAGTTGACTTACGGGTTGATCAAGAGCCTGAATTCTTTGAAACCATGGTTGCTCGCGCCTATGTTGGCTACGGCAGCCCTCAATTGGGTCTGCCAGGAAAGGTTTCACAACCAGGTCAACACTTTGACCTCAGAGGTACCACAAACAGCAGTTTGCAGCATGCATATCCTCTTCCAGGAGCTATGATGCCTAACTTCGTAATTGCAAATTGGTATGACAAAGAAGCAACTAGTACCACACCTTGGTACGATGCGAATACCGGAGTAAAGATACTCAAGTACTACAGTGGTGCAACTCTTAGCGGTGAAGTCAAATTAGGTGACTTTGGCGTAGTGCCTAAGGCTCGTTTATTGATTGAGCGTGACGCTTACAGTGGTGAAGATATCTTTGATGAGGACCCAAGAGAATATTGGATTCCTATTGGAACAGTTGATGCAGACGAAAATGGTCGATTTGACTTCCAAGTACCAGCAGGTCACATTCGTGTAACAGCATTCTCTGGATTTGCAGAAGATGCCCAAGTTTTGCGTAATCAAGACCGAGATGCAATAGTCTCGGCGCAAAACGACTTCCAAGAATGGCAAGCATGGTTTTCAGATATTTTAGGCCAAAATACTGGTGAAGATGGTAGGTCAGTTAACCCAATAACCGCCATTCTAACAAATGTCAGCGGCGGAAAGTTACTTGGTGAAATGGAATTCAATGTCACAGGTGCACAAGCCGATACCAACGGCGGTGCAGTGATTTCGAAGTCATTATCTATTGAAGCATCCAGTGCTTCTGGTATTGTGACTTGGGAAGGTCACTCATCATTTGATGGTACACCTTTGACTTCCCATGAATTAATTTTCACTGATATTTGGACAGAAGAAGAATTAGAGCATATCTGGACTACTAATGGTACAGTCGTATCAACCGATGAATACCCACGTGTGTTCCGTGGTGAAGGAGAGGTGACCTTTACAGGTGCAGGTTTGGTAGTGACTGAAGGCGAGGTCCTAGTATCTGATTTCACCGGTAATTACACAAGACAAATTGCTAACAATCACTCGTTTACAGGAGTTGGAACGTTCTCTGGTGCTGGTCAATTTGTTGGTACTATCACGAGTGGTGAAACAATCTCAACATGTGTTAATGACACTATATCTGAATCCTCTGAAATATGTGCATTGGCAGGTTCCAATCCTGTAACATACTTATTCTCCGGAACTTTTGACGGTACCGGGAAAGTTACTGCAAATGGTTCAGTTGACTACACTGCGACTTTATACCGTGAAACGCTTGTTGGAAATGGTATTTTCTTTACCGATGGCACCGATGAAAGCCTAGATACATATGGCACAATCAACGGTAGTGGCACATTCAGCGGTGCTGGTATATTCAACGGCCCAATGGTTGAGCCTGGTTCATTCCACTTAGTTGATGCCTTACCAGGTCAATACCGAGTGTATGTTGTGCTTCCTAATGGGAATATCACAAGATTGAGCACTCCACTTGAAGTTGATACTACTGCAACAAGTGGTGTTCTATTACGTCTGCCAGGTTCTTGGCTCGATGGTGAACTAGTTTGGTTCAATGGAGACCCAATTGCAAATACTGAACTGTACTTAACAGAAGTAAGCATTGATGAAGAGGCTACTGAGCCTTGCACAGAGGTTCTATTTGCCCCATGCATCATCTATACTGATGAGAATGGTTCGTTTGGTTATGGACCGTTACCTGACGGTTCATACGAGGTGGTAATGGATGCTGATGGAGATGGTTTCAACGAATGTGTTCCTTGGAGAACTCCAGCTACGGTTCAGTTCTGCGATGGTCGTTCTGCAATCCATGCTACAATCGACCCTACGAACTTCACAATGGCAAGCAATGATGCTGCGGTCCCCATGCATTTTGACATGGAATTTACACTGATGAAAGATCTTGGTGGAGGCACAGTTGAACCAATTGCTGATGAAATTATCAATTTCCATAGCGTGCTGTTATCGGAAGATGAATATGTAGAAGCAATTTATGACAATGAATCTAGCACTTACCGCGTTGAATTACCGGAAGGCGAGTGGATAGCCAACACATCTTCAGATGGTGAATTGATGCTATGGGAAGAATTTGAGTTAACAGAGGATACCAGTGGCATAAATTGGGTGCTAAGAAGGAGCATCAATGTCACCGGTCAAATT
>DUDF01000128.1 GCA_012959435.1 Candidatus Poseidoniales archaeon
TCAATCAGCAGTTGCGGAATGGGATTTTTCACTTCAATTGGACGATGGTGGTTATTCAGCTCTTGGAATAGGAATCATTGATAATCTTGATTCCTATGTTATGTGTGATGGTAATCGCTGGCAGAAATTTGACAAATCAGATGGTACACCTCTCACAAGTTATAACGATCTTCAATGTGTTGTTGGCTTTTCTGCAGAAGAAAACGATTGGGTTATCTTAAACAATAGGATGCAAAGAGTTGACCCCTTCCACAATCCAAATGCTACTTATTCCGCGTGGAACTATATGCTCCCAGAGCAATTTAATTCTGGAGAATTTATGCAAGGTAGTATGCTCAATTCTAATACTCTACTTTTGGTATCTTATGGATGGGCTGGAATTATTGAAATCCCAGATAGCCAACATAATGGTGGCCCTAATTTGGTAAATGCAACTATACTTTGGCAAGTTACTCCAAATTCTGGAGATGCATTCACAGCATCCACCTTCGGTCACTCTCCATGGAGCGGATACAATTGGTGGGCTGAAAATGCGACTGATAGTATGTTGATGTTAGGCACCGACAAAGGTAAGGTCTACGGTTTTATTTGGGATGGTGTAGAGATGAGTATTGAAGAACATATAAAATTCAACGAACGCGATGCATTTGATTCTGAGATTCAAGGAATTATGCTTGCTGATGACCAACACGACGGCAGAGTTGACGTATGGATTGCATCTGGTGGGCAAACAAGAATGTTTTCAGGTTGGGTACTGGTTGAGAGTCTAACCATTGATGGGCCAGTTTCACTTGGTCCTATTGACATGATACTACACACCGTTGATGACCCTGCCTGGGATGAAATCGGAATTGAAAATGGAATCCTTACATCATACACTGTAAACACCACTCAAAGTGCAATCATTGCGACACCAGTTAATGACCCAGCAATAATTCTAGAGGATTCTGCGGGATACTGGTTGCCAGTTTACTGGTCACAAATAGTCGCATTAATCGCTTCCACAGTGCTGATGATTGCTCTTACCATCAGGCCTGAATGGTATGTTGTAAACACGACTGGGATTCTAACTGGTGCAGGGGTTATCACTATAATTGGAGTAAGTTTTGTTCCAACATTAATTGTAATTTTTATGGTTGTGGCAGCAGTTTATGATTGGTACGCGGTATACAAATCAAAGCACATGCTTGACCTTGCAGACACGATGATAGGACTCAAGTTACCAATTCTATTAGTCGCCCCTCAAGATAAGGGATATTCTTTCCTTGACGAAGGTGAGGATACCATGAGTAAGATGGACGAACCACCTGCTTCTGCAAAGAAAGAGCATGGAGCCAAGAGTGGGGCCAAACTCCCTTCCCCTGAACCACCTCGTCCTAGTCCTAAGAAAAATACAGGAGATGCATTATTCATGGGTCTTGGAGATGTCATATTCCCGGGCATGCTTGTCATCTCAGCCCTTACATTCCTACCATCTGGTGGCACCATGATGGGATTGAGTGACCAGATGTTTGTTGCGATGGGTTCCCTCATTGGTGGCCTTCTTGGTTATCTAGTTCTAATGGGCTATGTCGCTATGGGTCGACCTCAGGCTGGGTTACCTCTCCTCAACGGAGGTAGTATTCTAGGCTACTTAATCACTGGATTTATCGCCTTAGGTTCTGCGTCAATTTCCTTTGGCATTACAATATTTTAGATGATGAGTGGGTTCAAGAGGATGACATGAATCAGCAAGGTGAAGAAAGATGTTAGACATCAAAATGTTTCGTGACCACGCAGACATTGTACGTGCTGACCACGACAAAAGAGGTATTCCTCACGATAATATTGACGAAGTAATTCGTCTAGACGAGGCTTGGAAAAAGGCTCGTTACGATGCTGACCAACTAAGACGTACACGAAACCAGGCAGCAAGAGGAATTGCTGAAGCCAAAAAATCTGGCAATGATGAAGAGGCTGAAAAGATCTTAACACAAGTTTCAACTTTGGGAGCGCAAATAGATGAGTTGGGAGTTGAGTCAGATAATCTCATCAAAACTCGTGACTCATTGAGAATGAAGATTCCAAATATTCTTCACGATAGTGTTCCTATCGGCGAGGATGACGGTGGTAATACTGAACACAGTAAACACGGTGAAAAACAGAATTTTTCCTTTGGCCCAAAAACTCACAATG
>DUDF01000129.1 GCA_012959435.1 Candidatus Poseidoniales archaeon
AGTAAGTACAATGCTAGTCAGTGGCCCTTCCTCAACGGTGAATGATTGTGAATCAGTCATTGCCGTATCTCCATTATGCATGTAAGTTGCAGTAACGGTCCATGAGCCAATTGTAACTGCTTCAAATTCTGCATATGCAAGCGAGGCTATCAACCAGCTCTGGTCAGCCATAGATTCATCTATTTCCCAAACATCAATAGCGCCAATCCATTCGTTTCCATACTGGTCATAATTGTAAGCATCAATTGATACAGAATCTCCTGAAGTAACAACATCGCTACTACCAATTCTTATGTCAATCCCAATCGCTTCTCCATGGGTGACTGAAATTATTATTCTAGTGGTGATTCCTTCTAAAGTAGCATCAATGGTTTGGGTGGCTGCACCGATTGGACTCCAGCGAACTGGGTCCTCTTCAAACAGAGTACCATTCGAAACTACCCAAGCGCTTGTTGGCAGGGTGATATTCAACCTATTTCCTCTAATATCAATTCTAACAGTATTAATCGTCAAATCTTCGTCAGCAGTTAATGCATACGTGGAAGGGGTTACTTCAAGATCAAAAATAGCGCCATGTGTTGTCTCAACATTCTGTACTATTGACAATCCATATCCTGTTGTGAGGGTGACATTCCAAAATCCAACTTTATCAGCAGTGTATCCACCAACTTGAGTAATATTACCATCATCAATCGTCCAGTTAACTGACAAAAGCCGATATGGTGTGACCGGATTATCATGTGCATCATAAGCGGTCCAATTAAAATCTCGAGTTTCACCAGCAGGGATAGATGAGAAACCAGTCATCAGAAGGTAGTCTGGAAGACCCTCAGTCACTGTGACTTGCAGAGATAGAGAACCCCCACTCCAAGTGACATTTACCCATTGTACACCGGTATTCCAAGGCATATAGGTAATAGCTCCTAATGGTGTTGTATGTGAATTTCCTTCAGCGATTGAGCCATTTGTTACCGTAAATGATAGTGCAACTCCTGGCACTAGATTGCTATTCGCGTCAAGCACATTGAGCCACATTGAAACAGATTCATCACTGGTTATTGTAGATGCCAATGGGCCCCCAATTAGAGTGGTTGGGATTCCTGGTTGAACGATGATTGTGTGAGTTACAATTACTCTGCCAAAGCGGGCAGAAATTGTCACATTACCACTTTGGTCAGGAGTAAAGAACCCGGTGCTATTAATGACACCGTTTGAAGTAGTCCATTCTACATCACCGCTAATTATTACATTGTCAACATCAAGCAGAGTTGCAGACATCTGCACTGGTGCATCAGAGGTGGTAGTTCCAGCACCGGTGAGTGAAATGTCAAAGACACTTGTATAATTGAAGGAAAGAGTTGGCCGATGGGCAACATTTGTTGCTTCACTGTTGGAAAAAGTTGCAGTGAATTGAGCTGTACTTGGTGATGCAGGTTGTGGAGTCCCAATCAAAACAACCGAGAATGTTTCATTGACATTTGCAGCAAGAGCGCCACTGACATCAATGTAGAACCAACCTGCTAGTGAGGTTGCAGTTACTCTAACGGTTCCTAGAGCAATTGTGCTTCGGTCGCTTCCTGCACCAATTCCAGCAGATGTCCAGTTGTTGCCGAGTGATGCCTGATTCCAATTTGCTTGGTCCTCGCGGAAGTTGCTATTTAGTAAAGCATAAGCGGTAATATCCATCCAACCAGAGGTTGGGGCTGATACCGATTCAAGCCATATTGCTAAGCTTCCAGAGTGAGCTCTTGCGTCTCCAGTAAGTGGTACTTGGCTGAGATCTATTTGAATAATCCCAATACACACCTCACTGCTCGTAGGCCCACCTGTACAACCCTCGCCAATCTTTAGCGCATCGGTTTTGTAGTTAGTTGAAGGGTTTCCTTCGCTAATGTATGTGTCATCAACAATTGGATGGTTGAATTCTTCAACATCATTTCCTTCTTGGTAATCCATGTTCCAAATATTGTTTCCTAATGCCTGAGTATTTGGGTCACCAATTGCGAATGCCCATGTTGATGAGCGTGGCCCTAGAATAGAGCCGTTAATACCTTGAATATTCCAATAGTAAACACCTCCTTCTTCTAAGTCCCACCCTGGGGTAAAGGTAGCAAGACTTGTGGTGTTAGAGAATAATCCTTGATTGCTTGTTGCATTCCACGAATAGAACAT
>DUDF01000130.1 GCA_012959435.1 Candidatus Poseidoniales archaeon
GGAATTGAATTCCCAGGTGTCGCACCAGATATCCCTACCTTCGAAGGCCCCGGATGGGTTGCCCAAGTTATCTTTGACATCTGAAAAATGAAAAGTGGGCGCGCCCGAGGTGGGCGCTCGTTGCCGCTTCCGAAAATGCTTCCGTCTTCTCAACCCCGGTACCCCAAGGCACCCAAGGTTCCGGGTTGGGCTGCTCCATTCCTGGCCTCACCTGATTCCCCGGCTAGCGGTGTTAGCAGATTCCCTCCGGAATCCGTTCTTCCAACCTGAGTCACTTGGGGGCGAGGTATCATCGTCCACGGTTGCTACGTCCACGGCTCGTCTGCGCCGCCCCCGGGCTTCGGATCACCAGTTGCGATTTGTGAAAGAGGGAACGCCAACTCCCCTCCTAGCCCAGTCATCCGGCGTTGGTTAGCCCATTTGAACCTCACGCTAAGTGGTTGAGGTTCGTGACACTGTGTTCATTCGGCTTCGTATTTGGATGGGCAACCAGTGATTATCTCATCTGCACTTAGAGTCCACTCCCCACCGTGATTACTAAGAATACCTTTGATTGCTACAACTCTACCTTCCTCAAATGCAGGAGGGATTGCTACTCCTGCTGCATCAATCGTTAGATTATGGGCATTTCCAGTGATTAGGAAAGTCCGATTTACTGAATCAAAAGAACCGATTGCGACCGTACCTCGCAAGTGTAAATCGCCATCATCAAATTGAGAAGGGGCATCCATAACTTCGTCGACACTGTACTGAATTGCTGGTTCATTTCCGACCATAACTAGGGCCAATGAAACTACAACGAAAATCCCGATAATCCCCAAGCGGGCGCGTCGACTTAGGGCCATAATTCACCCCGCGAGCGCATACTCAATAAATCTGACCACTAACCATGGTGTTGACCAAAGTCGCTTTGCTGTAGCAACCAATCACCTTCCATCACTGGTCCTTGACGGCAAGTCAAACGGTTACCAACCATACACAAGCCACAAACTGCAATCGCGCAAGGAAGATATCTCTCCATAGCAGCATAACAATCAATACCTGCTGTAACAGCCATTTCAAGAACCGGTTTCATCATTGGTTCAGGGCCACAGGTTAGTAGTGTGCAATTGTCAGAGTCAAGCCCTTGGAGTAGTTCTTCAAGAGGTTGCGTTGGATAACCATGAATTCCTTGTGTCCCATCGTCAGTGGTAATTGTAAGTGAGTCACAAAGTCCCTCCATTCGTGGCACATAGTGGGCTTCGCTAGAATTTCTAAAACCCATGATTGCGTGTATTTTCACACGGTTCCCGAGTTTATTTCTCGCCTCCCTAGCCATCATGTGCATTGGGGTTGAGCCAATACCTCCTGAAACAAGAACTAGGGTACTTCCGGATGTTGGTGTTGGGAAAGTTGTGCCAAATGGTCCTCTTAGTGCTAACCAATCACCCTTAGACATACGAGTTAGTTCGCCACTTTGGCGTCCCAAGTCTTTGATTGTAAACCCCATGAGTGTGTTGCCGACATTTCCTTCATCAGCAGCAGTTGTTTCATCAATTCCAGTCCGATCAATTTTGATATCACCTACACTGTATGGTTTTTCGGAGTTGAAATTAGTTCTGCCCATCCCTCCTTCTGCATCGTAAGGATTCCAGCACATGAAGAATTGTCCCGGTTTGTATGCGGCTGCCAATTCTGCTGGTACTTGTAGCCAAATTGTCACAACACTTTCAGCTTCATGGATGATTTCCATTATAGGCAAAGGAATTGGTGCTAAGATTTTCCCTGATTTAGTGAACTCTGTTGCCATCCGTTCACAACAGATGTTTGCCAATTTTTGTAGGTCAAAGTCTCCCTTTCGAGTTTGTGGTGAGGTTGCGAGGGTCAATTCAAACCCTCCATTGAGTCAAGTGCAATTCCTCTCATACTCTCAAGATTAGGATATCCTTGCACATCCATGAATTCGGTCAATTCATTTTCTATCTCTTCAAAAATATCTACATCACCATAAATGAGAGCACTGCCGATTTGCACTGCTGAAGCGCCAAGCATGATGAAGCGAGCGACGTCCAGTCCCGTTGTGATTCCACCCATTGCGAGAATCGGTGCTGTGGGGATTTCACCTCTTCTCATTGCTAAGGCGACCTCTGCAACCTTTCGTTGGGCGATAGGGCGAATCGCAGGTCCTGACATCCCGCATAGGAGGTTACCGATGATTGGGCGACCTGCATATGGGTCAACTTCCAACGCTGACACGGTGTTGATGAGAGAAACACCGTCTGCACCCGCTTCTAAGGCCGCTCCTGCCTCTAAAGAGACTTGAGCGGTGTTCGGGGTCAGTTTAGCATAAACAGGGATTCCTACAGCCTGTTTTACGGCTGAAATATATTCTTTGATTAGTTCAGGCTGTTGGCCAATAATCAATGCACGACTTCCAGGTTTGGAGTGAGGGCAGGACAAATTTAATTCCAAAGCGGTTGCTCCAGCAGCCTCCATTTTCTTTGCGATATCGGCAACAGATTGCGAATCAGGACCAAAAATAGAAACCAACATTGGTTTGGAAAAATTATTTTCATTCATCATTTCAGTAAATGATTCCACACCGGGATTAGGAAGCCCCATTGCGTTTAGAACAACTGAGTCAGTTGCTTCTACACAAACCGGCCCCGGATATATTTCTCTTGCCACTGGACCAATGCTCTTTGAGACTAATCCGCCACACCTACTAGCTGCTACTCGGTGTAAGGCTGCGGCGGTGCCACCTTGGACTCCACTTGCCAACAACAGCGGGTTTGCTAAAGCCAATCCGGGCACTTCAACGCCGAGTTCCGCCATCCTGCTCAATAGGGCGGCTTAGCCGGCACTCTTCAAGCGTTGCGACTCATCGGCGCGTTTATGGCGGCTAGGACGGGCTCACTTGGAGAAGCGGCGCGCCGGCTCTTAAAGTGCGAAAACGCACGTCTTGTAGTGCCGATTGAGATTATCTCAGAGGCACAGAGAATGGCACTGAAAATTAGTGATGAGTTACCAAGTATCGTTCACGAACCAAAAGTGGAGTTAGGGGCAGAAGAAAACACCATTCGAGTGTGGTCACCAAATGGCCCACTTGTTGCTTTGGGGGGGGTTGAGCAAAACCTTGACATTGTTTGGGTGCCAATCGGACGTGATGAATTAGAGAATGTGTGGCATAGTTTTGAGCAAATTGTTTCAGATCTTTTGTCTGCTGGTTATCCTGGTTGTATTGATTGTGCTGGGCCAGCTGCAACTGAACCGTGGGATGAGGCTCAAAGCAGGTTAGGATTTTGAAGTCGGCTCAGAAAAAATGAAAATTTAAGGTTTGGCTCGGGGAACTACGTTCCCCTGAAGCAGTTATTCTCTTCCATCCTTCAACATTGTTTATCTAGGGTCGATAGGGCGGCAAGAACTCGGATGCGGACTGAGTCGTTGGCGAACACAATTAGCCACTGGCGATTTCCTCGCTCGCGAGCGCACGTACGCGAAGCGACTTCAATAAGACACATTGTTGAAGGCATAAAATGTGCCTGGAGGAGTATCCATGAAAATGTTAATAGTTGAATCAAAAGCCAAAGCCAAAACCATACAGAAATATCTTGGTAAGACCTACTTAGTAAGGGCCTGTATGGGGCACGTTCAAGATTTACCAACAGGTAAACACAAGGACGCCCGCAAAGCCATGTGGGCATCAAAGGAGGATAGCCTCCCAGAGCCCCCTTGGGATTTTACACCACGGGCGAAAAAAACCGTTGACATGCTTCAAAATGATGCTAGCAAAGGAAATGTTGATGAAATTCTACTCGCAACTGACCCTGACCGTGAGGGGGAATTCATCGCTTGGCGTCTTAGTGAACTACTCAGCGATATTGCACCATGTCGAAGAATCATTTTTCATGAAATCACAAAGCCTGCAATAGAAGAAGCAATGGGTGCAGTATCTGAGATTGACAGCAATTTAGTAGATGCAGCAAAAGTACGAAGATTCATGGATAGATTAGTTGGGTATCGGACTTCAAAATTTGCTCGCTCATGGCGCTTAAAATCAATGGGTCGCGTACAAACACCGACTCTTGGATTTGTAGTTGATAAAGAGTTGGAAAGGGAAGCATTCGTCCCAACTCCCTACTTCGCAGTTAAAGCAGATGTTCAAGGTATACTTTTCAATGCTAGATTTCATGAAACAGATGAAGAAGATGCTTGGCGTGATCAAGAAGGGAAATTTGATTCTAGCCGAACAAATGATGAGACTCTTGCGAAATCAGCCTATGATTCTCTTGTATCCGAGGATAATTTGAAAATCACCAATAATAAATCTTCAACATACACTAGGAGAGCCCAGCCTCCTTTCACCACCGATGCACTTCTACAGTCCGCAGGTAGTAGATGGGGAAGTTGGACACCTAAGAGGACAATGAGAGTAGCCAGTGAGTTGTATAACGCAGGTCATATCACATACATCCGAACAGATTCAACACGTACTAGTGGAGCTGCACGAACAATAATCAAAGAACTGATTGAGAAAAGATGGGGCAGTAGTCACATAGGTTCAGGAGTATTAGGTAAACAAGATGACAGTGCTCAAGACGCCCACGAAGCCATTCGCCCTACAAGGCCTGACATACTTGCACCTGAAGGAATTGGTGATGATGAGTTACAAATCTATCAACTGATTTGGGCTCGTTTTACTGCTAGTCAGATGAATAATTCTGAGTATCAGCGTCGTTCATTGATTGCTGAAGTTAAAGGATTTCCAAAGACATTGACAGGTACATATTCATGGCGTACTCATCCCGGTTGGGAAGCCGCATTTGAAAATATTGCAACATCTCATCCAAAAACATCTGAACCAGATTTTAGTATTGAAGGGGGAGCGTCTTTGAAGATAGATAAGAGCGAAGATAGCCCATCCTATATTGAGGACGAAACCAAGCCACCTCGACGATACCGCCAACATAGTTTAGTTGCAGTTATGAAAAATCAGGGGATAGGCCGCCCCTCAACTTATGCGACAACAATTACTAAATTATTAGATCGAAAGTATGTCACTGACGAAAGTGGTTCACTCATCCCAACCGACGAAGGTCGTCTGTGCTGGTTAGAAGTTGCTCCAATGTATACCAGTCAAGATGACAAAACTCAACTTTCATTCTTATTTTCTGCAGAATTTACAGCAGATATGGAGGAGAGACTTGATGCGATTGAAGTTGGGAAGAGAGGCGCCCCATCAATTTGGAACGGATTCACACTACATTTCAGAGAACTCCACACTGCTGCACAAGAAATTCGTAGATCAAAACCAACACCTAATCAGATGAGGAAATTCCAACAGTTAACTAGCAAAATGGCACTATCAGAAATCGCAGAACATCTCGATAACAGAGATCCTGAAAGCCTTACAGGTTCTGAAATGAGTGATGTTATCAAAGCACTTCTTGAGTTAGGGTCGCCCCCTGCTACTGAAAAGCAAGCTAAGTTCGTAATATCACTTGTTGATGATATTGAAGGTCTTGAACTTGATGAGGCTTTGGCAACAGTAAAGTTAGAAGATATTGACGAAATGACAATGGAACAAGCGAGTATACTGATTACTACTCTTATTGAGAAGAGGGAAGAAATCCCACGTCCAGCGAGTGATAAACAAATCAATCTGATTAAGAAGAAAATAGAACAGTTGGAAACTACTGAAGAAGATGTTTGTAAATTAGTGGGAGCAAAATTGTTATCAGAATTAACGGGTGGACGTAAAGGTACTGCGAGCACCCTCATCACTGAACTCATCAATAAAACAGGTGGCCCCCGTCGAGGCAGAGGGAAAAAACGAGGCGGGAAGGGAAAAAAGAAGTGAATCTCTGGAAATAAATGAATTACTTAGTGGCAAACTACGATAGAGGTCACCACCACGCGTAAGACAATGTCAGGGCATAGAGTCGATGTTCTAATCATCGGGGCTGGGCCAGTTGGCGGTTATTTAGCCGATAAATTAGCAACTTCAGGACTTTCAGTACTTCTTATTGAGGAGCATAAGGAAGTTGGAAGGCCCTTCCAATGTGCTGGGTTAGTAAATCCAGATGCGATGGCGAAAGTTGGCCTTGAGTCAACAATTCTTACTTCTGTATGGGGTGCGAGAATTCACAGTCCCAAAGGAATCTGCGTTGAAGTAGGAGATGAAGGCGAAATAAAAACTCATGTGGTATGCCGAAAATTATTTGATGAGGGTGTTGTTTCAAAAGCTCTTGAAAAAGGGTCTGATTTGTGGTTAGATTCACGCCCCATATCTGCTGAGGTTTGTGAAAATAATATTGTTGTAATGGTTGACAGGGCAGGACAAGATGTTGAGGTTGAAGCAACACTTCTGTGTGGTGCTGATGGCGCCCATTCATGGGTTCGCCGTCACTTCAAAATGGGTAGGCCAACTGAATTGATGATTGGTTTTCAAGCTGAGTTAGTTGGTTATTCTGGGGCTGAAGGGCGACTTGACATGTTCACTGGAGAAGAGGTGGCTCCAGGTTTTTTTGCATGGGCAATTCCGAGTGGTAAGAGTTGGAGAATTGGGGTTTGGTCTCGAGCAAAAGACCTGAAAGGAAGAAGTTGTGAGCAACTTTACGATGCCCTTCTGAACCATCCAATCTGGAAAGAGCGATTCTCAGGAGCTAAAGAAGTAGCAAGGTATTGTGGCCCACTTCCTTGTGGTATTGTTCGTCATCCTGTTAAAGAGCGAGTTGCACTTTTTGGTGATGCCGTAGGTTTGTGTAAGCCAACAACTGGAGGGGGGATTGGAAAAGGATTCCAGCAAATTGACGAGATGGCTGATGGACTTATCAAAGCAGTACGATATAATCGGCTTTCGCTGTCAGACATGAAACGAATTGCGAAGCCGTTGAAAGCAATGAAAAAAGATCAGAAAAGAGCGAGGATTTTACGTGATTTGTTCCTCACAGATTGTGACGATGATAAATTGGAACAGACTTTCAAAACATTCGCGAAACCAAAAGTAGTTGATATAATCAATCAAAATGGAGATATTGAAAAACCAGTTGCACTTGGTATCAAGATGTTGAAAGAGGTCCCAGAATTTAGGAGCATGGCTGCTGGGGCTACTTGGGCATTACTAAAGGGGTGAATAATTTGCCAAAATGGACCAAACTGCGTATGCGATTCCCGCCTTTTGACGCCCCCTCTCACATGCCCAAGGAGATGTATCAAACTGATATTTACTGGCCACAGAGAGATGATGATGAGAATGATTTATCTCTTGGTTCTACTGATGGATGGTTCATTCACAGAACAGTTAGAGATGACAAACCAAAATCCGCAAGATTAATTTCTGAACGTGATTCAAAATCAGAAACAGAGGTACTACTTTCTTCTCGTGTTGGTTGGGGTCTTTCACCTCACCCATTACACTCTATAGCAAGAAAGTGGATACCTTATGGTGTTGTGATTCTAATATTTGCAATTGTAATGCACGTACTTGAGCCAGTTCTTTTAGGGAGTGGTTTAATTTCAGAAAGGTTTGCAGGTAGTGTTAATCTAGGGCTTTTGGATTATCCAGTATTATTTGTGATGGCAGCACCTTTCGTTGCAATTCCTATTGTTCTGAGGGTGCTGGGTAATGTTGCAGATATTAGGAGTCAACACATGTTTAAAAATAATTTACCCCAATCACCAAAAATCAGTGTTAGTAATTCTAATACAAAGGGTCCAATAATGGTAAAGGTAAAGATTCCTGAACAATTAAAAAACCGGGAATTACACGGTTACGTCAGGGTTGGTTTGCTACCTCCGCACCGAAATGCGATGATGTCTGCTTTGAGCGGAGATGAGTTTGATTACCCTCCTGTAGGCCTTTCAACTCCACTTCCTAGCAGCTGGATGAAACATGCTGATGATGGTTCTGGAATTGGTGAGTCAACCCCAATGCTGATTGGTAGAGGGTCAAGTAACCTTTTCATTGAACCAATGCGAATTCAAGTGAATGGGGATAGACAATCAATTACCTCAGATGTTGAGGTTAAATTGGTAACTCCAGATGGACCTTGGCCAGCTAGTGAGTATGGGCCATTTGTCAATATTAATTGGGAATTAGTACTTGAGTTTCAAAGTGGCCGCAAGCGTCCTCTATACTGGGTAGAGAGGCTTAGCGTAGAATCGTTAGATAATTCGCACAACGTGCCACAATTAATTGCCCATGGTGGGCGCCTAGAATCAACTTGATTGCCTTCTTAATGCTGTTCCCAAATTATTTGACTTGGCACGCCTTCGGTAAGTTGTGCACAAAAAGGCTTTACTAGCAACAATGTTGGTTTCGGTACTACTTTTTTCAGGTTGTTTGGGTTTTTTCGAGGAGAATTCCGATATTGTTGATGCAGTAGATGAGTCTCCTTTGATAGTTGTAAATGAAGTTGCTGATATCAACTATGGTGAGTCAGTGCATGTTAGTGGAATCGTTACTGATGAACTACCAACTGAAGCCAGAGTGACAATAGCATTCTCAATTCCTTGGGGCACTATATACGAAACCCCTGACGATGAGGGTAACTGGCAGTTTAGTATGGGCGGACTTGAACCAGGTGATTACAATGTATCATTCACAGCAGTTGATGATGGCGACCAATCATCTGATACTATCACCAAGAGTTTTACTGTACGGCCACCAACCGAACAAAATGTTGTAATGGTTATTTGGAGATCTGATATTCGTTACGAAATTGGTGAAGAAACATCAATAACAGGACAATTGACACATCCTACACTTTCTTCATGCACACTCACCTATTCTCTCTTTTCAGATGGAGACCCTACATCCGACTCAATCAATTTCGACACTTCAAGTGGGATGTTTTTAATTTCATTAGGGGTTTTAAGCGGATATAGCAATGGAACTGTTGCCGCAAGTTGCGGGCAATATGTTATTTCAGAAGATAGTGCATTGGTTTCAATACAGCCTTTGGAACAACCGATATCTGACCTTGATGGAGATGGTGTGGCTGATGAATTTGATGATTGTAAGGATGGCGAATCTTTCTCTTCTTCTTTGACTACTGACTATGACTCTGATGGATGTTACGACCTATCTGAAGACCTCGATGACGATAATGATGGCTTAGGTGACACAATTGATAATTGCCAAAAGGGAATACTTGGCTGGCTTTCCACGCCAATAGTTGACAAAGATAGTGATGGTTGCCGTGATATAGATGAAGATGATGATGATGATGGAGATACTATCTTAGACATCTTTGACTCCTGTTTAGATTCACCTTATGGTTGGGTATCCAACTTTGTATCGGATTATGATAGAGATGGGTGTCGTGATTCAGATGCGGATATTGATGATGACAATGATGGGATCGCTGACTCATTAGATGATTGCCCAACTGGTGTTATCGGGTGGGTGCCAGACGCTACTAACGATCAAGATTCAGATGGTTGCCGAGATTATGACGAAGATGCTGATGATGACAATGATTCTGTTTTTGACGATAATGATTCATGTCCAAATACACTTGCAAATTTTTCCGTAAATGAACATGGTTGTGCACCATACGAGTGGGATGATGATGGTGACGGGGTGATGGATGATATAGACTCATGCCAAGGCACTCCTATAGGCTTGGTAGTCAACGAACAAGGATGTGCTGACTTAGATGGTGATGGGGTGTTTGCAAATATTGACCAGTGCCCAAATTCTCCACCGAGATGGTCCGTTGATAATATAGGGTGTGCGGTTATTCAAAATCCTGTCACATGGGATACAGGACCTTATTCATCAGCACGTTTTGGTAAAGCTGCTGACTTCAACTTTGCAACAAAATACGATGGTAATTGGAAACTTTCAACAGAATGGGATGGTAATAGCACATATATTTTCATATTCCTACAGAGTTCAAACTCCTACATGAGTACAATTTGGAGTCAAAATGTTGGCACATTATTGGATGGTGTTCCAAAGGATTGCCATATTTTCTTCGGCTCTTATGATACTGATTGGCAATCTGATGTTGACACGATGGCCAGTAGAGTTAGTTCCTACAAAAATAGTCAGAGTGAGGATGGCAAATCTTGGGTGGATGACAATGTTCACTTCGTGTATCAACAGGCTGGTTCAATTGGAGGGGGGCTTGGAAGTGTAATCTCTTCCTGGGGTCAGTTTTACTATGGGATTGATAGATTCCAACAGTGGCGTGAAGTTGGTTCACTTTACAACTGGGCAAAGACATGGTCTTCCGACCCTGATTACAGATTTGACTATCTAGCAAAGGAACCACAAATGTGGAATGCAGAGTTCCCAGTAGAGATGCGTAAGCATGACCCAGCGGTTACTGTGGTAGATCTGTGGGATGCCCAGAGACACACTGGTGGTTGGGGTGGTGGTCACAAATCATTTGCGAATGGTACATTCCCTGATGCAGCAACTATGCTGACATTCAACACGATGGAAGTTTACATGCATCACGGCTGTAATGAGAAACGCGACAGATATCAGAAAGAAGATGGTAGTTGGGGCGGTTGCCATGAATGGGATTACGACCAGAGACTGAATATCTGTCAAGAGTTTGGAAATCATTCAACATGTGGTGACGAGTTTGTACGGTACATCACAACATACGGTAGGGAAGGGCGATGGCTAACAGACATCAGCCCGTACTTGTTCATGCTCAAAGATGGAGGCCAACAAGAGTTCCGTTATGGTGGTGCCAATGGAGGATGGCTCAACATCTCAGTATACCTTTCAACTTGGGATGATGATGGGATGCGGCCAACATCTGCAGAATATGCCTTCAGCGGAGGTTCTTTCCGTGGTCAGTACAACAATCAATCAATGTACAAGAGAGTTCATGATTTAACCATCCCAGCAGGTACTGACAAAGTAGTTATATCTTCAGTTGTTACTGGTCATGGTTTTGGTAAAGATGACGCGAATTGTGCTGAATTCTGTAACCATGAGCATCGTTTCTCAATGAATGGGCATGTAACTCAAGAAGATTTCCCGATGGCTGGAAATGGTACTGTCAACAGCGATAGAGAAGGATGTGCTAAGTCAACAGATATGGGTACAGTAGCCAATCAGAAAGGTTCGTGGCCTTATGGTCGTGCTGGATGGTGTGCTGGTCAAGATACAAAACCATGGGTTTGGGATATTTCAAATTGGGTGGATTGGTCTGGTGGTACGAATATGTTACAGTATCAAGGATTATACAATGGTGTAAATTATGTTCCTCAGAATGAACAAAGCGGTGCCAATCAAGATATCAGAGTTGTATCATATGTGATTTATTACACCAATATCAGTAGTGGTAATTCTAGTGTTCAAATGGAAGATACACCTAGTAAACCAATTAATGATAGTCAGGGAAATAACGTTCAAACCCTAGATATAGAAGCTTGGGTGCGAGATAAAGAGTGCGCCGCAGTTGAGCACTGAGACACCCAAATGAATCATTGTTGAGGGGGCGGGGCTGGCATTGATTGGACATCTTGTCCTAGTTTGGGGGTTTCAAGTAAATTGTAATCTGAATCACGGCGAATTGCTTTGAACCCAGCCCGTGTAATTGCATGTTGTAATTCCTCTTCAGTACACAGAACTTTTGTGGTACCTGCTGCTGAAACTACATTCTCTTCCATCATAGTAGATCCGATATCATCTGCTCCACCGAACAGGGCTAACTGAGCCACATCCATACCCATGGTCAACCAAGATGCTTGGATGTGGTCGATGTTGTCAAAAAATAATCTAGAAACTGCGACATGGCGTAGGTATTCAGCAGGTCCAACTTTTTGATTTCTTTTGCCTCTGTTCCTACGTCCAAATGCATTATTTTCTAATTGTACAGTCCATGCAATGAAAGCAGTGAATCCCCTATTCCCTTCAGCATTTGATTGGTCTTGTAATTGACGAACTTTTTCCATATGGCCAACCCTGTGTGCATTAGTTTCACCAAATCCGATGACGTTAGTGGCTGTCGTAGTAAGGTCTATTGAGTGAGCCTCACCCATCACTTTTATCCAATTTTCACCACTTCCTTTCAGTGGGGAAACACCGAGCCTAACATCATCAACTAGCATCTCAGCCCCACCTCCCGGCAAGCCATGCATACCTGATTCCTTGAAGCGTTGCAATACCTCTAATGTTGTGAGCCCACAAACATCTGCAATCCCTTCTATTTCAATCGGAGAGAAGCAGTCTAGGTCAATTGTTGGGTGGCTATTTCGTAAGTAATTCAACAAATCTTCATACCATTCAATTTGAAGGCTAGGATCCACGCCACCCTGCATCAAAATCCTAGTTCCTTCAATGGCTTCAAGTTCTATAACGCGCGCACTAATTTGTTCTGTAGATTGAAGGTATGATTCAGCATGTCCTGGCGCTCTATAGAATGAACAGAATTGACAATTGATAGTACAAGCATTACCGTAATTGATGTTCCGATCTATCATGTATGTGACTTCACTTGGGTCGTTCATTTTGCGTCGTTTATTGAGTGCGCTTTGGCGCAAAGCATTGAAATCAGCTTCATCATAAAGCACGATTGCATCTTCAACTGATAGTCGAGGAGGATTGCTTCGAGACTGCTGCTCAAGAATATCTTTCCATGTACTCAATACATCACCAATTTAGATTTTTAGCATTAATACTAGTTCAGGAAGAAGTCCCAATTATACCTTCTAATTCTTCAATTGTTTTAGGACAATCTTGAGTAAGAACTTCATAGCCATCATCTGTAATTAATATGTCATCCTCTATTCTAATGCCAATCCCAGACCACTTTTCATCGATCTCAATGTCTGGTCTCCATGCTCCAAAGTATAACCCTGGTTCAATAGTAAGAACCATTCCTGGTTCTAACAATCT
>DUDF01000131.1:0-1407 GCA_012959435.1 Candidatus Poseidoniales archaeon
CAGTAATGATTCTCGTGCCTCAGGATTCATGATGAAAATTGGCAATAACGGAACAATCGAATGGATTGATACTTCCATCCGCGCTGACTATGTCTCTCTAAATGAGTTACACAACGAAGAAAACGGGGTAATCACCTCGTCATGGCACCTCACAAACCTGAGTGAAGGAGGGATTAAAACTGATAAGACACTGCTTTACACAAGTCAGATGGTTGAGGTTGTTCCAGAAATTATTGAGGATGGGGATCCCGATGTTTTAATTGAAGAAGAGCCTGATCAAGATACAACAAACGATGAACCTACAGATAATGATGTTGATTTAGGTGACGTGAATAATTCTACGGATTCATCTGAACTCAACACTGAGAAGACATTAACATTTGAGGGGATGTACTACATTTTTATCGGGTTAACACTTCTATTATTCTCCGTGGCTCTGAGCCTTTCTTATTTCCGTAAACCAAATAGTTGACTGATTATATTGGCGCGCACTCTCACATATTCAATGATTATGTTGACGATTTAGAACCGGTGTTTTCTGATAGTTCATTGATTGGTGGAGGTTTTCACCCACCCAGCCATCCTGCCGGTCTCTCCATCAATCGCATAGGAAAGAGTGTGGTCCATCCCACTTTCTGTCCATTCTCGTTGTCCAAATACCATGACTGAACCCTCTTGCAAACCGTCTATTAGGTCAAGAAGGTCACTGGCTTCTGGTGGAACTGTTAGCAGATACCCGATTGATGTGTCATCAGATAATGAACCGCCTGAAGCGATATCAGAAGCAAGTATTGGATAGCGGTTAGGGTCAATTATTCTCGCTTCAACTTGTTGAATGCTAGCAGTGGTGGGAATACTTTCTCGCCGATGAGCTGGTTTATCGTCCTCGCCAATTGAAGCCTTATCGAGAACTGCACAATTTTCAGTGCGCTCTTCAACCCTAACCCAGCCAGCCTCGTTATCGTCAACCCAACTGACATTCCATTCGGTTAGACCGTGACTTCTATCATCTACTGCTCGGTACACATATCCACCTGTGGACAACGCCGCTGAGGCCTCTTCTGCTTCTAAAGTCTGATTGATAATACAGGCAATCGCCTGTTCAAGCGGCCATGACCTGTCATCACTACGGTCAGGCATGTGTAGGCCGCTACTTCCCCAATTCTCATCACCGGATAAGGCACCAGAATTGCCTCCAGGTCTGTTTCCATAGGATGATTGCCAATCAATCATGCCTTCTCCAGTAGAATCACTTGTTCGCACAAGTGTATACTGCAAACTGATGGAACCTTCTGGTAATGCTCTGTCAAGGAGATATTCAGCCAACACACCACAGTCAGGGGAGTCATAACGACTCTTCTCTAGGCGGATGTCAACCTGCTGTTTTACAGCCCAAGGGGATGATGG
>DUDF01000131.1:1463-1746 GCA_012959435.1 Candidatus Poseidoniales archaeon
GCCATGTTGACCTGTAACCCCATTTCACCACCTACAGAGATTACGCCACCAACTACCCAACGCCAATTTCCACTAGTCCCAGTCTGCCCCTCTTCGAGTAAAGAGTTGCCAAATATGGGGGTTAGTTCCACCGGTTTTAGGGGAAGTAGAAGTTCCGGCATTAAGTCAGATAGTGTGTCATCTGGTACCCCAAAGGACAGTGCTTCTACTACGGTTTGCTCACCTTGATTATCAAGAGTTACTGAACTGTGAGTACTCAACAGAGCCTTGCTGGTTAACTCTG
>DUDF01000131.1:1857-2166 GCA_012959435.1 Candidatus Poseidoniales archaeon
GATGATACTGTGGCTGAAAGTTGATGATTTAACTCCTGTTCAACTGCCAAGAAAGTTAACCCATATGCGTCTCTTGCTTGCACAACGCCAACTAAGTCGGTATCTGATGGATTGAGTAATTCTGACTTTCCTCCTTTGGCTACCGCTATATTTCCAGTCCCAGTGAAATCAACATTGAATTTCTCACAGACTTCAGATAGGGCTCCATTGAGGCGATTGTCCAATTCACGCACCATGTCCTCGCCTTCGACATCAAATGACCCTGTAGAGATAGCGAAATTCATTTCATCGCCATATTCAATCGGCTCT
>DUDF01000132.1 GCA_012959435.1 Candidatus Poseidoniales archaeon
AAATTGGCACCCGTCTGACGGGAGTAACTTACGTACTTGATGAGCCAAGTATTGGCCTGCACGCGCGTGATAATCAACGACTCCTCTCAACCCTTCGAGAATTGTGTGAAATAGGAAACACATTACTCGTTATTGAACATGATGAAGAAACACTTCGACAAGCAGATTGGTTAGTAGATCTTGGGCCAGGTGCTGGGCGAGAAGGAGGCCGTCTTCTTGTGAGTGGACCATTAGAGGATTTACTTGAACATGAAGAAAGTGTGACAGGTGCATATCTAGCGGGTAGGCGCAAAATTGCTGTACCAGACTCAAGAGTGAAACCCAATGGAAAGTGGTTGAAAGTTACTGGTGCGGAGGCGAATAATTTGCGGCGAATAAATGTCAAATTTCCACTTGGCTGTATGGTCGCAGTTACAGGTGTATCAGGTTCAGGAAAGTCAACTTTAGTTTCTGATATTCTTGCGCCTGTTCTATTGCACGAATTGAATGGCAGTGATAGTATGCCTGGTAAACATGGTAGCGTGTCTGGATATGATGATATTGACAAGGTTATCGTCATCAACCAATCACCGATTGGCCGCACACCGCGTTCAAATACAGTAACTTATACGAAGGGTTTTGATGAAATCAGAAAGTTGTTTACTACTACACCACTAGCGAAACAACGCGGTTACAAACCGGGCCAATTTTCCTTCAATGTAAGGGGGGGAAGGTGTGAATCATGCGCGGGGGCGGGCTCGGTAAAAATGGAAATGCATTTCCTTGCGGATGTTTGGGTAACTTGTGAAGTGTGTGAAGGTTCACGATACACACGAGAAACGTTGGAAGTAACTTGGAAACAGAAGACCATCTCAGACGTACTGGATATGACGGTCCACGAGGCATGCGAATTCTTCGTGAGTCACAAAAAACTTCATCGTATTCTCAAAACACTACAAGATGTGGGTTTGGGTTATATTCGCCTTGGCCAACCAGCCACAACATTGTCTGGAGGGGAAGCTCAAAGAGTCAAATTAGCAACCCAATTACATCGGCCAACAACTCGTCACACAGTCTACATTCTCGATGAGCCAACAACAGGTCTTGCTCTTTCAGATATTGAACAACTCATCGACGTTTTGTTGAGAATTCGCTCAAATGGGCACACAGTCATTGTTATTGAACATCATCTTGATGTCATTAAAAGTGCTGATTGGGTGATCGATTTGGGACCGGATGGCGGTGATGGTGGTGGTGATGTTGTCGCAATCGGGACACCTGAAGAAATCAGTGCTAACCCCAATTCTTTTACAGGTCAGTACTTGAAAAAAACGCTTTAGAACATATCAGCCCTGTAGGGCTGTCAGCCGCTTCATTGATGGACGGTCGGCAAGACGGGACAGTCAGAAGAGGTGTTCGGGATGACAACATCACAAGCCGAAAGAGTAGAAGTGACCCCCAAACCCCTGTCTGGATTGAAGGATACTAGAGGCGAATCTATCCGCAGACAATTGTCTTCTGACCATGGTTTGGAAATTACAGAAGTACGTTCAATTACAGGTTATCTTGTGAAGGGAAATTTCAACGAAACACACCATGAGAAAATGATATCAGATTTGTTTTGCGACCCAATTATTGAATATGGTGTTGTCAATCAGCATATCTTAAACGATTCTAATATTTTCTCCCAAAAACCAGATGCTGCCATACAAATTGGATTCAAACCAGGGGTTACAGATAACGCGGCACAAGCCGGTCTTGATGGTTTGAAAACTCTATTTCCCTCAGAAGCGGAAGAAGCAGAAGTATCCACTACTATGACTTACACATTTTATGGTCTCCCTGAAGATGTCGACTATCAATGGCTTGCAAACCAACTACACAATCCAATGATTGAGAGAGCTGTAATATCTGATAAATCATCATGCGCAAATAATCAGTGGCCATCACTTGATTTTCCTGAACCACCAGTGAATATTTTTGGTAAACCACGAATGTTTTATTTCAAATCCGGAACAACTTTCACTTCAGAGTTCTCAATAATCACACGAAATGGACATCCTTGTCCATCGTCAGGTAACCTCGAAGAAGTTTCTCCCTAAATCTGAAATGTGATAAAAATGCTTTTAAAAAGTTATTATTGGTTGGGATTTCTTAGGTGATTTACAATTCTTC
>DUDF01000133.1 GCA_012959435.1 Candidatus Poseidoniales archaeon
CATCAGGCAGACCATTTCATCGTAACCGCTCCAGTCACTCGTCCAGGCATCGCAGAATCTTGCGGTCTTCATCCACCAAATGTTAGTCGAGCCATGCGCCCGTTATTGAAGCAGGGTTTCGTGAGTGAGCATACTCGCCAGATTCGTGGTGAGGCCCGACGTCATAAGACGTGGCAATTAACTGAAAATGGTAGAGAGGAAATCAACAACCGGCTGCCTAAAATCAAAAAGACTAGTGTTCTAATCAGAGGAAGAGATGGAGAAATGCTTGAAGTAAAAGCCAGTGAAGCGGCTGACCGACTTGACAGTAATCTAACTCTGCTACAAGTGCTAATGATGGTTATCGCAGAAGGAATGTTACAGTACGGAGATATTCGTCTTGGCCGTATTGAAAAAGGTGATGATAGGCCCCCACCTGGTCGCTTGCAAATTTTAGCTGGTGCGCATTCAACATACCATGTCAGAGCACCAAAGACTCGAACGGTACATGGTAGGAGTGATGAGAGAGCTGTACTTGATGCATGGTATGAGGGTCGAAAACCAACTCTTGTTGTTAGTGGGATTGCTGGATGTGGTAAGACAACCCTTGTTTCTCATTGGCTGAATCAACGCCTTGATGACGAACCAAATCTCAGAGTTATGTATTATCCATGTCAACCATGGGATACTGCTATCGGAATTGCAACAAGTATTCTCCATCGTCTTGGAATTGAATCTAAAGGAAGTTTGAGTTGGGATCCCTACCGCATCCTTGAATCATTGCCAATGTCACCAAGTGGTAAATTCGACATTGACCTATATCGCCGTCGCCTCACAGCCTATCTCACAGACCCAGAAAAACTGAGAGAGAAAGTATTTGAAAAATTAGAAGAGAAGAGTAAAACCCCCCCCTATATTTTGTTAGTATTAGATGATGTTCACAACGTTGAAGCTGATTCAGCACACCTTTTGGGGTCACTTTTACAAGTTGCAGATCAAACCCCACTACGCATGTTACTCATCTCTCGAACCGCGCTATCTTTCTATGATAGACGTGATGTTCATACTCGTGGTTTAGTATCAGAATTACCTCTCCGAGGCTTATCTTTGGAAGAGGTGGAACAATGGATTGCCCAGTTTGATGTACCGTCACCACCCGAACCAGAAGAGGTTCACAAAATGACCGGAGGACATCCTTTGGCCGTTGAATTATTAGAGATGTATGGGGAGGTTGTACACGGTGATTGGCTAAGATTCCTTGATGAGGAAATATTGCAAGTGCTTCCAGAAAAGCACCGTGATTTATTGGCTTACTTGGCTGCAGCAGAAAGACCAATCCCATGGGCAACATTGGCTTTGGCAGCGGGGGTGGGTGGAACCCCCCCCTCTGATTTATTGAGTCGTGGACTTATTGTTGAGTTAGCAGATGGGTTGTGGCTACACGAGGCAATCCGAGAGAGATTATTGCGGGAAGTCGGAGAGTCAATGGATGAGCGCCGCAAAGCGCTCTCAACGGCGATGAAAAATACCGAATGATGAACTAAATCAATTCATGTGCCGGTTTAACCAATCGTCAAACCCACCTTTTTGCTTTGCCCCAGTTGCTTGGTCAACCATCTTCCCGTTGTGAAATAAAACAAGTGTTGGGATCCCTCTGACCCCAAACTTTCCGGGTGAGTTTGGATTATTGTCAACATTGACTTTTGCGATGGTCAGGTTATCCCTTTCTTCTGCAATTTGTTCCAAAACGGGAGCAATCATCTTGCATGGCCCACACCATGGGGCCCAAAAATCAACCAAAACCCATTCATTTTCTGTTGTTACTGTATCAAAAGTCGCGTCTGATGCTTCTACAATTGCTCCTGCCATATCACTATCCCCTGTGCAACCTTTCCCCTCAAACGAGGGTCTTTGAACCTGCCGTCTTCAATGTGAAGGATTGAGAACCCCTTACCTCTCGGGTGGTTTGAGGGGAACGTCATGATTGTATGTCCAAGTATTTTGACTGCTGACTATTGTAATTTAGGAAAAGTGGTTGATGACGCGGTTGCCGCAGGAATTGAATGGATACATCTAGATGTTATGGATGGTAATTGGGTACTCAACAAAACCATCACTTTTGGCCCCGCACTAATTTCATCCATTAGAAAGCGAGTTGGTAGCGATATATTCCTCGATTGTCATCTAATGGTAACTAATGCTACTGATACTTGGATGCAATACGTCAACGCCGGAGTTGACTTAGTGATTGCTCATGTTGAAGCAGTAGATGACTTCTCAGAACTTATCGCAAATTTGCATGATGCAGGCTGTCAGGCTGGCTTAGTTCTGAATCCAGCAACAACTCTTGATGATGTTCTACCTCTTCTCCCAGACCTTGACTTAGTGCTCGTAATGTCTGTGGTTCCTGGAAAGGGTGGTCAATCTTTCATGCCTGAAGTAGAAGGTAAGGTGCGTGCTCTCAGGGCTGCGGTCGATGAACAAATTTCTCAAGGCGGTAGATCAACGAAATTAATGATAGATGGCGGCATCAAAGCCCATAATATTGCAGAAGTTGCAGATTGGGGGATAGAGGCTGCAGTAGTTGGTTCTGGTCTCATTAATGATAATGGGACAATCGCTGAAAATCTTGCAGAAATCAATTCTGCACTCTAGGTTAGTGTAAGAACCCTCAACACGAGGGTTGAAAATGGTTTAGCGCGGCCAATGAAGTAATGCCTACCGCCGAGTGGATGGTTGAACAAGTCAAAGAGGTCTATCCAAACGCAGAAGTTGAAGCCACTGATACCACTGGTGGTGGTGACCATTGGTTCGTACGAATTGTGGATATTGAATTTGAGGGTGTTCGTTTATTCAAGCGGCAGAAGCCGGTTATCCAGCACTTTAAACCACACATACAGACCAATCATGTACATGCTCTTGACCTCAAATGTCAGACCCCGGAAGAGGCGGCAGAGAGTAGTGGTGAAGAACCATTTTCCCCTCATGAGGCAAAGAGAACTAATTTCGTTGGCTTACAAGTTAGACGAACAAACAAGGAGGAATAAATATGACAGAATTTAATTGGACAGCAGAAGAATTACAGGGAATAGTTGACGAGAATAGATTAGTTCTCTTCATGAAAGGAACACCAGAGCAACCACAATGCGGTTTTTCAGCTCGCGCTGCTATGGTGTATCAACAGTTGGAGATACCATTTGTGTCAGTTAATATATTGGCTGACTCACGAGCAATCCCTGCAGTGTGCGAGTGGTCAGATTGGCCAACGATGCCTCAATGCTTCATTGATGGCGAACTCATCGGCGGCTCGGATATCGTTCTAGAGATGCTTGAATCCGGCGAACTTCAAGAAATGATTTCTGAAGGCAAATAAAGTACTTCAAAAAGTTCAGATATTGATTAGTACTTGATACCGAACTTGTCGTAGATGAATGACATCAGCCAGGCTGGGCCAATCATCAGGTACTGAATGTCCTCAAAGAACGAAGGTTTCGCCCCCTCAACTTTGTGTCCGTAGAATTGGCCACACCATGCAAGGATGAATATGACGAGGCTAGATTGCCATAGTGGAATATCTGTCATTGACCCGTATGAGTTGCAAATCGCGTAACAGAACAGGCACCACAAAGTCATACCAATTGTCAGAGGAAGGGAGAGGCGAGCATAGAATATGACAACCGGAACCAGCATGATGGTGGCAAAGTTCACCCATTCATTGACCGCCATAACTTCCGGGACTGGGATGCTCCAGAGTAACCCTACAATGGTGAGGAAAATCAGAGGAACTGCAAGCCAGTGAATTTTCTTGTTCAGTGGATTCTGGTGACTTTCCCCATAACTATTGAGCCATTCCTGCATTGTGCGAGTATCTCCCATGTGAGGGTGGATGCATATTCGGTCCTTCACACCATCGGCCTAACGTTGAATGGAGTTGCCCATCCAATTCGGATTCCGTAAAAGGCTAGTGCGAAGACAAAAAATGATGCTAAACAGGCTGCCACTGCTGCACCCATTACTGGATTAGATTGAGTAGGAATCAGATAGAGGCTAGCAGCAGCACTCAACGAGATTCCCGCCCAGAGAATCCAAGTATAATTCCAAGGCTTCTCACCAACTTGAATTAAAGCAAGTGAAGGACTTGCCATTGCATGAAATAGCCAAGCAAACAGAAGTGCAAGAAACGGTTTATTCACGACATCTACATAATCGGGAAAGAGAGTCTCAAAGGCAATTGGGCCAACCATCATTCCAATCCCTATACCAATTGGACAAAGGATCACACAGGCAATAGATGACTGTCGGTAACGGTGGGATAACTTCTCAAAATCATCACGAACTTCTCCAAACCAAGATAGTAACACGGCCCTTAGTGATAGTATTGGCCCGTATCCTGCGATAAAGCCTAACCAAGCGATTTGAAAAATCGCAACATCTTCGGGACTTGCAAAGATACCAAGTAGCAATTTCTCAATTCTAACATTGATGACCAAAGCAGCAGAAGCAAATAGAAACGGCAGACCAGTGCTAACCAATTCTTGTGTTCCCATTGCATTAATTTCTGGAATTGGTTGTGCAGGCTCTTGCAGGTGAGGTTTAATCTTTAGAAGCCAAACTAACACAGTGATTCCAAGAGCAACAACAGGTCCAAACAGAGTCGCTTGAGCAAATTGTTCAATAGTGCCATTTGCCCAACTTACCATTAGCAGAGCAACGACTCCTCTGTCGGCAACTCGAACAATTGCTTCCCAGCGTGCTTCGCCAAGTGAGCGCATGCTTGCCCTTAGAGAGTATGTGATTACCTGAAGTCCTGCGGCGCTGGCAAGAAAAATTGCAGGCACCAACCAACCTCCAAACACCATCACTCCAGCATATGCTCCTAGCAATCCAATCATCACCATTAGTGGGAATTGAATAGAAATTATCCTAGATGTAAGGCTTCCTAGATTGTTACCAAGTCTAGCACCATCACGTGCAATTAGTGTGGGGAGCCCAAGGTCTACGAGTATCACACAGACATGGAAGAAGTCTAACAGTAGAACGAATGTACCATAGTCATCAGATAGTAAAGCCCGAGTCAATATCACATGAATTATTATCCCAAAAATGAGGTTAATCCCGTCAGCTCCCGAGAGCCAAAGTGTATCCCTTTGAGGGACTACTTTACGCTCGAATGAATCCTCTTCCTTGGCCATTTAAAGTCCCGCCAATTCAGTAAGTTTTAGGTGAAGAGGTTCGGTAGTTTGTTGCCAATCAAACTCCCTTTCAGCATCGTTTCTAGCTTCTTTACCAATGCTAATCAAATCTGCTTTGAACAATTCTTCTATCTGGTTTGCCCAGTCATCCAATGGTGCATTATGGTCAATGAGTTTGACCCAATTTCTTTGTCCAATAGATTGGTGTGGGGTAATGTTTGATAGAACCATAGGTAAGCCCGCAGCAGCCCATTCACGTACCTTTAGGGGGCTTGCAAGACGCCATATTTCGCCATCTGGAAGGGGAAAGACAGCAACGTGGCCAGAGGTAAGAAATTGAGGGATTTGCTCCGAAGGTAGTGCTCCTAAAACCTCCAACCAATCATATTGAGTTGCTGTTTTTTGTAGTTCAGTCAAGCAATTTCCGGTGCCAGCAATTCTCATTTTGAAATCAATTCCTCTTGCAGCAATGACTGACCCAATGTCGACCAATTGCATTATTTCTCTTTCTTGGTCGAGTTGCCCGTGGTGGACAATGGTAGGTACCCCGGTAAAATTTGAGGGCTTGAATTTTGAAACATCAACGCCTGCTTCTAGAATGGTAATGGGTTCAACAATTCGTTTCTGTTGGCGATTCCAATCAGCAAGTGCTTGTGATTTTGGCACTGAACCAGAAGCTCCTTTTGTACTGGCCAATTTGTATGCACGGCGATATTCAAACCATTGAAGTCGACCAGCAAGGGAACGGAAAACCGGTGGACTTCTATCAACAATTAGCCATGGGATATTGGATTGTACCAGTGCCTTATGCGAACCCGCGACTGCTTGCCACTCTACTAGTGCAACATCAAAATCTCCTTGGTTTACAATAGTGGGCAGATTTTTCTTTAAATCACGGCCGAAGGTTAGCCAACCTAATCCTGGTATGCGAGATCGTTTGACGCCAAAAAAAGTGTTTCCATCTTTACCAATCATTTTCGCTGTTTCATTAGGTTGGCCACTCTGGTGAGGAACACCTCCTTTTGGTGCAATGATTGTGACTTTCCAACCCTTCTTTGATAATGAGTTTGTGACTGCCAATTGAGTGGTGCTGGCGAGGTCCGAGCCGAGCCGCTTTGCTGTCACCCAGAGAAGTTTCACGATTACCCGAAATGCCGACTCCTATATCGTTGCTACATCTCCCCCGCACCAAAGGTGGCCGGGTTGAAGCGAGTCTTACATGTCGGCCCAGTTGAAAGCCGAGGTGGTATGCAGGCAACAATCAGACACCATCTGAAGCATCCACCTGCAGATTGGAATACTGAATCTATCAACACACACGTTGATGGTTCAATACTTGCAAAAATCAACGCTTGGCGTATTGCCAAGAAAGAACTGAAATCCAGACTCAAAAATAACCCTCCAGATGTTGTTCACATTCATACAGCTACCAGTTATTCTTGGTGGAGGAAAATTAGAGCAGTCAAAATGTGCATTAGCGCAAAGGTCCCGGTTGTTTTACAGATACATGCAGGAAATTTTAACACCTTTTTGCTTAATTCTAACTCGGTTAGAACTAATTTTTTCAAGATAACATCCCACTCATTGGTAACGCCTGTGGCTTTGACACCTCGTCATAAGAGGGAAATAGGATTGGATAATATGCAGGTTATCGGTTCCCCAGCACCTCCAATTAGAGAGATTAGCACCTTAGATCGAAACCCTAATTTGATGATTTTACTTGCTCGTCCCTCACCCATTAAAGGACATCAGTTAGCAATTAAAATTACACAAGAATTACGCACTCGCGGCCATGATGTCCATCTTCACCTTTCAGGGGTTTCACCAGACCATAAGTGGATAGGTGAACTTGGCCCTGAGCAAGGGATACATGCTCGCGGATGGTTAACTGGTGAGCAGAAAGATGAGTTGCTTACAACTGCTGGTTTGCTGTTGATACCATCTGATTACGAGGGTATGCCGGTGGCGGCTATGGAAGCCCTTTCTTGCGGATTACCAGTGGTTGCATCCCCTTCTTGTCAAGGAATTTTAGGAGATGGTGGGGCCATCATTGAAAACTTAGATTATAATGTATGGGCAGATGCTATTGAAGAGATTCTCAAAGATACGGCTTGCTGGGAGAAAATGGCATCCGCCGGTCCTGTGTCTGTTACACGACAGACGCCAGAAATGTTAGGCAAACAGTGGGCAGAACTTTACCAAAATTCACTTCAGGAGGCCATAGAATGACTCCAACTGAATGGATGATTATTGGTGAAATAGGGCTTGGCTCAGTTGCCATCTTGCCCTTACTTTTACAGGACTGGTTTTCTCGTAAATGGCTTATTAAACACCCATTCCCACAATTTCCAGAAGGAACAACCGACCCCCTTCCGAGAATGACAGTGATTATTTGTGTGCGCGACGAAGAGTTGGTAATTGAAGGTAAATTGTCCGACCTAGCTCGCAAGCTCTACCCAAGAGAATTGCTTGAGGTTTTGGTAATTGACACCGGTTCATCCGACCGAACCATGCAAGTTGTTGAAGATTGGATTTCCAACGCTCCAGAATTTGGTCCATTAGTTCGACTACTATCAACAACCAGTGTTGCAGGCAAATCAGCAGCGGTAAACCTAGGATTAGCTGAATCCCACGCTGATAGCGAAGTGGTGGTTCTCACTGATGCCGATTCACGCTTGGAAGTGAATGCTTTGGAGAGAATCGGCCGATGGTTTTTGAATCCAGAAATTGGTGCAGTTTGTGGCCAGCAGCAGCCAATAGGTGAAAATGGCAAACCTGTGTTGGGATCTAGTGTATATCGTTCATACTACAATCGTGCGAGAGAGGCTGAAAGCCGTCTTGATTCAACACCAATTTTTGAGGGCTCTCTAGCTGCTTACAGTCGTAGTGCAATCAATGCAGGAGTTGTAGCCGATTCGAATGCTGATGATTCACAATTAGCGGTTGAAGCACGCCGACAAGGATTGAGGGCAATCCATGATCCGGATTTACATTTTTTTGAAGCGGTACCAGTATCGCTTTCAGCAATTCATAGCCAAAGGATGCGGCGAGCCCAAGGGCTCGTGCGCCATCTTTGGCGAAATTCAGATTTGATGTTCTCCAAGAAAATGGGGGCACCGATGAGAATGACCATGCGAACCCTGTTTTACGTACACATCAAGATGCCAGCCCTAGTTATTGCATCTCTTTCCTGTGGCCTTGGTGTACTCTTGTCAGTGGTTTTAAACCCTCAACAATGGACTCTTTTCCCGATTAGTATTGCAGCCCTCAACTTGTCTTTGTTTCTCGCAATACTATACCCTCCCTTTGCAGTTCGTGTGTTAAGTTCTGATTCGATACGCCCGATGAATGCATTAACTTCGTTTACTCATTCAATGGCTATTCTAGTATGGGTACATTTGAGAATCATACTTCGTTTGAAATCACATATATGGAGACCTATTCAAGAGATTCGAGAGTCAATTAATCGCTTTGACCAATTACAGTAATACATTGATCCGATGTAGTATCCATTGGTTCAAAACATCTAGCATCTAACATTAAATTTGCTAGGTAGTGAAATTTTTACAAAAAAAAATGGCCCCCGTTGAGCCGCCCAAAGGCGACCCAACGAAGACCGTGTTTGCATTACTTGTGTGTTATATTGAACAACTTTTCAGTGTTCAGTTAACCATCTGGCTAGTTGAACCAGCAACTGTGTGGCCACCGTTCAACACGGAGATACCGACGTCACAGCCTTGTGCACTGCAGATTTCTGCTGTGCCTTCACTTAGGAAGATGTACTCCCCAGGTTCCCATGCGTTGTCGTTGTCACCAGCGGATTGTGTGATATTACAATCGTCAGTTCCTGTTACGCTGCATGTGTAGACGTGGTCGCCGACACTCAGTGTAACCTTAACGAACGACCATGCTAGGTCATCCTTTCCAGTCATCTGCATGCGGATCAGTGTATCTGCTCCGTCTGCAGCTGGGTCTGCGCTGTCATCTGCGTCTGCTGATGTGTAGGTGTTCAGTGTGCTAGCGGTGGTGTCTGTTCCCTCGCTTGCTAGGCTGTTTGCCCACACATACAGTACTCCGGCCAACACGACGGTGATTGCTACCATTAGGATGGTTGCGATAACCGGGCTGACTGCCTGTTCATTCTTTTCGTTTTTCATCATTTTTAGTCCTCATTCCCCCGCAGGGGTACTTCTGCCTATGATGCCTATTGATATTAAGGTAACTGCCGGATTGAATCACAATACCCCAATTCCTGAACGCACCACTGGTCTAATATTAATTGGCATATTAGAGTATCTTGTGAGAAAACATAACATCATCGCACTAGTACAGTTATTTTGTAAAGACGCACATGATTGACAACCTTGTAATTAGAATAATTCAATTTTATTCAAATATGATTTTGTCTGCATTTGATAATTATTGATGGCCGAGCCTAGTGGTCAAAAAGAAAGGTGAACAGGGAGAGAGGTATACGTAGAGGGGATGGGATGCACACTCGACGAAGAACACTCAACGGCCCTGTTCACTACAGCCCTTACGGTGATGGCATAAAATCGTTTTCAATCCCGGATACCAAGATTTCACCATTGCGAGACTGTTATTCATTAACATTATTTATTCAATTGTAAGTATTTCAGCGCCACCAGGAGCAATCCATACGGTGTGTTCGTATTGGCTAATTAGCCCTCCATCTGCACACCTTAGCATATTGTATGTTTCAAGGAATCTAATATTGATTAATTTCTTTGTCAATGCATCCCATTTACTTTGCAGGCTTTCCTCGTTTTCATTTGGAAACGGTTTCTTTAGCAACGGGAACGCCCATCTTTCAGCAAATGGTAGTTGGTGGTATCGTTCTTCGAGATATCTTGCCATTGTAGCCCCTAACGGCTTTAACTTGTTTTTTGCTAAAGCCTTCTTTACTGAAACATTACCAGTTATTCTCCAAATATTACTTGAGTTCCGAGGTGCTACATTTTCTATTAATCCCTGTTCCCCTGTGGTGTTGAATGGTTCAACTGCAAAAATCCCACCTTGTGTGACTTCACCTTTGAACGATTGGTTATTTGCTCCACAAGCGAATGAAGGAACCGAAGTCCCAGCGTGTAGATTGAAGGTTTCAAGTTGATGGCCACAGAGATTACTGATGGGAGCGAACCCAGCATCAATTTGAGCTTGTTCAGCAGCAGCCCCAACTTCATGCCAAGGGGTTCCGGGGTGCATCTTCTCAATTGACGCATCTCTAGCCTCTATTGATGCCTTGATTTGATCAGTGTGTTTGTTACCATTACCTACCTCAAGAGTAAGGGCATTATCCCCAACAGCACCCTTGACATGGACTCCAATGTCTAACTTAACTAAATCACCTTTTTTGAATATCATCTCACTTTCCCAACCAGGTGGGTTGGCTTCATTGTGGTCAGTCGTGTAATGTGCAGCAATATCATTCACTCCGATAGTTGTTGGGAATGCGGCTTTGCCTCCATGGCGGTGAATGTAGCGTTCAGCAGATTCAATGACATCGTTCCAACTAGCCCCTGGTATAATTTCATCTTTGATGGCTTCTAATGCTCTTCGAGCAACATGCCCAGCATCACGCCAGGTTTTCAAATCATCTTCATTGACCACGAACTCACCTCCTTTTTACTTATGATACCCTCTCTGAGAACCTGTAATTGCTCACCCGATGTGAGGGTGGCGTAGTCATCACACCGTATCAACGTAGTGGGTGGTTCATTCGAACAAGTTCCAGCAATGAATCCCGCGGATTCTATTCCCAATGCCTCAGCAGCATCTTGGCAGTCTGCTACTGGACCCATCCCGCTAATGTTCGCACTTGTTGCTGTAAGTGGTCCAACTTCGGTGAGAAGTTTTCTGCTGATTTCTGTTGTGATGATGCGAATGGCAATGAAATCACCCCCCACTCTACTGTCAAGAGTTTTTAGCGCTGGGAGGATTAGAGTCAGCGTTGATGGCGGGAAATCCTCAAACAATTGCTTCGCTTGTTTTGGTACTGCAACAATTTCACTTGCTTGTTCTAAATCTGCAACAGCTAGGGATACAATCATATCATTTTCCCGCTGTTTTAATCTAAACAATTCATTTAGAGCATTAGAAGTGGGTTTACAACCTAGTGCAGGTAAATTCGAAGTCGGATAAACTACTGGTAGACCAAGATGAATCCTGTCAACCAAGGCTTGCCAATGTGAGTCCTCGCCACTCATAACGGCAAACCGTCGTGGCATCCCCTCTTCAAGCAAACCGTCAAACCCAAGATTTTATCTAAGCCAAGTTTCAACATGTTTCTGAGCAATTTCATCGGCAATTTGTTGATCTGCAGTCTTAATCAATAATTTTCCGCTTGGGAAAAGTGTCAAGTTGACTGGACCAGAAAAGGTGTAACATAATCGATTTTTAAGTGTGCATTCCCAGCCCGAAGAAATAATTTTTTCAGCAACCTTGCTCATTTCAAATTGGCTAGGGGAAGCGGGTTGAACTTGCCAGGCGGCTCGCCCACTACAAACTTCCAAGAGATATTCTCCCATCTCAGATATTCCCCTTCATTTTTTCTTGCATAAGTGTCAAGTCACGAGCTGCGCTGACTGCTTTTTTCTTGGCAATAATTACCCAGCCTACAAATACCACGAATAGAAAACACGAGACGATGTTTACATGGTGATAAAATGCTAGAAATTGTTCCTCGTCAATATAATTTGCAATACCCAGAATATCTAGGAAAAAATATCTACTCAAATCCTCCATTGTTAGAATTGATGGTAAACCTTGATTCAATAACCAAGGTTGAATGTAATCATCTATCAAGATTGCACCCGGCCCGGCGAGTAGAGTTACCCACCGCATGAAAGCAACAATTCTCAATACTTTGAATCGCCCTTGTAATTCGTCATCAATTGGCGTAATAGAACTATAATTTTCCAATTTTAGGTTCACTCAACATTCACTCCATCGGTTGTTGACATTTCACCCGGCTCTGGTGGGCCTTGTGGTGGGCCTTGTGGTGGACCTTGTGGTGGACCTTGTGGTGGACCTTGTGGTGGGCCTTGAGGAGAGATTGGTGGAGCAGAATCTATTGTGGGGTTATCTTGTGAAGGTGGCATCATTCCCGGCGGCATTCCTCCCGGTGGCATCATTCCCGGCGGCATTCCTCCCGGTGGCATCATTCCCGGCGGCATTCCTCCCGGTGGCATCATACCTGGTGGCATCATACCTGGTGGCATTGGGCCGGGTGGCATCATACCTGGTGGCATCATTCCCGGCGGCATTCCTCCCGGTGGCATCATACCTGGTGGCATTGGGCCTGGCGCCATTTGATTCATCGGTGCACCCTCTGGTATTGGTGTAGGAGTTGGTAGTGGTTCTTGAGGGGCCATGACAGGTGCTTCAATGGTAGGAGGCGCACTCATCATTGGAGGTGGCCCAGTAGGGGCGACAGGTGGTGATGCAACAGGTTCTTGGATAGGTGCAGAAATAGGTGCATGGGCAGGGGCAAGAAGATCGC
>DUDF01000134.1 GCA_012959435.1 Candidatus Poseidoniales archaeon
CGGTCAAGACGATGTCCTATGCGTATTGATTGCTCCATAAAACACCTCACTAACGGCGCACTAATACCATGCGAATCTGTCCATTTGTCTCAGTTTGCTTGACCTTGTATCCCAAATTCTGGGCCTTTTCAAGTATCTCTTGTCTGCGCTCTTCAATTAACTGCTGACGCTGGGCTTCAAACGCCTCACGCTCAGAACGTATTGCCTCACGCTCACTCTCAAGTTGTGCTGATTCTTCTTCTGTTCTAAGCCGGCGTAATTTTCTCACGACCGCTTGTTCATATGGAGTACTCACATTATCCATCCAATTCAAACTAGTACCAACAGTACGACGATTAAACCTCACTGAATAACGGCCATGGTTCCTTTGTAACGCCCATTCACTGCCATTGATACGAATGCGAATTTGATTGTTATTACTGGCTAGAATTGTAGCACCTATCTCCTCTAGCGCCTCAGTTGCACATTCGTGATCCGTCATCGGTACGCTACGCTCTTGCCATACTCCACTCATTCAATTACCCCCTTTGAGTTGCTGTTTATTCGAACTCTGTTGTGATGCACGCGGTTCCTTCTCGTGATATTCTCGTGTGTGTTCAACACCATCCAATTCAGCAAGTTCAGCCAATAATGCCTCAAGTTCCTCGATACAAGTTTCACCCTTCAAGCCAGTTGTCTTAGCCGACATCTTGCCATCAGCATCGATTGTAACGACTATTCTTTGTTCCTTCATCCCAACACCTCACGAACAGCACACAATGTTGCGTTTAGACGCTTAGCATCCTTACGGCCCTGAACAACCTCTTCCCAGTTTGTAATTGCAAGATATCGATTTTCAGCCTCAGAATATAGAGTACCTGCATCTGGAAGATCTTCTGCTGGAGTATTGATTCCTAAACTTGTGTTACGAGTATCCCCAAGGAACTTATGGCCCTTGGATTCACCCTTCTTGGAAGAGGTCGGAACAACTGGGGCCTTGAATTGGAATTTGGATGTGCTAGTTTCTTTCGCCTGAGATAGGTTTGATTCCATCTCCTTTATCTTGGGTCTCAATTGACTAAGGTCACTCTTGATTCGCTCCTTCTCCACACCTTCTGCAGACTTAATTGACGTTTCAAGAGTCTTCAATTCCTTGTTTGAAGTCTTGAGACGGTTAGTCAAATCCTTAATCTCATTCTTCGCTTTTTCCACTGCAATTTGGTGTGCCTCTTTCTGTACCTTTTCTAACACTACACGGCTTGCCTCATCTTCGGCTGCCTTCAACCCGTCAAGATTGCTACCAACTGATTCAGAGAGTGATTCGACAGATGCAATCAATTCAGCAAAGCCTTTGGAATCTGATATGATACCAACTTGAGAAAGTGCCTCATCAATTGATTTGTGTATTTCCTTCTGCTTACGACCAAAACCTGGGATTTTGGATGGTTTGTTGACTGTTTTTAGATCTGTGAGGCGTTTTGCAACTGCCTTACGAGCACCCATCCATTCACTATGCAAAGCATCCTCATTAGCTGATTTAGGAACTACTGGAGGGGCTGAAACCCAATTGAAATTACATTGAAGTGCCAAATCATCTGAAGGGACTTGCATGATGGGTTCATGTGTCTCAAGAGCATCAACTGAATCCGGCATTTCATCAAGATGAACCACTCCCAATTCGACTGTTTGCTCTTTCCCAATGTCCAGTTCTTTGCCGTTGCGAATTATTCTATTACCCGCATCACCAATGTTGATTTTGCTGTGCCCGACCCATTCGGGTGACTTGCTGTGACTATCCAAAAGAGACTTTGCAGCCTTTGCTTGTTCTGCATTCAGTAGTAAAATACTGTGCCATTCATTATTGGCTGAGCGATCCCAACCACCAAGATAACATTCGTCACCTATAGCAAGTTGTACAGATAGGCCTGAATGTGCAAATCTTCCTGAACTTGGCTCAACATTCATTGGTGAAGAATAGAGAACTGTTGTTGCATCTGTACCTACCTCTATGGCTTCACCATGAAGAAGGATGTTGCTCTGTTCTGATTCTCCACGTATCTGGCCTGTCCACTTCTTCTCCTTACGAAGAGATGCTTCAGCTTTCGAATCGTCGCCGTCACTAGTAAGGCTGGCCCGAAGGATATGGTCCTGATTCT
>DUDF01000135.1 GCA_012959435.1 Candidatus Poseidoniales archaeon
GTACCCAGTTCCATCACCTCCCAGGTAGTGGTGGTAAACCCTTAATTTTGGATGCAAGTTCTGATATTGCTGGCGTTCCAATTGACATTTCAGCACACGATTTAGTTTACGCAGGGGCGCAAAAGAACCTCGGTCCGAGTGGCGTGACAGTAGTGATTCTCTCTCCGTGGGCACTTTCCAAGGTGGGTGATGATATTCCAACAATGCTCGACTATTCGGTTCACGCTTCCAAAGGTTCTCTGTTTAACACACCCAACACATTCGGTATTTTTGTTCTTGATAGGGTATTCAACTGGCTTGAAGAAAATGGTGGTTTACAGGCTTCAATAGCCAGAAATCAAGTAAAGTCAGAATTGCTTTACAACGAACTTGATCGCACAGATTTCTGGGCGCCACACGCTGACAAGGATTCACGTTCAGTGATGAATGTAACATGGCGATTGGCTGATGAGGCGCTTGAACCTGTATTCTTGGCTGAGGCTGAAGAAGCAGGACTTGGTGGTTTGAAGGGTCACCGTTCAGTTGGTGGGATACGGGCATCAATGTACAATGGGTGCCCGATTGAAAGTGTTGAGGCACTTGTAGATTTCATGCGTGAGTTTGAGTCGCGCAATTCGTGAATAATCACATTTACTGAGCCAATACATTAGTTGGCACAGGGCCGTATGCATTGTCGTGAGGCTCACCATCTGAAGCAGTCCAAACAATAAGCAGAATGATTCCTACACAGGGAATCAATCCAATGAGTAACATCCATCCTGATTTTCCTAAATCATGCATGCGGCGAACTCCTAAAGCCAATTGGGGGATCATAACTGCAAGTTGAAATAATGTAGACATCGGGGTAATGGCCCACAGCACACTATCCATCGGGACATCCATTACAACAAGCATGATTCCATCGATTATACCTAGAGGGAATGATATGAGGAATGTAAATAAGAAAAACCACCAATATTCTGAGCGTGATGCTCTCCCTTCAAAGTTCGCGAAGTTGTTCATCAGAACGCTCTTCACAGAATCTATGAATCCCATCATTTGGGCTGGTCGTCCAGTCATCATTCCTGGGTCAACTCCTCCTACAACCATTGGTTGAGGGGTCCCGATTAACATTGGTTGAGGGTCTGGCTGAGGTGCTGGCTGAATTGGCTGTCCCCACTGGTCAGTATCTGGTTGCATGGTTGATGAAAGGAAAATTGGCATTTAATCCTTATCATACACCATGAGGAAGCCAGATATTCTTCACATGGGTTGACTGACGCAAGAATTCATCTGCACTAGCATCCATGTTCACTTTCCAGACTCTCTTCATGTTACTTACGCTGGCGATTTGTACTTCATCAACATCTCCAGTACCTACCCACATTGAGTCAACACCATCATGGGCGGCAAGAGCAGGCACAAATTCTGAATGAATACCAGTCACAATGTTGAGTACACCAGCAGGCAAGTCAGAGGTTTCGAGGACTTGGTATAGGTCAGTAGCCGCTAATGGGTTATTTTCTGATGGCACAGCGATTACCGAGTTCCCCATGGCGAGAAGTGGTGCAACTAACCGAGTGAATCCACAAAGTGGGCTCTCATCGGGGCAGGTCACTCCTACCACACCTAATGGTTCATTCAATGCTAAGACCAAACCGTGCATTGTTGTCTCATGGACAGCCCCGTCATACTTGTCAGCCCATGCAGCCCAGCGGAACCATTCTGAAACTGCATCTGCAACTTCAGATTCTGCTGCTTCAGTAGTTGAGCCAGTCATAGCGCTTATGCGGGCGGCAAATTCAGCACTTCGCTGTTCTAGATTTTCAGCGATGTAATAGAGGATTTGAGAACGAGTGTGAGCATTAGTTGTAGCCCATTTTGTTGCTCCGCTAGCAGCTTCAACAGCATCGCGAATATCTTTGCGATTTCCCCTGCCAACCTGTCCGACAGTTCCTGAAGGTCCAGTTACATCCATTGTGTAACCACCATCTGGTCGCTTTTGTTTTCCACCGATGTACATTTTAGCAGTGCGGTCTACTGATTCAGGCGCATTTGAAGCAGAGGATTCGGTTGTGGTTTTTTGTTCCCCAACATTCTCCATTTTTTCAGTTTGTGATTTACTTGAGAGTGCTCGCATGTAA
>DUDF01000136.1:0-8076 GCA_012959435.1 Candidatus Poseidoniales archaeon
AGGGTAGGTGCTGATGTTGCACCTGGTTCAGTCAAAGTGGTGCACATGTTTCCAATGCGTAGTTTGGATAAGGCAACCACTGAGGATGAGATGTGCCATTTTGTTACAGAGACTACAGCCCAAGGAAGGGGATTTATTGCCCAACCAAAACTGGATGGCTCAGCCTTGTCACTAGAGTATAGACGAGGTAAATTGGTCAAAGCAGCTACTAGAGGGAGTGGTGAGAGGGGTGAAGATGTAACGGCTAATGCTAGGCGTATACCCAATATTCCATTCGAACTTCCATGGTCTGGTGATTGCCACATTCGTGGCGAAGTAGTAATGCCACTTGCAACATTTCGCGATGTATATGCGGAAGTTGCTCCGAATCCAAGAAATTTAGCTGCAGGAGCATTGCGTCAAAAACACATTGAGAAAGGCAAAGCGAAAGCAGAGCATCTCGAATTTTACGCATATGATGTAAGGTTTGTAAGCGCAGATTTACGCCACCCGGATTCACCCGATCCTGAATTCATGAAATCAGATTCGCAAGCAGTAAAATGGTTGCAAGAACAAGGAATTACAATTGCAGGAGACACTGTTATTGAGGCTGAAAGTGCTGAAGATGTTTGTAAAGGAATGGTCGCTTTAACGATTGATTATACCGAAAACCGAGATAATTTTAATTGGGAAATCGATGGAATTGTATTCAAACTTGACAATTTTGAAAAGCGAAAATTGCTAGGCATGACTGCCCACCATCCAAGATGGGCTTTAGCATGGAAATTCCCGCCAGAACAGGCAACTACGGTGTTAATGAGAGTTGAGTGGCAGACCGGCCGCACTGGTGCTGTAACACCCGTGGCACATGTTGCTCCAGTGGTAGTTTCTGGTGTGACTGTTGAAAAAACGACCCTTCACAATGCAGGGGAAGTAGAGAGGTTAGGAATCAATATCGGCGATAAAGTTCGAGTGGTTCGTCGAGGTGATGTTATTCCTAAAGTGATAGAATCATTAGGTCGGGCTAGCAAAGCAGATTTGGTCGGAAGGAAGCACGCTAATGGTGAAGACTTTGGTGGTGAATTACCACCAAAAGAAGAGATAAGTATTCCAAATAACTGTCCTAAATGTGACAATGAATTAGTAGTTGATGGGGCCTTCCTCAAATGTTTAGATTTGTCTTGTGGCGCTCGCCATGTGCATTCACTAATTTACTGGTGTCGAGCGTTGGAAATGGATGGAATTGGTGTGAAATTAGCCGAGCAGTTGTCCGAATCTGGTTTAGTAGATTCTATCGCAGATATGTATGACTTAGATATGGATGATTTGCTTACACTTGAGCGAATGGCTGAGAAGTCAGCCTCTAATGTGTTGGTAGAAATTGAGGCCACAAGAAGTCTGACTTTAACACAATTTTTAGTAGCTCTTGGCTTACCAAAAATAGGGCCGGAATTGGCTGAGTCATTTGCTGAAAATGTAGGTAGTTTAGGATCATTGATGGATTTAGTTGGGCATAGAAACGATGCTCCAGCGACTGATGATGATGGTAATCAAGCAAAATACAACAACGCCATAGCATCTCTGATTGAAATTGATGGCGTAGGTTCAACGGTTGCTGAGCGACTATTGGATGGACTTGCACAGCGGCAAGATGTGATTAATAGACTCAACGAGGCACTCACTATTTCAGATGTTGAAAAGCGAGTGGCAACAGGTTCACTGCTTGATTTGACATTTTGTTTGACTGGCGCTTTGAGTAGGCCTAGGAAAGAGGTTGAATTGCAAATCAAATCGGCTGGTGGTAAAACTACAACATCGGTTAGCGGTAAATTAGATTATTTGGTGGCTGGCGAAAATGCTGGCTCAAAACTTGACAAAGCAAATCGATTGAATGTCAAAGTATTGTCCGAGCAAGAACTCAATGACATGATTGGTGATATTACTTCACTACCTAGGGAAGTAGCCCAAGAAAAGACGTCAAAAGTTGACCAACCTGAGGATGAAGCAGAATTAAAAAACCAAGGCGAAAACGGGCAAACCTCGCTATCTGATTTCTAACTGAGTTCAGCCGTAAAGCATCGCTGAAGTTCCACTATCATCACCTAGTTCTTCCTTAGCCGAAAGATTATGACTCAACATTTCCTTAATTTGTTCCTCAATTCTTGCTGCTTCTTCAATGAGCGGGCCAGCATCAAGTGTGACTGCAGGGAATAATAAATCGAGTTTCTCAATGATTCTAGCCGCGGCCATAGCATCAGGAAAGGAAGGATTCGCTTCTGCTAAAATCGCACTGATTTCTATTCCGCGGCGTCTACCTTCACCCATCATCACACCAGTCATGCCACCAACGACTCCGTGTTTTAGCAAAGGAACACCCATTTCCTTAAGTTTTTCACGAGTGGACTCGGTTGCCCCAATGCCAAGTAAAGTCTCCTTGGAATCATCATCATCAACTAATTCGTGAGGGGATTCCACACCATGAGCAAAGGCATCAATCAGGATTGCTGAACTGATTTGAGCCTCTTTACTCCATGAAAACAGAGCTTCGGTAAGCGGTAGTGCTAAGCGTCCGTGAACTTGAATATCTGAGAGTACAACAATCAATTTGTCACACCCCTCAATTGTGCAATTCGGCTCACCTGCATAAATTCGAATAGGTGGTAATGGCTCACCATCTTGAACTAAGCAAACTGCAGGTAGTCTAGAATCTCGAACACCACCGACAAATTGTAAATCAAGACTTTCAACCAAATAATGGGCCACGATATTTGACACCATGCTTACAGTTGGAAAACAGGACACCACCATGGCTCCTTCTGTATCAATGCTATCATCCACTTTGACTAAAGGAAGGTCAGTCATAGTTACCCGTTGCCGCCGATGGCATTAATGGTTGGGGCACTTTGCAGATAGTCAGTCGGGCTTGTTAGACTGAGGTGAATCGGACATGGCAAATAAGCGAAGGGCCCACTCACTTTCCCCTTCTGCTTGGAATAATTTTGAGGCATGTCCACGAAAATTTTGGCTATCTCGTCAACGTTTACCACGTAAGGCTGGCATGGCGGCTTCCTTAGGTACAGCGGTTCACGATTCGGTTGAGGATTTATGTAACCTTGATCTCAGTGGTAGGGATGCTGAAGAGGATAGTTGGCTACCTGCAACAGCCAAATCAATTCTCACAAGGCAATGGGATGATGAAAGAGAGAAATTCTTCAATACTGCGAGGCATCCAAAATGGAAGGAAGAAGAATTTGGTCAGGCTCAAAAGCAATTGATTGGCGCTTTGAATATATTATTCATGAAAGCAGGATATAAACAGGTTTCTTTGACATCTATCACTGTAGGGCAGTGGCGAGATATTCAGGAAATGGTATTGTCCGCAGAAGGCACTCTCCGATCTTCATGTGGCAGACTGATGGGCAGACTTGACTTGCTAATTGCTGACCGTGATGAGGATGGCAATACAGTTGGTTGGATTGTTGCTGATTTGAAAACAGGGAAGCCACCAGATGGTGAACTTTACGATACAGTCAGCAGACAACTCAGGATGTATCGAGATTTGGTTATTGCTAATAATCCAAATCACCCAAAAATAACCGCAGAAGGTTGGTACACCAAGAATTCTGAAATTTATGTGGCTGAAGGACCAAACGTATTGGATGAGGCATTTACAGCATGGGAAGCTAGCAAACTAGGTCCTGAACCATTTGATGCAACTCCAAGCAGTGAAGCATGTGGTTTCTGCGAATGGAAAGCATGGTGCCCATCGTGGATTTGGACACGTGCTAATGGGGAAATGGAATCACATGGGACTTTCCGAGATTATGTAGTGCAAGTCCTTCGCTTAGAAGATGATTGTTCAGTTGGTTTAGTGGAAATCATGCGACCAAATAATGAGACTGGAGATATGGTCCCAACAGGACAAAAATATGGAGTTATTTTCGCTGGTTATGCTCAAGAAAACATCAAGAAATTATCTGACATTGCTTGGGAAGGTCCGGTATTACTTGGAAGTGTTAATGTCGCTGGTTCAAGTTGGAAGATGGGAGACTGGTGTGACATTTTACCTTGGAAACCTCTGCATCGTTCTGAGCGTGAGTGAACCAAATCTCATCTCAATTTCACAAGATGAATCCGAACAACATTTGCCTTCCCCTGATGTAGATTTGACTCATTAAGAATTGTTGATTCAACTGCAGCATGCAGAATTTCAAAGCCATCACCAATCACCGCCATCACCTCATCCAAGTCCCAAAGTAGGTCGGGTGATTTTGGGCCCCCGCTTTTCATCTCAAGTTGGCTTGTGTGATACCCTTCGGTGATGAAATGGCCACCCACTTTTAGTGACTCTAACATACGTGGGTAATGGCTGATAAATATGTTCCATGGGACATGGAACCAAGAACATGCAATTAGATCGTATTCTTGCGGGTTAAAGTCTCTAGTCTCTAGGTCATCCACATCGTAAGTAACTGTGACTTCATTTTCGCTCGCAAGTTTAGCGCATTTTCCTTGACCCACCACTGAGAGGTCAAAGACATGAGCATCCCAACCTTTTGTCGCCGCCCATACGGCGTTACGACCTTCACCATCGGCTGGGAATAACGCCTTTCCTGCTGGTAGCGGGGAAATTCTTTCTTCAAGCCAGCGATTAGGTTCACGGCCATAGGCCCAGTCATCCCCACTGAATCTAGCATCCCAAGCATCAGCACCAAACTTGACATTACTCAATCTGCTACCTCCAATTAATCAGGTAATCCGTTCGTCTCATCTAAGCGCGAGCGAATACTGTTTCTGTCATCTTCTTGAAACGGTCCGTTTGGTGATAGTAACCAGTTGATGTAACTGTTATCATTTGTTGCCACTTGATTTAGGGTGGAGCCACGATGCCGGCCAAAAGTGATGATGAGATTTTTTCCATCAATGCGTATTTTCCCATCCGAATCAAAAGGTTCTAGGTCATCATAGCCTGGTCCTAAATTTCCTGATGAATCATAGTTGGAACCGGCTAGCCAAGTTTGCAAATCTTCAAGGGGGCGGCGAAATGGTTTAGGGTTTGCATCCATTATTTTCCACAGAAGCAGCAGAGAAGCAGCAGCATCAGCCGCAGCATCATGGGCATTCTCTAGTTTGACCTTATATCTCTCACAAAGTGGTCCCAAACCATGAGGCCTAGGCAATTTCAATTTCCTTGCAACTTGAAGGGTGTCAATAATTGCTCGAGGTTGAGGCATGGTTTTACCAAACCTAAGATATTCATTAGCCATGAATGGCCAATCAAATGCTTTGACATTATGGCCAACTACAACAGAATCTGTGAATAGTTCATTCAATTGCTCGATATAGTGCCCAAATAATTGCTGATGCTTGACATCAGCATCACTAATGCCGTGGACTCGGAAAGCATCAGCGGGAATGCTTCGTTGGGGATTTACTAACGACTCAAAATGAATTGAGGAACCATCTTGGTCGCTACCAACAATCGCAAATTGAATTATGCGATGATTTTTCTTGTGCAAACCAGTAGTTTCCAAATCAAATCCAACTACGCGACAACCAGCAAGTGGGTCGTGTGCCATATATCGACACGGGTGGGTCTGTCCCGTTTGAAGTTGTGGAAAGTGGGTCAAAGATGGGTGAAGCCTATGTGGGGGTGCATAGTTTGCCATGCATGGGATGGATAAGCCGGTTGTTTGGGCGGTCGGGCTCAGCTCAAGAAGAGCCTAAGACATTTGAAGAACTAGAACAAGAGGTTCAAGGGCAGATCGCAGAAGATTATGCGCAAAAAAATATTGTCACTCAAAGTAATGTTCTTTCGGAACTTGATGATGATACTTTGGCTAAGCCAAAAGTTGAGCAGAGTGAAGTCCCAGTCGATTTCCATGTTGAAAAAGCTGAAGCAGATGATTTACTTGTTGAATCTCCAATGGAAGACCATTATGGGATGAATGAAGGTGACGATGTTGACCCTTTAACGGCGGATAGGCACTTGGCTGAGGCAGCAGCATCTAATTCTGAATTAAGTGGTTATGAGTTGGTGGATGTTCCAGTGTTGGATGATGATATTGAGTGGCAGAAATCGGATGAGTGAAATCATCTGGCAATCGGTAAATCATGATTGTTTACTCAAAAAGTAAGACAATATAGCGTCATGCTGTTAAACGATGGTTTTAGCAGGTGAAATTATGAGGGACGAGAAGAGAGCCATTGCAGTGCGTTCTTACAGCCTTGCAATTATTATGTTAGCAAGTGTGCTCCTATCAGGATGTACTAATCCAATCGGCCCTCCTGAGCCAACAGCTTCGCTGACAGTTGATGTTGACCAAATCAACTCTGGCGAACCAATTAATTTCGATGCGCGTGAATCTACAACCCCAGATGCAACAGTCATCACACAATTTTCATGGGATTTTGGCGATGGTTCAACTACAACTACAACTCAGGGGTTGACTAATCATGCATATTCAACACCAGGTACTTACGAGGTGTCTTTGATTGTAGAGAATGACCAAGGCGGTACCGATAAAACGCATTGGACCATTTATGTAAACGCATATCCTGTGGTGGAACTTCTTGCTCAGCCAATGGCTAAGGTGGGTGAGTCCGTCACACTCAACGCTGAAGGTTCTCATGACCCTGAAGGGGGTATCCTTGCTTGGGCTTGGGATTTGGATTTAAGCGATGATTCTGATGGTGATGGCGATTCTAGAAACGATGTAGATTCAAGCGCATCATCAATTACAATGATTCTCAATAAATCGGGTATATTTGAAGGAGCAGTCAAAGTTACTGATGACCGTGGTGCATCAGCGCGTGAGGCTTTTCAAATCAATGTCAGTACAAGGACTTGGCAAGTAACTTGGGAACAAAAACGTGTGACAGAAGATTGGGATGGGTATCTCAAGCAAGGGGAATCATGGACATATTCTCATGAGCCAGGAATTGAAGCCCGTTTGATGGAGGTCAATGCGACTTTGACATTGACAATGGATATGCTTCCGCATCAAATGCCACAAGACAATTTTACTCTGAGATTAGTAGTGCCGGGCAGCGGTTGGGATGTTGAATCAACGACTAGTCAAGAAAACGTGACTAAGGCACCAACAGCCTACATTGAGCGTGATGGTATGAATCCGGTACCAACAGAATCAAGCACTTATCAGTCAGACTATGCAGATGATTTACTAGCATTTATTTTGGATAATGCTGCTGCACGATTTGGTCAAGGTAACTGGACTTGGCAAGTGACAGCTGATGAAGCTGATCCAGACTTCTTTGTGGATTGGGATGGTGCAGACCCCGATGAAGGAAATGACTGGAAGTTGGAAGTTGAATTCGTCATTTTAGTTCCACGAATTTCAGAAGTGTTTGAATGAGCATAAATTGCTAAAAAACGGCTAATTTTGCAACTTGGTGTAGTGTTTGTACAATAAATGAGGGTGAGTTGCCAATGCGAACTTTCTAACCCCGACTAGTGTTGGCCCAGCACGGTAGAGATGGTTTCTTCGATGGACATCACCAAAATTGGCGTGCGCGACAGAGTCGTCATTGACCTTAAAGTTGAGATGGACAGTCCAGATGACCATCAATTCCAACCACGTGTCCATCTAGATGGAAATATGGTTAGAATCACCAATGAAGGTTATTCTGAAGAATTTGCTAATGCTGAATTAGATGATGATGTGTTGGTTGCGGCACAGAGAGACCGCTTCGTTGAGTTGCGGGTTAAATTCTCTGTAGCAGGAATGCATGGGGCGCTCAATCATATGCACCCATATCCCAAAGATGGGAAGGGCAAGAAACTTGCAAATGCAAACTGGAAAACTGTTGTTCCTTTGCTTTAAAGTTGACATCCGATGGGTATTCCCACCGGTCTTTGATAAGTAACCAATGAACAATTAATCCTATGCAAAGCGGGTTAGGTAGTCAGAAACAAGCAAGACGCAATCGATTAAAATCAGAGATATTGAACTACGTTAGTTCAAATCCAAATTGTACAGCGAGCGAGATAGTCGCTTCGTTAGCAAATGATAGGCGTATGAAGAATCATGGTTTAACACCAAGAAAAGTGGGATTTTTCATTCCACGATATTGTAA
>DUDF01000136.1:8127-10119 GCA_012959435.1 Candidatus Poseidoniales archaeon
GCTGGACCCATAGTGTAGCCTGGATATCACTGGGGCTTGCGGAGCCTCAAACCCGTGTTCAAATCGCGGTGGGTCCGCTCTAATTTTGATGGTTGGGCGTGGCTAGAATAACAATTTTCATTCATGTTCTTCGAGTTTTCTGAACTTTGGGCTATCAAGTAGGTGGAATAATATCCCGACCACATGCCCCGTGGGGGTATGAGCACAATGCTACAGTTGAAGGAAGATTGGATTGAGAAATTGAATGGGTGGTATCAGGGAATTATTATTGGTGGCCTATTTGCTCTAGTATTTTGGTGGTTTAATGAAAGATCAGTTGGTGACGTAAATTGTACTTGGCTAGCTAGCCCTGGAACGGATTTCCTCGCATTCCTTGGTGCAGCACTTTGCATGTGGCGAGGAAAAGTGCATAATGATTTCTTGGTAGCAGCGTTTGGTGCTTGCGTGACAGTAATTCATATCTGTCAATTTGTAGTAGCAAAGAGTATATTCTAAGCGGTTTGATTGATATTCAACAACGCCTCCCCGACTTGTGGCAGTTGTATTGAGGAGGCGGGTTGACTGGCCAATGCTTGATGTAGCAGAGGTGGTTTTTTACCCGCAATATTTTGATTTAGCACACCGTTTTTTTGAGGAATCTTGGCAACATATTTGCGGAATAGATTACCCAACTTTAACCCTAAAAAAGAGAGTTGGTTTCCCAGCAGTTCGTACTGAAGGAGAGCACCTTGCACCACTTAGATACGGGGATGAGATTGTGTGTACACTTTGGGTAGAAAAAGTAGGTGATAAGTCGTGCACATGGCGTTACAAATTCGCTAATCAAAACGGACTCCAAGTGTGGGATGCGCGGGTAATTACAGTGTGTGTGGACTTAGATTCTTTTGAATCAATGCCAATTCCAAGTGAACTAGCGAATTCGTTACGCGCTTGTGGCGAGGATTGAAGATTACTAGCCCTATTCGAAGAACATGCAGAGTGGCCTACCTGACGATGTTCTGAGTGACGAGCCGATAATGCCAGAGGTGCCAATTAAGGCTAACAAAGCGATTCCAATTACTATCGGAGTCTGTTTGATTCTTGGTTCAATTATAGTGGGGATTTTTGCTCTGAGTAATTTAACTACAGGGACTCTAAGTTCTGAAGAAGCAGATGCATTAGCAGATAGCTTGAATATCCAAGGTGCAAATTTGAGCGGTTCTGAGGTTACAGATTATTTTGCTAGTTTACAGAATGATGGATACTTCACAACTCTAGGAATAATAGAGTCATTGGCTGCTATTGTTTTGCTTGCTGGCGGCGGATTGATGATAATGGGTAGGCGCATTGGGGTTTGGGTTGGGGCCGGAGGAGCTGGATTGATGTTAGTAGATGCAGTGGTTGGAATGACAATACTTGCAGGAGTCGAATCTCCCGACCCTTTACTCAGCCTTAGCATGAAATTTGTGTCAGCGTTCTTTATTGGTTGTGGATTATTCTGCTTGGCCCTGCCATTCATCCCATTGCTTGTCGCCTCTGGGCGGGCCGCATTGGAATGAAGTGAATTCATCATCAATTTGTCAGAATATGCATTGCCATTAAGCATGTTTTCCACTTGCATTTGGATATTATCTGAATATTTAGAATAAAATCGCTAACTTCAAATCAGCACCTCTGTTTTATTTTTTAACGACTTTGCCAATAGATATAGACGGAACGATTAAAATAACCTCCCCGTTCGTTTGTAGAGCGGGTTTCCATGTCTGATGAAGAGGTAGCAGTTGAAGTACAGAACCGAATTATGATTAGAGTAGGCGATGTTGACATTGACTTGACTGGTAGTGCAAAAGATATAGATTCAATAATGCAGAAAAAGATTCGCGAAGAAAGTTGGTCAACAGCCTTGTCCTCAATTCGCTCAGCCCGTGAAATTGCGATCGCTGCTGCTCGCAGAGCAGCCGAAGAATCTGGACTACCTGAGCGTGGTGCAGCCTTCCAGACTTTGTGTGGTAA
>DUDF01000136.1:10276-12502 GCA_012959435.1 Candidatus Poseidoniales archaeon
TAGAACGCCATTTCATAGAATATCCAGGTAGTGAAGGAAACCGCAAGAATCGATATGCTGTCCTCACTACTGAAGGCCGGTCACATCTTGATAACCGTTCAAGGGAGTGACAAATTTGACTGACGAAGTCCAAAAGGACTTCTCTTTCCAATCCTTCATTGGAGCGGAATTGGCTGATGCAGATTTTGAAGGTGCAAATTTACGCCGTGCGATTTTTGACGGTGCTAATCTTGAAGGTGCAAATTTCTCCGGTGCAGATTTACGAAAAGCCTCCTTTGTTGGAGCCAATTTGATGAAAGCGGCTTTAGATGGTGCAGATTTGCGCAAGGCAAAATTTCTGAAAGCCAAACTCTCACTTTCTAATATGCAAGATGCGAAATTAGAGGGTGCTGACATGCGAGGTATCCGAGGTCGATATGCGATTTGGAGGCGGGCAGATTGGTGGAATGCTCGTATGGATGATTCATTGTCAAGGGCGCTTAACAAAAAATGGCCGAGAACTAGAAACGAATGAGCGACAATAAATTTGCTAAAAGATTTCACCTTCCTCTATGAGGAAGGGGAAAATGACTTGATGGTGAAAGAAAGTCGAAAGTATGCAGGAGGGTGTTCCATGTCAATTGAGAAATCGGATATTACCCCATTTTTCGTCATCTCTTTGATGTTTTTATCGGTATTATCCCCGATTTCCGGCTTCACTTCTGCTGGAGCAGGACAAGGAATCATCACTACCTTTGCTGATGGCAATAATTCAATGTCTTTAATGCTCAACGGTGGCTCAACGAATAGTGATTCAATCTTAGCATTAGAGCAAAATTCAACGGTTAATGACGCAGTTTTTGAAATAAGTTACAGTACAACGTCATCAAGTCCCGGCGATGTCACCTTGGATATTGGAAATGATTCACAATATGAGTGGGCGTGGAATACACTAGGGTATGGGAACCTAGGGGCTCAGACAGAATTTTCAAACGGGTCAACCACCACCAGTGGAAGCATAAATTCAACAGGAAATATGATCGGAGATATTCTTCTTCCTTCACAAGGTCAGATTCAATATGCAGAGATGTATGCCGAATTTGCTCCTGATTATGGGGGTGGGTTCGTAGCAACTGGTGTGATAGATTCTCTTGCAGTTGGTGATACCGATGGCGATGGACTTCCAGAACCAGTATTCCTTCAGCGAACTCACAGTTGGACAAATGGGACAGTAAGTCCTGCAGTTGGCACATTTGATTGGTCATCAGGAAATGGATTTTCAGCGATATCTTGGTCTTCAATTTGCGATGGTGCTGGAGAATTAGTTGTAGCCGATTTCAACGATGATGGTTTGGATGATGTTGCATCATTTGACAACACAAATGCTAGTGCGTGCATGCTTTTTACCCAACCAAATGGAAGTTGGGGAGCCAATACCAATCAGTCACTAGGAATGGGTGCTAGTGGTATTGACAGTGGTGATATGGATGGAGATGGTGATTATGAACTCATATCAATACATAGTGATGGTTATTTGAGGGAATTTGTATTCAACACTCAAAACGGTTCATTTGGTTTAGGGGCAGAATCTACTGTGTCAGCTAATGGGTCCGCAATGCAAGCAACCCTTGGGGCCTTAGCAGTTGGGAAATTTTGGGGCTCTGGAAACGACACAGTGGTAGTCGCAGATTCTATGGACGGCCATGTGACTATGTGGAATGTCTCTCAAGGGAATTGGGTTGTTGGGATTCCTGGTTCATCCTTTGATTGTATCAAAAGTGGAATGACTACTCTTGATTGGAATGGTGACGGGCTACTTGATGTGCTTGGAAATACCGATATGGGGGTTTGTACAGCCACTTTCAATGGTACAGGCTGGTCAACCAATCAAACAAATGCAGTTCAGTTGGTTAACTATTCAATAGGTGATTGGAGTGGGAATGGAAGCATTGACATTCTCCAACCATTGGAAGGAAGCACTGATGGAAACGATGCAACTCCCACAGGCTATTTGCAGGTTCGACCATTTGGGGTGAACGGTACTATTGGTAGCACATCACGAACAATTTTCCCCCACACAGCACCTAAACACGTGTTACTTGCTGATATGGACGGTGATGGGCTGTCAGAACATTTGGTTGCTGCGGGAGAGTCATCGAAGGGACTATTCATTGCTGGTTGGCATACGGTTTCTCTAGACTTTGATATGGATAATAATGCTGAGTGTGATTTAATCGGTTATGCTGG
>DUDF01000137.1:0-1023 GCA_012959435.1 Candidatus Poseidoniales archaeon
AAAGCAGCTATGCTATCAGGGCTCTCTAGGGAGAGGTGGCTTGCAAGTCACTCATGGATGGGCCAACTAGGCTTAGGTGAACCGTACGCAGAGGGTGTTTGGCTAGAGGGTGAAGAGGCTGGAGAAATTGCTAGAGTACCAGCACTTCTTGTACCGGTAGCGAAAATGATTGGTCTTATTGACCAAGACGAGTAATTACTCTACTATTGCTTCCCAAGTGATATCAGCAGTGTGTTTAATCATGTTAGATATTGTACAATATTTTTCATGACTTTTTTCGACAAGACGATTAACCAATTTTTCTGGCAAATCTTCGCCACTCACTCGGTAAACCATGTGAATTTTTGTGAACACTTTTGGGTCTGAATCTGAGCGTTCTAAGTCGAGACTAACCGAAGCGCTTGTTACTTCACGGTTTTTCAAACCTTCAACCACGTCAATTAGACTACAAGCACCACAAGAGTGTAGGGTTGCAGTTACAGGAGATACACCTTCTCCACCCCACGCTAATCCCATCGTCATCCCTTGTTTGTCGGTACAGGTCAAACTCTTGCCACCATTCCATTCTACCAATGAATCCATGGTTCACGGGAGGAGAGACTTAGAGAATATGTTTGCTATTAGATACCGCCCCTACCCATCGCATTCATGAAGGGGAGGCGGGTCGGCCAAAATAATGACCTCTGCTAGCCCTATCACTCTAGTCAGTGGTAAATTGAATGTGCCCGATAATCCAGTCATCAATTTCATTGAAGGTGATGGGATAGGCATTGACATCACTCCAGTGATGCGTAAAGTGGTTGATTCATCAATTTTGAAGGCTTATGGTGGCCAACGAAAAATAGAATGGCAAGAGGTTTTAGCAGGGCAGAAAGCATTCAATGCAACAGGAGAATGGCTTCCAGAGCAAACCAAATCGGCTATGAAAACAGGGCTTGTATCAATCAAAGGACCACTTACAACACCAGTTGGTGGTGGGATTCGAAGCCTCAATGTTGCTTTGCGTCAACAATTAGACCTCTT
>DUDF01000137.1:1081-2110 GCA_012959435.1 Candidatus Poseidoniales archaeon
TGGTATCAAGGGACTCCAAGCCCAGTCAAAGACCCGGATGCAGTTAACATGATTATTTTCAGAGAAAATAGTGAAGATGTTTATGCAGGTATTGAATGGGAAGCGGGTAGCGACGAGGTTGCAAAGGTGATTGATTTTTTACAAAATGAGATGGGTGTCACAAAAATTCGTTTCCCAGATTCTTCAGGTATTGGAATTAAACCAATCAGTAAAGAGGGAACCACAAGAATCGTTAGAGCGGCAATTCAACATGCTATTGAGCAGGATTTACCAAGCGTAACCCTAGTTCACAAAGGGAATATAATGAAATTCACAGAAGGTGGCTTCCGGGATTGGGGTTACCAACTTGCTCAAGATGAGTTTGGTGCTATTTTGTTAGATGGTGGGCCGTGGTGCACAATGACTAATCCTAACACTGGCAATGAAATTATCATCAAGGATGTAATTGCAGATGCAATGTTGCAGCAGGTATTGACAAGACCTCGTGAATATTCAGTTTTGACAACTATGAATCTAAATGGTGATTACATTTCTGATGCGTTAGCGGCTCAAGTAGGAGGAATTGGAATTGCTCCAGGAGCGAATATCAATTACGATACAGGAATTGCTATTTTCGAGGCAACACATGGAACCGCTCCAAAGTACACCGGCCAAGACAAAGTGAATCCTGGTTCACTAATTCTCTCTGCTGAAATGATGTTGAGGTACCTTGGTTGGGATGAGGCTGCTGACCTAATTGTGAAGGGTATGGAAGGGGCAATATCTGCCAAAACCGTTACCTACGATTTTGAGCGGTTGATGGATGGCGCAACTCTGCTCAAGTGTAGCGAGTTCGGTGACGCCATTATTACACATATGTGAGTGATTAGCATGGATTTCTCTTCTCTGAACCTCTGCCAGCCTCTGCTGGATGCCCTCGACGAGATTGGTTACGTCACACCCACCCCGATTCAAGCTCAGGCTATACCAGAACTCATTGAAGGCCGGGACATGCTAGGTTGCGCTCAGACAGGCACCGGAAAGACCGCC
>DUDF01000138.1 GCA_012959435.1 Candidatus Poseidoniales archaeon
ACCTCCCGCACACGACCAAGATAACCGACTGTGGAATGTTCGGCAGGCGGGAGAACTTCTTTCTTCGCTGGTCTATTTTCAATTACATTTGAGTCAATTCCGCGTTGCCCCAGCCACGATTCAAAGCCTACTGATGAAGTCACCACAGCATCAACATTAGCCGCATCTTTCAGCATCTTCTTCCGATATCTAGATGAAACCACTTTGCGAATTATAGAACTAGGATTTGGCATTAACACCCAAGAATGGTGTAAGTCGTGCATATCAAAAAGAACTTTGGCTCCTGAAATTGCTAATCCAACTGAAAGAGTATCAGCGTCGTGGCAATGAATCAAATCTATTTTACCATTTTTCCCCTGGTTTGATTCTCGAATATCCTTAATGACTTTATGACGGAATTTTCGCAAGCCTTGAACTGTTGACCAAGTCCCTCCATATGGAGTATAACCCACTCGATGACGAATGATTGTAATTCCATCAACAACTTCGCGCTCAGCGAGTTCTTCCAATCTATCAAAGGCATGAACCGTAACATCATGGCCCGATTCTAACAACCAAGATGCCTCTCGCAGCACCCTTGGGTCCGGATTACAACCGTTAGAAACAACTGCAGCAACCCGTACCATGACATCTTCCAAGCGCGGGCGCGTGATGAATACTACTACGAATTAAACCGGCACAGTCATAGATGATGTGTGCATTGTAAATACCAAGGGAGTCACATGCGGGTAGCAATCAGTGGAGATGAAGGTTTCATCGCCCATTACCTCAAAGAAGAACTCGGGGATGATTGTCAAATTCTAACTCCAGACATATTAGCAGATGAAAATATGCTTCCAGCAATTCTTGCCTCTTGCAATGCAATTGTTCACCTAAACGGCCATTCACCAGACCAAAGTTTGGAAAGGTCAGACCAAGAAGTCTTGAGAATAATGCGAGATGAAGCAAGAGTCATTCTAAAAAGTGTGCAATCTCACCAAGGAATTCACCTAGTTTTAGTGGGCTCACTTAGGGTTCACCCAAACCCTCGAAGAGAAGACGAGTACTATTCTTCAGAATCACCTCTTTCACCCCGTGACATCGCTGCCGAAGGGCAATTATGGGTAGAAGAGAGTGCTCTTGAACACGCGATGGACACCCATCCAGTTAGCATCATCCGAACCGCCAATGTGCAGGGAATATCACCGGCAGAAAACAAGGGACATGGAGTAGTTCATCACTTGTGCCGTGAAGCAATGTATGGGTTTTTCAATGTGCCAGGAACTGGAGAAGAGGTGAAGGATATGATTCATGTCAAGGACCTAGCTAGTATGATAAAATCAATTGTAGAAAATCCTCCACCAACTCGAGGCGCTGTTGCAGTTGGTCGTGGCCAAGGTGTTCGAATGAGTGAGTTGGCTGAGATAGTTTCCCAAGCAACTGGAGCATCACCCCAATACAACAGCCAACCAGGAGAAGAAGTCTGGGGAATTGTTGATGGCTGGGAAATGGGTCAACGAATTGAACATAAGCCAGAGGTATCAATTCAGGATATCATTGAGGAAGCACTCTCTAACCAATGAGCATATCTGCCAAGGCAATTGCCTGAACCGCAAAGATGAGTTACTTTAGCATCAATTCTTGATGAAAGAACCATCACCTTGCATAGCCCACTGACCACCATCAGGTGCATTGTACCAAGTACCACCTGCCGCATCAGTAACATAACTACCACCAATTGGTAATTCTGCATAGGTTGGAACTGTTTGTGGACCTGCCTGCGCCATCGGTGCAGGTGCAGGTGCAGCTGGTTGGCCTTCCACATAACCGCCTGCTGCAATCTGTGCTGAATCCTTATCCCACGCATCCATGCTACCACTTCGTTTCTTACGACGGCCAATCATGACCAACATTGACACAATTGCTAGAATGAGCACCGCGCCAACAGCACCTAGAATCAAACCATATTCTTTGAGCATCGCATTCACATCACCCGCAACAAGTCGTTGTTCGTGAGAACAACCTGTACCTTCAATGAATGTATCACCAATTGCTGTTTCATCACAAGTATCATCGGCATTAACGACCCCATCAGAGTCGTCATCTTTTTGCCACTCTGTG
>DUDF01000139.1:0-363 GCA_012959435.1 Candidatus Poseidoniales archaeon
AACTGGTATTCGAGTCTTGAATTCACCCAATTCTTTACCAGAAAGAGTCGGTTTCCCGTCTTGTTTGAGATTATTTACTAATAGCCAAAGGATTGTATTCCAAGTTTTCTTTGTGGCATGAAGTTCAATCGTATTGCAAGCGGCTAGTTTGAGCAATTTGTTCTCATCACTTCCGGCAGAAAAGAGTCCTCTTACCAAAGTGCCTGAGTTAATCCAGTATGCTGGTGCTTGTCCTTTCATTTATCTCACTCCTGAAAAGGTGAAAGATCAAGTTTTGCAATCAAGCCATTGACATCAATGTCATTTATTGAGCCGAGAGCCTGTTGAAGTGCGTCACTATCTCTGCTAATTTGATTGAGTCTG
>DUDF01000139.1:396-2095 GCA_012959435.1 Candidatus Poseidoniales archaeon
CATCTACACTCTTGTAATTCCCCAATGCTCGCATTGAATTTAATTGTCTTCTTACCTCAAAACTTACGCTGATTGATGTCATATCTGGTGAGCCCATTTTATCACTTATTCACCGTGAATCAAGACATCTATAGAAGGATGACGGTTGGTCTAAGGGCAAAAGTGTTTATTTGAAGCAATAATAACTCTAGGCAGAATGAGTAGATTATTCTTATTCAATTTGATTCAAACGGTGTAATTTCAGTTTACTAGTTTCATTTACACCATGTTTTCGTCGCAATTGTTTAACTCTATCAGATACTTCTTTTGATAGTGACCAGTATGCTTGTGAACCCTTGTTTTTCTTTGTCGGCTTTTTTAATAAGACAATTGGGGCACCTTCCATTGGTGCTGCTGCGATGGAAGTAGCCCTTGGGATCATAGTGTTGAAAACCTGGTCCTGTAAATGATGCCTAACTTCTTTTGAAACAGTGTTGCTCAGAGTATTATTTTGATACATAGTCAACGCAATTCCGAATAGTTTGAGATGAGGATTGATTCTTCGTTGTATCAACTTGATTGAATTCATTAGTTGACTCATTCCTTCAAGCGCGTACCATTCAGTTTGAACTGGGATTAAAACCCAGTTAGCAGCAGCAAGAGCGTTAATGGTCAATAAACCAAGGCTAGGAGGTGTATCAATGATTATGTAATCAAATTCATGGATTGCAGATGCAAGCCCTTCTTTCAATCTAGTTTCTCGACCGATTCTTGTAGCCAATTCAATTTCTGCCCCAGATAATTGAATATTAGATGGCAACAGCCAAAGATTTTCAACTGTTAGCACCTTTTTTTGTGACTCTTTCAAATCTTTTCCAATGTTGGCTTGCTTCCATACACTTTGCATAGCGTCAGATATCATTTCAGGTCCGAACAAATAGTCTTCAATAATAGGTAATTCTTCACCTAGATCATTCATCAATAAGTCATAGACCGTACGTTCAAGGTCTCTCTTCTCAATGCCGAATGAGGTTGAAGCACTACCTTGAGGATCTAGGTCAACAAGTAGAACTTTTGCTGGTTCAATCCCTCTTTTTGGATTACCTTCAGCAAGGGCTGTAGCAAGGTTAACCGCGGTAGTAGTTTTAGCACAACCACCCTTCTGATTGGTGCAGGCAATGATCATTTTGTACGGGTCCATCTCTCTCTCCCCCCTCTTGTGGTACGGGCTCTGCTTTGAACCTTAATCATAACCGCGATTGATTGTGCATTCAAGCGGCAATAAAACCACAAACTGAATCAAGCAGTTTGGATGACTGGAACAGGCACTTCAGAGAGAATCTTGCGGGTGATGTGCATGCCGGTGATTCCTCGAATCTTTGCTTCTGGTTTGAGCATGATTCTGTGGCTGATGATTTGTAGTGCCACACCCTTGATGTCGTCAGGGATCACATAGTCTCGGCCATCAACTGCTGCTGAGGCTCGTCCGGTCTTGAATAATGACTGGCTAGCACGAGGAGAAGCACCGGTGATCACTCTGTGGTCTTCACGGGTTCGCTGGACGACTTCTACGATATATGAGAGAATTGCTGGGTCAATGTGCACAGTCTCCAAAGCCTTCTGCATTGCTACAACTTTCTTTGGTGAAGTGATTTGTTGCACATCGTGGTCATCCTTTCCTCGCAACTTTCTGCGGGCTAGAATAGCCTTTTCCTCAGAG
>DUDF01000140.1:0-912 GCA_012959435.1 Candidatus Poseidoniales archaeon
TCATATGCTGCCTTTCCGACTTCTACATTCGCAGCCACGAGTTCCTCACTCTTACCTGAAAACTGGAAATCTAGGACGTCTGAGAGTGCGGAGAACTCTATTCCGATTAGTTGGCAAGCGACCGCGATGGCCACTGTATTCTGCATCAGTTTATTTGCACCTTTACCAGCCAACTCACCCACAGCCATCGGACAGAGTTGAACTCCTTCTGCCGCTTCCCCAGGTTCGATGGTGTCGCTGTTGTAGATTACTGAAGTTCCAGGACCAAGGTGCTCAAGGTGTCGGTCCATCGTATCTTGATTAAGGCAGATTATCAGATTTATGACATCACCGTGAGTGCGAACCTCACGGTCACTGCACCGGACGGTGAGGAAAGAATGTCCACCACGGATGATAGATTGGTAGGCGTTGTAGGCGTACATGTGAATTCCCCGACGAGCAAAAAGACGAGCGAGGATATTTCCGGGAGTAGCGATGCCTTGTCCGGCCGCTCCTCCGATACTGATGACATAATCAAATCCACTCATTTCTTTTCACCAACCAGACGCTCTCATGCATCATTCCGGCCCCTGTGCTATGGAGTCCATTTGGAAGCCCGATGGTCAAGCCATTATATCGGTTCCGATTTGAAGACCAGGGGGGACCTATATGACAAATTGATTTCACTGACTCAAGGTGCACTACCTAGTGTGGGGTGTAGCGGGGGAAACCACTGCCCATCAGAGGTGGAGTGGTCAAGCAAATGCCAATACAATGAATCTACCATGTAACTTGGAGTTAAGAGGTCATTTTCATTCACACACTTAGCATCTTTAGTAACTTTGATCCACTGCCGTTTAGCTAAACTTTTCAAAAATGGAATTCTCAGAGCAGGGCCTGTCACAGGTATGCCAAAGCGAGAGTACCAATATC
>DUDF01000140.1:974-2081 GCA_012959435.1 Candidatus Poseidoniales archaeon
ATCCCCTTCTTCCAGGCCATATCTCTGACAATTTCAAACCCAGATTTCACACCGACTTTTCTGTCACTAATCCTAGTCACACTTCCTGACGAATCAAGTGTGATTCCATGTTGGCTTAATACCTCAATCATCCAAGGAGCGATGTAACCCGCAGGAGCGCGGAACCATGGGCGGAATTTTTCACCCGCAAATGCTGAGAGTTTTTCTATTGAAAGTGAAAGTTCGGTTGCGAATCCTGCTTTATCTTCTGGCCATGCGGACCAGCATCTATGCTTATTGCCATGACAGCCAATAGAAACAGTATCATCCTTCAATAAAAGTTGTTTCAAATTAGTAGCAAATTGGACATCCTCTAACTGCTCAGCGATGACAAAAAGAGTTACTGGTAATCCTTTTCCTCGGCCCTCTCTCCAACGAATGAACCCCTCCCAAGATTTGCCAAGCCTCTCACTCATTTTGTACGCTTGAGGGGAGTTACGTTTCGAGCGTTTTGGATGCCCGTACACCTTTGGGTGATGGCATAAATCATCAGTATCCAACGACAACCAAACCTTTCCTCTTTGGGAATTATCTAATTCTGTTAAGGGTAATCTAGGCAGAATAAAGGTGATGTGATTTCGCATTTCACCAGCGATTTCAACCTCTCCATCAACCCGTTCTACTCTTTCCCCGCGCCACTTTTTAACCATAGAATTACAAGTGGCTAATCCAGCCTCATTCTTTGGGTCAACTGTAATTTCTACCGAAGTAGGGCCACCTTGTGAAGTCGAAATCCAATCAAGTGATTTGTTTGCAGAACGCTTCGCTATTCCTCTTCTAGTCGCAGACCTTCGTACCCAATAGCCAAGATTCCAATGAGCCTCGCGTACCCTAGTGTATCGGTCAAATGCAACAAGTCCAAGTAACTCCTCATTTGATTTGTCAATAATTACCCAATGATGGGCACGGCCAATTTTACCACCTCTACCAACATCATGCAGATATTGCTCAAGTTGAACATACATCTCATCTTCAACATCATACCAAGGCATCCCACCAATGACTTCCGGCATTGATTCCTCAAATGCGATGGCTAGTTGGTCAAGGTATTCAATGCCAGCGGGGCGC
>DUDF01000141.1 GCA_012959435.1 Candidatus Poseidoniales archaeon
TTGAATATCGCTGTAGGTGCAACAACCATTGTCATAGTGATATTCATGGTGCTCGCATCAGTTTGGGGAACTGTCTCTTCAATGGGTGGAGGATATGGTCCAAATGGGCAATGGGAGTGGTGGGAGGTTCCCCTTGAGCATCGTCACACAATGGGACTGAATGTTAGTGGAGAGCGCTCTGTACTACCTGAGACTGGCCCCTATAATTGGAGCGGACCCACCGAATATTTTGTTGATGTCAACCTTCCAGCCTCTGAACAAGATGCTGGATACCCAGAACCCGCGGTAATGCATGTCGCATTGTGGATGCCAGATGTACCAAATGGAACCGAAGTCCCTGTAATTGCTACTGTGCACCCCTACTATGACTTCGGCGGCGAAGGACTTCCCGGAGCCGGTGATGATTCCAACCCAAACACCGTTCCAGACGGTGGCATTGGTCAGTGGGTGTTAGACCAATTTGTCCCTTATGGCTTCGCATTGGCCCAAATTTCAACTTTTGGAACCGGTAAATCAACACACTGCCAAGACGTCAAAGGACTTGGTGAGCAAATCGGAATTCAAGCCGCAGTCCACTGGTTAGGCGAGCAAGAATGGAGTAATGGAAATGTCGGATTGATGGGTAAATCATACGCTGGTACCACCAACTGGGAAGCGGCCCAAAATCCATCCCCACATCTCAAAACTATTGTACCAATTTCGGGCTCAATTGGAGTGCAACAGATGTTCTACCGAAACGGCAGTTCAGAGGCTAGAGCCATGCTCTATGATGTTCTTTACGAGGGAGCAACAACAGATGCTACCGAAGACGATTTGCGAATGTGTAGTGATGATGTGATAGGCCCAATTTCACCCTTCACAACTTGGGCTGGTGCCGGATTGGGTGGAGATGAATGGAATGATTACTGGGATGAGCGTTACCACCTCCAAGATGTTCTAGACAATTACCAAGGTAGTGTTTATCTCGTGTGGGGATTCCAAGACTGGAATGTAGATCCATACCACGCATTTCCAACATTCAATATGCTTAATGATGCTGGAATTCATACTCGCGCAATTGTTGGACAATGGGCTCATAACTATCCTGACCAACCAGATAGACACGATGATTTGGCAAGTGGATATGGAGCCGAAGGATTTCCTAATATGAGTCGTATGGACTGGGCAATAGAGTTGTACAATTGGTTCAATTATTACCTCAAAGACATTGGAGATGAACCTGAACCGATGGTACAAATTCAAACTAATGATGGACGATGGCATGTTGAAGAGACATGGCCTCCCGAAGATGTTGAACTGTTGCTTCAAGATCTCTCAAGTGAATGGAACGGGGCCAGTGGAACGGTCAACGGTTTTGGCTCATCAGTCTCGATGACCAGTTCAGAATTTGACAATGAAACGCATATCTCGGGCCTACCTACTTTACATTTAGAGGTGACTACCCAACTATGTAATGGTGGGCAAATATTTGCGACAATGTATGACGATACAGCGAACTTAAGACTTGGTCATGCGACTATGGACATTCGCTATCGCGATGGTGGATACGATGCAAAGGTGACTGCGCCAGCAACAAGTTACACAATGCTGATGGAATTCAACCCAGTCGACATCGTGCTCCCAGCAGGTCATGCTCTCCGCATTGAATTGACTGAAACTGGTGAAGATTCCCTCCCTGGGCCCTGTGCCTCAAATATCGCTGGAGGTCTGAGCGTATCTGGTGGAGTCATTGGTCTACCGTTAATCGACCGTCCAGTTGATGATGATCGATGGTTCTTAACCCCTGCATGGTGGGACCAACAACCAATTCCTGCATAACCTGAAATATTCACCATCTCAGTTTCTTCAAAGAGGGAATGCTAAAGGCTATTCACGCGAACCACTGCTCATGGCGAATGTCGATGTTGCAGATTCAGGCGCCGTTTTGATTCAGGAAATTGAATCTATTGGTATCTATCTTGGCCCCATAATTCTTTTATTATCGTTGTTCTTAATGTTCCGAGGACACGAAAAATTACAATTTGTAGCGGCAATTACTGGGGCGGGAATTGGGTATGTTCTCACGCC
>DUDF01000142.1:0-776 GCA_012959435.1 Candidatus Poseidoniales archaeon
CATCGTTAATCCAGACATGCTCCGCTCAATGTCTGAAAAACCAATAATTTTTGCCTTAGCAAATCCAGACCCTGAAATCATGCCAGATGTCGCTTTGGCGGCTAGGCCAGATGCAATCGTTGCTAGCGGCCGTTCAGATTTCCCAAATCAAGTAAACAATGTTCTAGGATTTCCCTACATATTCCGTGGTGCACTTGACTGCATGGCAACAAAAATTACTCGAAACATGAGAATGGCTGCAACCGTCGCACTTGCAGGCTTGGCAAAAGAAGCCGTTCCAGAGGAAGTCAGCCAAGCCTATGACCTTGATTTCATTTCCTTCGGCAAGGACTACATCATTCCCAAACCATTTGACAGACGTGTACTCGTCAGCGTCGCATCGGCGGTTGCACAAGCAGCGGTTGAAGATGGTGTAGCAGGTATTTCAGAGTCATCATTCAACATGACTGCGTATCAAGAAGAACTTGAAGCAAGATTAGGATTAACCCATTCAGTAATGCGCACCGTTATGAATCGTGCAAAATCCTCTCGCAAGAAAATTGTCTTCCCAGAAGGTGATGACCCTCACGTTTTACGCGCCGCATATGAGTTGGACCACGAGGATATTTGCACACCCATTCTTTTGGGGCGACCTGAAGTCATTGATGCTCTCAAGGAAGAGTATAACCTCGATTTTGAATGTGAAGTGATTAATCCTATTCAGGACCCTCGCCGAAAAGGCTCCTACCGTGACGCCTTGTTTGAGATGCGAAGTCGCAAAGGGTTGACTGTTATTG
>DUDF01000142.1:1029-2055 GCA_012959435.1 Candidatus Poseidoniales archaeon
CGATGCTCGGACTTTGGCAGAAATTTGTGTGCAAACAGCACGCGTTGCGAAACGCTTTGGAATCAAACCAAAGGTTGCGCTACTATCTTTCTCTAACTTTGGCTCAAGCCGTGGTCTACGCTCGACTCGGCTTGAAGATGCAATTGATATTGCCCGCGAACTAGACCCCAACATCTTGATTGACGGGCCAATGCAAGCTGATACTGCTCTTTTAGAGGATATTCAAGAACAATACCCATTCATGGAATTTGGTGGGGCGGCAAATGTTCTCATTTGCCCGAATCTCGCGGCTGCAAATATCGCCTACAAACTACTTGACCATCTGGGGGATGCTGAAATGACTGGCCCAATTCTTGAGGGAATGGCAAAACCAGTACAAATCCTTCAACAAGGCGATGGGGTTCGAGAAGTAGTTCACATGGCGGCGATTTGTTCTGTTGATGCACATCGCCACGAACTAGAGCGACTTTAGGCAATCATTGAAGCCCTTGTTGCTGTAGCGCCGTACTGGAGATTTGATGGCAGGTTGCTCCAAGTAGTATTGGCCCGTGTCTGGCGCTATCTTAGTGACTCTGCTGATTCATCCTCTCCAGTAACAAAAGCCAGGTCTCCTCAAGAATTGAAAAACAAACTTGAATTGGCTGTAGGAAGAACTGGAATTGACGTTGACACTATGCTTTCTGATATTGATGATTATCTTAACGAATCGGTAAAAACCAGCCACCCTCACTTCATGAATCCGCTATGGGGCGGCACCGATGTCGCGTCTCTGGCTGGGGAATTCATCACCGCTCTTACTAACACTTCAATGTACACTTTTGAACTCGCTCCCATGGCGACTTTAATTGAAAACGAAATGGTTGATACTATGTTGAAATTGGTTGGTTACAAGGCTGGTGAAGGCATCTTCACAACAGGTGGATCCAACGGAAATCTTCTGGGTTTGCTGTGCGCCCGAGACCGCAAATTCCCTGATGCTCAGCGAGTCGGTTTAGGTGGGAAACAACTAGTCGCATTCATTTCTGA
>DUDF01000143.1 GCA_012959435.1 Candidatus Poseidoniales archaeon
GTATGTTACTCAATTTGACAATATGTTGAATGGTCATCTTATTCATACGGTTGGAATTTTCAGTTTGGTAATTTTCTGTGCAATGTTAGCTCTGAAATTTGACGACCTAATCCTTGACTTGGTAGCGCTATTCGGTTCCTCACAGTGGAGCGGACAAGTACAAGAATCTCTTGAGTTACAGTTGACTTATGGTAAAGTGATATCAGCCATGTTGATGCTAATTTTCGTTGCTGGCTTGAAATATGTCCTACCATGGAATCGTATTGTTTCATTCATTGAATCCTATCTGCCAAAGTTGTCATCTGATTGAATGCAACAACTAATTTGTTGCTGTAATATGAATTACGTGGGTTAGCAGTCTAGCGATTGAAAATCCTATTACAGGAAGGCCGCAAATCACTAGAGGAACGTGAATTATCCCAGGAAGTGAAAGGTCAGCCGAAAGGGCTGGGGCGATCATCAACACCGCGGCACCAACACAAGCGATTGAAACAAACTTTTCCAAACCAGTTGGATAGGCTCGCTGGCCTTCTAGTTCTATCATGGGCATTGGTTGTGCACCTTCGCTCGGGTCAAGCGACTCACTCACGATTCACACCTCACAATTCAAGGTCAGAAAGTTCATCCTCAAGGGACGATAACTCCGAACGCTGTTCCGGATCTACCGGTGGTTCTACACCATTGACAGTATCATCTCTGGTAGAAGATGCTGAATCCATTTCTGCCAACTGCATTTCAATATCGGCTAAGTCACTAATTTCTTCAACCGTCCCAAGTACCTCTGAATCTGCTAAGCCAATGGTCATTCTACTGGTAAGGTCAACACCATCACTATCACTAGGAGCATCTATTGGTTGCCATGTTTGGCTTGAGTCACCTGGCTGTACATCATTTGCTGGTGGGGATGCTGCAGTATCACTTTGCTGTGAATCCGAACTTGGATTCATATGCGCGACGGCTGCATTATTGATTTCTGGTCTCTCAACTGCTGTGAGCGAATGCGATTCAAAAGGTAACATGCCACTGTGTTGGAAGGTCCATAAATCGCCAATGGGCTCCTCACCAGTAAGTCCACTAACCTCTAATCGATTCTTCAACTGCTCTAGAACTTCAACGGTGCTTTCCAAACCAACCGCTTCACCAGTTGTTCGCTGGTCGGACTCGATGTAAATTTCATCTAGCGCGTGCTGAATCAATCGACGGACCTCCTTTGAAACGGAAGGTAGGGCTTCTGGCATATGTGAAACCTTTTCGAGATGTTCTATTTGTTCACTAGGTAAGCCGAGTTCAGACATTTGGCGCAATACTTCTCTGAGATGCATCAACATCGTGACTGACTGCTCGTAATCATTGAGCAGGTTCTCCAAGTCAAGGACAACATTAGACACTGTTTCTGCAAGTTTGTGCTCCAGTCTATTCTGAACAGACCACCTAGTCAAGCCGCGCACTGTATCTGCGGTTTCTGGTGCTTGTTGACTGAGTAAATCCATGACTTCGGTAGAAAGTAGGTATCTTGGGGTTTGAGCGACCTCGTCTACAGTGTGTTGAATCACTTGCAATCCTCTCTCAACTGCCCGGTCAAGCAGTACTACGCTGAAACCTCGTGAGCGGGCTGATGTCATTCGCGACAATACTGGCTCAAGCATTGCTAATCCAGATTCGTCACCAAGTAAGGCACGGGCCAACGGTTCTTCTGAAAGGCGGGCACGGATACGATCTGCTTCTGCGATATCAGCAAGAGCAAGTTCGTGAGCAGATTCTAAATCTTCAGATTGTTCTATCAGCATTCTTAACTCAGCCTCAGAACCACCTCTGCGGGTGTCAAGATCACCGAGTTCACGCATAAGTTGGCGGCGCTCTTCCATCAATTCACGTAATTCTGATTGCAAAAGTGTGTGCTTTCTGTCCATTTCAGCACAACGAAGTCGTTCTTCCTCAACCATTCCGCGGCTTGAGTGTAAATCACCTTCCATGGAGGTTAGTTCGTCTCTGCGTTGCTCAACCTGGCGCTCAAGTTCGTTAAGTTCTGCAGTTGCACCGCGGTGGCG
>DUDF01000144.1:0-1261 GCA_012959435.1 Candidatus Poseidoniales archaeon
TTGACCATTTAGACAACAATCGTAAAGATTTGCACAATAACCGTCAACTCAATCTTGTAGAATCAAAGATTCGGCGCTCCGCTCGCTATTTCAAGTCAAATGGCAAATTAGATGCTGATTGGAATTACAAGCGTGACCAACTACGTCTAATGGTAGAATAACTGAGGTGGGCTACCGCCCCCCTCAGAGTTCCCTCCGTGTTTAATTCACATTGAGGATATTCAATCGCGCACTTGTTTTGCTTGAGTAAGTGGCTTTTTGGCAGTTGACATTGTCGGGCGGCCATGCGGTCATTATTGGAGTTGGAGGCATTTGCTACAATTGCCGATAATCTCAAAGCGTCTGCTACTTCAATTAATCAATCAGATTCTATTACACTGATTATTCCCCCTTCACCAGAAGGGGCGGTCAGTTCAGCTTTGTTGGAAGCGGCATTGTTAGATGCAGAAATCTCCTATCACCGCTGTTTTTCCCCTCGTACTGCAAATCCTCCCTCAATTGAGGTGAAAGATGGAGATGCGATAGACAAAGCTCCAACCCAAGAATCCAATCAAATGGTCATCACTCCTCTCTTCGCGACGGGCGTGAGAGGGCATGAGGGTGCGGCCCACAGAGGTGTTCTCTCATCAGTTGCTCAAGTAGCAGCATTGGCAGAATTAATTGCACCTGATGGCAAAAGGTTGCGCTCCCTTAGACCGTGGTTACTTGCTGGGAATTGGTGGGCAGGGGCACTTGACCAAGGGTATGACCCAGTGTATAGCGCTCTTCGCGACCATTTGCATCAAGAGGGTTCGATTAGAGTGGTGCCAATTCCCGAGATAGAAAATCCAGATATGTCCGGGCTAAAGCAGGTTGATCTAGAATCCGAGGCAAGTACCCGTGAAACATGGTCTGCTCTAGATGTAGATGGCAAGGCAAACGCACTAAGCACACTTATTCTGCCACAGGCGTTGAGTGAAAAACCCTCTACTGCTAGGCTTGAAGAGTTAGTTTGGCACCGGATTAAATTGTCAGATTCTGACAGTGATTTACACACTAGGATGGTTGCTGCGCGTGCAATGTGGGACGGTAGTGCGAAATCCGCATCAGATTTGATTGACGCTATACTGACCAAAGCAGTATAATTTCAAAACCAGTAATTCAGCAATTACGAGATTTTTAGACGCGTGTCACAGCCGTCACATTTGACTCTCGCCGGCCGCTTCATTGTTTTTACAGCAATAGATTCAGCGCACACCGGGCATTTAACAACAGGGATTTT
>DUDF01000144.1:1389-2044 GCA_012959435.1 Candidatus Poseidoniales archaeon
CAACGCTCAAAGCAACGAGCATGAATGCTAGAGGCAAAGCGAAGAAGTATGAATATCCCCAAACAACTGCGAAAAGTACTGATGTCAACCAGAAACCAACCCTTGTTTTTTCTTTGGTCAATTTACGAGCTAAAAAGGTGAAGCCAACGAACATTGCAATTGATTGCAAAAGTGTGATGAGTGGCGAGTGAGCCAGACTTCCGATTACATATGCTACTCGATAATCTGACATTGCTTCATCTCCTACTAAGGTAGTTTCAGAGATCGTCACAGTTTCGGTGTAAATGAATCGTTTGTGAGAGTAATCTATTCCACTACCATCAACGGCTGAGGTTCCAACCATCATTGAAGTTGCCAAACGGGCTTCAATTGTTAACTCAGACCAAAATGGAGTTGCTGATGCTTGTGGTCGGACAAAATTATCGAAAAGAATGCTCTTTTCGCCGACTTTGATATTTTCAAGCGATTCAATTGTAATCGTGATGGTAGAGTCGCTAAAGCCGAAATCGTCGTTTACATCAATGCTAACTGTTGGAGAAGCAGCCGCTTCAATCGGCTCAACTCCAAGAAGCCGGCCAGAATCAAGCATCAATCCATCAAACATGAATTGTTTGAGCGAGGATGCTCTTCCAGATAGATGGGTCTCAAGTGCTTG
>DUDF01000145.1 GCA_012959435.1 Candidatus Poseidoniales archaeon
GAGGAACTTCAGGCTCGATGAAAATCATTCCATACATGCCTTTGCTAATGTGGGTAGGGATGTCTGGAGTTGCACAATGGTATACAAATAAACCGGAATGCATGGCGAGGAATGAAAATGTTGTTTCTTCACCAGGCGCAGTTTTTGTTGCTTCTGCCCCTCCACCTTGGCCGGTTACTGCGTGGAAGTCCACATTGTGATGCATCATACTCTCAGCTTGATTGCTGAAGTGAACAACCACTGTATCATTGACTCGTGCTCGGAACATCGGTCCAGGAACGGTAGCATTGTACGTCCAATATGTGAAGGTTGTACCAACCTCTAGTTCAGCAGTAACTTCAACCGCTTCGAGGTAAATATGAACTGTTGTTGATGCGTTTCGACCAGTTGGTCCGGGGATGTCATATGGATCCCGTGCAATGTTTTCAACATCAACATCCTTAGCTGGACCGATGTTTTCAATTATCGTTGTTCCAGATTGGGCTGAACCAACGATGAGGTTTCCAACCATCCCACCTGCACGGTGTCCTGGAATACTACAATAGTAGGCGAATTCACCTTGTGTATCGGCGACAAAGGTAATGGAATCTTCCGAATCAATGTCAGAGAGTTTTTCGGTAGCAATATCGTAACCTTCAACGGTAATGTCGTGAAGGTTTGTCTCTCCCATCTGTAGGGTGATAGTCACGCGGTCTCCGGATTGAACAATAAGGTCTGGATTGGTAATACCATCGATTGAGCCGCCAACGCCAATAAAGGACATTTCCTTAGCCTGAAGAGTGAATTCAACATCGTTAAGTTTTGTTATACATGTACCGTCAACCAATTCGGTATCGTCCCCACAGGTCACGGTTACAGGATCATTAGTTCCAAGGCAGCCGGAAAATCCAGTCGCAATCACCATTACCATCATCATCAATGCAGCATTTTTTCTTCTCATAATATACATCCCCTTTGGGGTTGGTTCTTCGTAAGCACCTCTCTGATTAGTATGTCCAGCGAATATATTCGCCGTACATGTATTCAGGAATAAATTCCCAATGGTTTACAACGTATAAACCGGAATAACTTGAGCACGTTCCAATTGGGACGATACAGGCATTTAGATGCTCGCGCCGGGATTTGAACCCGGGTCGACGGATCGAGAACCCGTCATGATGGGCCGAACTACACCACACAAGCCAAGTGACCTGCCGACTAACCATCGGTATATCAACAAACAGGGTTGTTAGAATAACATAATTATTTTCACTTTCACTTACCGATGGCTTGCATACTAACGTTTCTGTTTCACTTTCAGCCTACTCTCTCCATCGCTGGTTCATATACCGCCCCTCTCTGGTTCTGGCTATGCAAACAAGCATAACGAACAGAGAAACGATACTGGCAGAGGTAGTTTATGAAACACCTTTTAGGAGCCTGAGAATGAGTAGCGGTGCAAACCATACAATCCAAAATGTTAGCCATAAATTAGTACGTCTAGCAACATCAAGTGGAAGATTAATTACGCCTAGCAGCGATTCTGATGGATTTGACAAAAATAGCAGACCAGGATGGAGAACCCTTCGCCTCAGGGCGAAGGCGACATCAAACACTGAGGTGATTGCTTGAGTAGAACAAAAAGATTGAGGCAAGCCGTAGCAGAATACTTGGCTGAGCATGGCAGTTCCAACACTGTCGACATCTTTGACCACCTAAATGATAGATTTTCTTGGGGAGCAACGATGAATCAAGTGGGAAATATTCTTGCTAAAGACCTTAGATTTCAGAAAGTAGGTCATGTGCGAGATTTCTTTCGTGGTGGACGATATACAGTATGTGTATGGGATCTATCTTCAATTCCTAGCGAGAGATTAACGGCGCAGGCATGAAGTGCCAAGCGCGTCTCCAACTCGTTGAATGACAGGCCGCGACTGGTGGACCCTCGCAAGAGGGGTCAATGTGATAATGGGTATTCTCACAGTACCATTAGGTGCATTAATTGTTGGTGCTGCAAGCCAAGATAACATCGCAATTACACTTTTGCTCCATACCTTAAGTGTGGCTTTCTTCATGGCAGGATGGAATGCATTGAATGATTTACAAGACATAAATACTGATCGTATTAATCATCCGACAAGACCACTCGCATCTGGTGCAATCACAGAACAAGCAGCCAAGAAATTCTCTTGGATTTGCTTTGCTCTATCAACATTCATGTTGGGAGGGATTGTATTACATACTGAACAAACAATTGGCCATTTAGAATGGTTAGATTCAGTAGCAATATGGGGAATGGCATTAATCTTAATGTCATCATATGAATTTGATGGAATCCCATTCAACCCTTGCTTGAAAAAGAGTGGATTATACGGGAACCTTTCGGTCTCCGGACTCATCGCTGTAGTGATTGTTTTTGGCGCTGCGGCAGTTGGACATGGGACTGACATCCTACCATGGACAGTAGCAATCTGTGCTATGATGATAGGTACTTCTCGAGAAATTATCAAAGATGTAGAGGATATGGAGGGTGACTCGGAGCGCCATACTCTACCAATGAAAATTGGTGCTGAAAAGGCTAGAATGGTCGCCTGGATTTGTGCATTACTAGCATTCATCAGTATGGGTATGCCTTTTGCATTAGATCTTTTACCACTCGCTTACATTGTATTCTTGACGCCAGCCTTGTTTTTCCTAACTATGGTCAAAGCCCCTATCGTAAAAGGAGAAGATACCAAAGCTTCCAAATTGCTGAAGCGGGCACTTCTTTTCGGGCTTCTAGGATTCACTGCAACTGGACTTATTCCAATTCTACTTTGAATACAATACTTGTCCTAACTAGAAAGATGAAGTTAATATTCCATCAATTCAGCATAGGTTGACCATGCCTCATTATCGATCAAGTAAGTTAGTAGTGACATTTGCGCCCACATGCGATTCTCTGCTTGGTCAAACACCACAGAGTTATCGCTATCAATTACTGAATCAGTTACTTCTTCACCCCGGTGTGCAGGCAAGCAATGCATGAAAATATAATCGTCTTTAGCATGACTAACCAATTTATCATTAATTTGAAATCCCTCAAACGCACTTATCTTGTCAACTAAATCTTCTTCACCCATTGAGATGAACACATCAGTGTAAATCACATCAGCATCTGTGACGGCTTCAATAGGATCATTAGTTTCAGATAATGTTGCTCCGCTTTCCTCTGCTAATTTCTGAGCACGCTCAACAATATCTGCATCTGGCTCATACCCTTTTGGGACAGCCCAACACACATCACAACCCATCATAGCACCAGCTAACATTAGGTCGTGTAATACATTATTACCGTCACCAATCCAAGCAATCTTTACTTTCGACAGGTCATCTTTATGTTCCATTATGGTCATTAAATCAGCCGCCGCTTGGCATGGATGATTTTTATATGAAAGTGCATTAATTACTGGGACTGAAGATTTTTCGGCTAATTCAACAACATCAGAGTGGTCATAACAGCGGTAAGTAATGGCACCAAGATAACGTGACAGGACCATTGCTGTATCCCCAATACTCTCAGATTTACCAAGTTGAATATCCGCCTTTGATAATGTTAAGGGATAACCTCCCAACTTGTTAATTCCAACCTCGAATGAAACTCTAGTCCGGGTACTTGGTTTTTCGTATATGGACCCAATCGCGAGTCCATCTAATGGTGTGAAGGAGGGAGCTACTTCATCATCACCTTTGAAAGTGATAGCCCATTCTAAAATTGAGTGAAAATCCTCGGCGACATCATCAATAGCTAGTAAATTAGTCATTCCACCCATCTCTTTCAAACCCAATGTCCTCTGCAAAACCATCCTTTGTATCCGCCATACCACCGAATAGGTTTTGTGCGAACGAAAGGATGTCGGCTAAACCATCTTCTTCTTCGCTCGAAAGTGGAATTAAGCCCGGTTGTACCTGACTATGTTGCATCATTCGCAACTGACCAATTGCGAATTCTGTCCGTTGACCTCCGGCTTCTTCATAGAGGGCTGCTTCAAGTGTATCGAGTCTTTCTCCCCACTCAAGAATTCTCTCTAAATCATCAGGCTCGAGAAGATCTGACTTTGAAAGGAAATTTGCTGTTGGTAAACCGAGTCTAAAGTGTACAATATTTGAGAGAAGCATCTGTGAAACAAAACCAGATGCAGATTGGGACAGCATTGGGTCAAAAAGGAATATCAAGGCCGCTCTCCCTTGGCCTAAAACTTCAACGAAATGACTGGATGCTTCGCGGAATGCAAACAATTCAACCTGCCCTGGCGTATCAATGATAATCAAATCCCCAGATAATCCATCTAATTCATCCTGGATTTCATATGCTCTAGCGGCCACTAAATCTGCTGCAAGAATTTGTGCACCATTTGGTCCAAGGTCATATTCATCCATAACTTCAGACAGAGAAACCATATCACGGACATCAAATTCAGGGTCATAATGAACTCTTTCAGCCCCGGGATCTAGGTTAATTGTTAGAGCATCTACTTCTAAAAATCGTGCCCATCTCTGGAATGATGTGACTAACGTACTCTTGCCAGCCCCGGCAGTTCCAACAATAAAAAGTACAGGGGGTGCGGTTGTATCTCCCGTTGACATAAAGTGAACCCCCACGCCCACAGTTTTTCAAGGATTCGTATTGATAACCAATAATTAGGCAACACGTCCGATGGAATTCACCCAACCATCGCTTGACAATGGTTATAGAAGGATACTCGTTGGCAAGGCTTACCCATAATATGGAGATTGTTAAAATGAGTGAAGAAGATAGTAACAACCCACCCCCACCACCACCCGGAATGGCACCACCACCTCCACCTGGAATGGATGCACCACCACCTCCACCCGCACCACCTGGAATGGATGCACCACCACCTCCACCTGCACCACCTGGAATGGATGCGCCACCACCTCCACCTGCACCATCTGGAATGGATGCACCACCACCTCCCGGGCTTGAAATGCCGGAAGAAGACTCTGAGGAAGACTCAGATAATCTTTCAAGTGCAACCGATTTACTAGGTGGTTTATCCTTGGAATCAGATGATAGCGGAGATGGAGCAGAAGAAGAAGCAGATGCTCTTCTTGATTCCGCAGCAGCAAGCCTGAACCTACTAGAAATTTCAGACGAAGGCACAAGTGATGAGGAACCAACTGAAGAAACACCTGCTATTGACCTACTAATGAGCCCAGACTCACTAGGTGAAGAAACAGAAGCAAGGGAAGAATCTGAAGAAGAGGGAGATGCAGAAGTACCTGAAACAGAGGAAGAAGTAGAGGAGGAGGCAATCCATGCTGGAGCGGAAATCCGCACCCTAGATGTAGTTGACCAAATCCCTGGTGACAAACTAGAAGGCTCACTTCACGAAGTAGAATCTTCTATCCAAACTGTTGATGGAGATGTTGTGGACCAAAATGTAAGTGGCTTACTAACAATTAACAATCCAAGTGAGAAAGACCGTCTTTGGGACATTGATATCTTCTTGAATAAATTAAAGGCAACTGATGTTGATAATGGACATATGCCACTACAAGAATTAGATGCTGGAAATGACCACACGATGGATTACTCCGTGTCTGGACCTGTGATGCTAAGTGTCCGTGAACGTTTTGACACCAAACCTGACCGTAATCAAGAGATGAGTACATCTGCTGTTTGTACAGATACCGCCCAAGAGATAACTCTCGAACTAGAAGTGGAAAATGTTGGACCTGTTGACCTTAACGATGTAGTAGTCACTAGAGAAATACCATCCCAGATGACTATCACAAGTGAAGGAGATAACTACTCTGTATCAAAGAATAGCCTCACATGGACCGTGACTGAACTATCTCCCGGAGGAAAAAGGACCTTGCCTCTTACGGCAGACTTAGTTACAGATGTAATTGATGAAGTGTCTGCAGGGAAAACCAGTGCAACTTACACCGCTGATGCAACTCTTTCTGGTATGTCAATCGTTGAATTAGATGCATTCTGCAGAGGATTCAGTTACATGGATGTTGATGAAGACGAGCGCCCAGACAACTGGCGTTGTCAAGCGGTTTTCGAGAACCGTTCATCTTTCGCAGTTGATCTTGTTAAATTACAGGTTAAGCAAGCTGGTTCTGATAACCTGCTGTTTGATATCACTGATGTTGAGAAAGATGTACAACCCGATGGACGCTGGGAAAGTGAAGTGGTGGTTGTTCCGGCAACTGAAGAGCCTAACTTCAATCAAGAACTTGGTTTTACTGTAATCCCACGTGTGACCCATTCAACTGAAGGGTCAATTGACTTGGAAGAATACATAATCAAAGTGCTTGAAGCTGATGTGACCAAGACTTACTCTACTGAAATCCTCAGAACCTTCAGAGAAGCAAATGTTAACGCTGAGATTTCAATCAAGAACACTGGAACTGCAACTATCAACCTAATGCGCCTAACCGATGATGTACCAGGAATTTTCAACAGCCCTGATACTGAGCAAGTTGCGTGTACTATTGATGGAAACGAACTAGTTAGTGATCAATTCCGAATTGAAGTGAGAGAAGGTGTGACTTTGGAGGAAACTGCATTGAGCCCTGATGGATCAGGCCACACAATGCTCCTAACCATTGGAACTAAGGGGCCTATTGGTCTAGAGCCAGGGCAAGAAATGACCATTTCTTACCCACTTGTTGCCCCGGACCCAACTCCTGATAATGACATGGTTGCGGCACCAATGAGGTCAGACTTTAGTGCAGAACGCTACGGACCTGTTGCAACTCGATTGCTTGAAGATGTTCCTTCAATCAGAATCATTCACAAGCGAAGAAAGTTCAGCATCGGAAAGGAAGTATTCCCTGCTGGAGGGGCCGGAAGATATGAAGTGCTAATTATGTTCCACAACCGATCAGATTCTGCATTACAAGATTTGATGATTCATGATATCGTCCCGAGTGACTTTGAAATCAAGGGACATAATATCCGTAGTAACACATCTAATGCACGAGAAGCTGAAATAGAAAAAGCTGATGATGATAATGGAATCAAAGTTAGTTGGCACATCCCAGTTATTGAAAAGGATGAACGAATTGAAGTAATTTACGAACTTGTAGGTGATGCTGGAGCAGAATACAAAGTAAGTGATGCTCAAGAATTCCACGGTGCAACTTTTGGTGATGAATTAGATGTTGACCTACCCCCTTCTGAACCTGAAAAAGAACCTGAAAAAGAACCTGAAGAAGAGGTTGTGGAAGAGGCTGCTGAAGAAGAGGAATCCGTCGAGGAAGAATCAGGAGAGGCTGAAGATGAGGTTGAATCAGAAGAAGAATCAGATGATGGTGACGCTGAAGATGAGGCTGAATCAGATGATGGTGACGTTGAAGATGAGGCTGAATCAGATGATGGTGACGCTGAAGATGAGGCTGAATCAGATGATGGTGATGCTGAAGATGAAACTGAATCTGATGATGATTCAGAAAACGCTGATGATGCAACAATGGATGCTGCTCTTGCCCAAATTACAGGTGGAGAGTCAGAAGAGGAGGGGGATTCAAAAGAGTCTGAAGAACCTTCAGAAGCTGACGCTGGAGATTCCGAGTCCCAAGTGTGCCCAATCTGTAGTTCTGAAAATGCACCAGGGGCAAATGTCTGCTCAACATGTTCATTCGAGTTTGAATAATGCTAGACCAATCTAAGAGAGCCGAACTCTGGATAAACGTTAGGAGGTAGTATAGTGGTAACCACATACTATTCTTGCGAATTAAATGTCTGGCCAGTCATCAAACGGGTCTTCAGAATCAACTGTTTCTGAACTCTCACTAATATCAATATCAACAATACCTTGGACTTCAACATTTTGAACCTCAGATGGTGTGTCTTCTACATTAGGATTAGAATCATCAGTTGCGTCCTGAAGGGCTGAGAGATCAATCCCAAGAGACGTCCCCCCACTAGAAGTTACACTCAATAAATCATCTGAGTGCAAATCGCCACTTTCAACCAAAGTTGCTCGGTCAACCCCTGCCATGGCCTCAAATGAACCGGCAGTAAATGTGTTTTCAACAAGTCTTGGGTCTGGATTGTCTCTCCGTACACCCTCAATATTGGTATCTATAATTGCAGTATCAAACTGATCTAGAGCCGGTACACTGATTCCTGTCTGCGGTGATATTTCTTTGAGCAAATCGTGCAATCCTTTCGATTTATTGCCTGACGATTTGAATTGTAAAATCGCCTTTTCCCAAGCAAGATGGTGCTGTGAACGTATTACTAACGAACGAGCAATGCCTAAAGTAGCCTCATCTAGACTTAATCCAAGGCCAATTCCCCTAGAATACAACTTTTCTGCAAGTCGTCCTTTTCCTGTTTGGATAGCACATTCTGCTGCCCCAATACAAGCGTCTAATCGCTCAGGGGCTTTCTTCATTACTTTTCTATAGACTTTAAGCGCTTGAGGATGTTTTCCTTGCTTAACCAGTACATTTGCATAACGTACGGCAAACTCTGGCTCATTTTTCCATTTCTTTCTTGCATCCCTTAATGCAACTTCCGCAGTTTCTAGATCACCTGAAGACATGGCTTGACGCACGGTTGCGAGGACTTCTTCGGGGCTAGTCATGCTATTCAATCAGCCAGTAGGGGTACCTCACTCAAAACTACCGCACCGCTGACAGGTTCATTCTGACCTCTATTGTGCTTGAAGTTTGGATAAATCAAACGAAGGGTTCATGCGATTCGGGCATGGCCGACGGAACATGGCAGATGGCGACCAGGGTGAGGAGTTGCCCGGCTTGGGCTCAATGATGACACCACTATTGCTTCTAGTGGTCATGTCAGTACTAATCATTAACCCCTCAATCAGAACATATCTTGCAAATGGTGCTGATACGATTCTAACACCCATGATCCCATTTTCTGACCGCTGGTTTGTGATAACTGTAGCCTTACTAGGGTCATCGATTATGATTGTAAACACTGTATTTCGTTCCTTTTTTATGGACCCAATGAAGCAAGCGCACCTTGCACATCGTAACAAACAAATTCGTAAGTTGTTAAATGAAGCTAGAATTGACCGAGATAAGGTTAGAATGGATAAAATTCAGAAACTTCAACAAAGATTGATGCCAGAACAAATGAAATTACAAAATTCAATGATGAAACCCATGATGTTCACATTTGTATTCATCATCGCCATCTTTTCCTGGATGGCATTGAATGTGGAGGCATTTAGAGTTGATTACGTCAGTTTGCCATGGCGTGCAGAATGGAATTTAATGGATGATAAAGTCATTATATTCCCTGCTTGGATAGCGACTTACATCACAACTTCAGCACCGCTAGGGAGGGTTGTGGATAGACACATCAAATTACTACGATATCGAAAACACCCCATCGTACTCAGTGGCGAGACTTTACCTGAACCTCTGCTCAAAGAATTAGAGGATGCAAGTAATTCCGCCACCTCAAAAAAGCAAAAGAGAAGCAGAGATGGACCACGGAAAAAAGCCGGAATTGAGTCAAAAAGCACTGATAAGACTCAATCATCTATTGCCGCACCTATGGCCGGCTCTGTTTGTCCAGACTGCGACTCCATTGAAGTTGAGAGAGCCCCCGATGGGCGTTTACGATGTGTGATTTGTAGAAATGTTTGGAGGCGATGATGTGGTTCACCTGACGGTGAGTGGGCACCCAGGAAGTGGGACCAGCACTTTGGTTGCAAAACTTTGTGAACACAGAGGCTGGTCATACCTCAACGGAGGCGCTGTATTCCGCGCTATTTCCGAGGAAAGAGGGATTTCCTTGGAAGAATTTTCAGCCCTTTGTGATTCTGAACCTGAGGTTGATAAATCACTAGATGAAAGACTCATATCTGCAATGATGGATGAAAAAGGCCCAGAGATTGTTGAATCTAGACTGAGTGGGTGGTGGGCCTATCAAGGGAATATTGATTGCCTAAGACTTTGGATTTCTGTGACCCCCGAAGAGAGGGCAAAAAGAGTTGTGAAGAGAGAAGGCGGAAACCACAAAGACGCACTGGCAAGGATTCATAGTAGAATGGAAACTGATCAGATCAGATATCATAATCTTTATCAAATTTCATTAGACAATCAAACACCCTACAATCTCATTATCAATTCAGATACTCTAACAGCCGATGAAGTGGCTAATCTTGTTGAGACTGAACTTGTGAAAAGAGGAGTTGAATAATTATGCAAAAAATGACAATCATTGACTCAGAAGCTACTACTGACTCAAAGTATGGGTGCCCGCCAGAGCGACGAACTGTAGATGAACTATTGACTAGTGGTTGGGTTCTTTTGGATAAACCAGCAGGGCCCAGTAGTCACCAACTAGCAGCATGGGTTCGAGATATGTTAGGGCTAGAAAAATTAGGCCATGGGGGCACTCTAGACCCGTTTGCCACTGGTGGGCTAGTCCTTCTTTCAGGTAACGCAACCCGTTTAACTGGCCGTATACTAAAGGGTGACAAGACGTATATTTGTATTTTCAAACTCCCTAAAGGAATAAGTGATGACGAACTTGGAAATGCTATTGCATCCTTAACTGGACGTATCCACAATGTTCCGCCAAAAGAATCCGCAGTGAAGGTTCAAGTGAGGCAGAGAACAATTTCTACATTTGATTTGATTGAACGAGATGAACGAATCATTCTCACCTCAATTCATTGTGAAGCCGGAACCTATGTTCGAACAATTAGCCGTGATATGGGCCTATTACTTAGTGGTGAAGTGGAACTACTCGAATTAAGGCGGAGTAAAAGTGGTTCATTTTCGGAAGATGATGCAGTTAGTATGCACCAGTTGACTGATGCTATTCACCTATGGAAGGAACATGACCAAACATCAGGGATGAAGAAAATTCTGCTCCCAGTTGAATCACTTCTATCAGGGATTCCAAAAATCACTCTAAAAGACGGGGCTGTTGCTGCAGTTGCACATGGCGCACCTCTAGCTTCAGTAGGAGTTGTTGGGCTGCATACAGACTTACAGAGGGGGGATGAAGTGCTAATGGTTTCACTAAAAGGTGAGGCTGTAGCATTGGCTTCAATGACTGTAAACGGTGAAGATGTTGCCAATATGAAAGGGGGCGAAGTCGCTAGACCAAACCTAGTATTGATGGCTACGGATGTGTATCCAAAACGCTGGTAACCCAGCAAATTAAGAATGATTCATCAACAAAGGAATTATGTCCGAATCAATTAGATTGATTAAGACTTCAATTCAAATCATATTCTTCGTATATCCACTCATCAGTTTCAAGGCGAATCTTTAGTTTTCCCATCGCAAATACCCCCGCTTCCGCCCCCTGTCAGACGCTGCTGACAATGCGAAAGCAATTTTTTCAGTCACGGGCCACCTATAACCATTTTCCGAAAATCAAGGATTATCCGTCTTTAAGCGCACACTATATACTTGAAATCAAATAATTTGAAAAGCCTGATATTGGCTTTTACCAACTCAACTTTCTCGCCTGATTTTACCTGGCCCCAGTTGTAAAGCAATAATTGCACATACAATAACGCTAACAGCTACTATCCAAATTGTACTTGGAGGCAGATTAGCCACCCACCCATCCTGTTGTGCCTCTGTGGTTGCAGAGTTATCTAATGGTAAGACATTAACAGATGATGAGTACTCATTATTTGTTTCTGAAATTTCAAAAATATCGTGGGTAGGGTCAACATAAACTCTCAAAGATGTGTTTCCTGCATCCATAGGCAACTGCCAATAACATGATGCGGATTCTAACCCTTCTGCTGAAATATGGGTTATATTCGCACTTCCAATTAATGTTTGACCGTTAAAACATCGGATGCTCACTAAAGATGCAGGACTCAATCCATCGTTACGAACCCATACTTTGATTTCGTTAACTGAACCAACAATCATTTTTTCGGAATCAAACTCAACACTCTCTACTAACAAATCAGGGTCAGATGTCGCTAGCACAGTTATTGATTCAGTAAATGTAGTTGTGCCATCGGAAAATGAGATCGAAATATCGAATGTCCCTGGAGATAGAGGTGCGAAGTTTAGATTACGGTATTGGTCAATGGTGGCCCATGATTTATCCGTAAGAATTGAAACCTGCCCTATTTCAGTGTCAATGTCCTGAACATTTAGAGTAATTGATACCGATTCCCCAACAGGGACAAGCACCTCTTGAGGTAGAATATCGTATGTAGGTGGGTCGTCAACTGAAGCAACCAACACATCAATAGTAGTCGACCACAAATTACCTCTTTCATCTACTACGTTGATATCAACAGGAGCAATCCCTGATTGTTCTGGTTGTTGATTGAAAACCAACCTACCATCTTCAACACTGACTTCAACAAGAGAGACATTCTGACTTTGGGCTGTGACAATAAGATTGCTGACTGGAGTAATATCGTCACTACATGTGTTTCTAAACGATACCACATCACCAATACCATCTTCATTCAGATAAACATCTGCAGGTCTTTCACAGGTAGGATCGTAATCCCATTCAACAACGAATCCTCCTGAAAGGGTAATATCCTCAATTTGAGCTACAACGGTTTCAGGCACCCCATTTGATGACCAGTAAAACCTCGCCCCAACTCCCACATCCAAGGTTTCACCACTTACTGGGAGATACCGCCCAATAGGGAAGGAAAGCGAGAACGAACCAACTGTCATCGGTTGGGTCGAAACTAAATTAGTTCCTATCGCGAAACTGAGATAACTATACTCAGCCTGTAAACCATCAGTCATCCCAGTAATTTCGCCGTTAATTGAGATTGTCGGGTCATTGAAATCAATTCTTAAACCAGAAATGCAACCATCGAAAATGACAATGTCGGCACGAAGATAGTTACCTGCTGAAATTAGAGAGCCATCAGTGATTCCAACTCCTGAACTCCAACTAGCACCATCTGTACTACTCTGTATTTCAATTGACACACTCGCATTACCAAATAAATGGATTCGACCCCATGTCTGGTCATGTGGCAACTGCAAAGCAGGCGTTATCCAACCACCCGGGTTTCCACCTGTCACCACCTCAAGCCCACAACTAGTAGTGATGAGATTATTTTGACTACCTGATGACAAATCAATATCTTCGAATGGTGACATTGCTAAAAGTTCGGAATACACCGCCTTCCCAGAATCGAGTCCTGACCATTGTGTCTGATGCAAAACCTTGATTCCAATTGCATCAACTCTTACTTCGCTGTCATCAATCCCGCCAACCGAAACATAATCAACAGTGACAAGTAAATTCTCTAACTGATTCCAAGTCCAGTTTGTGACTCCATCAAGAGACAACTCTAGCGGATTTCCTTGCATATTGTCAATCGCTGATGGCGTGTGAGCAAAATTCGTTAACAACTCTATGTTTCCATCCCACTCAATTTCAATTCGGACTTGATCATCCTGAAGTGTCTCAGGTATTGCAAACGCAACCATCAATGTTGCATTCAGTAGAGGGTCATTTGACAAAGCCGTCATATCAAAATTTGTAAGTTCTATTTCTGGCCCCTTACTCCAACTATAACCGCCATCAGGGATGCCCAAAGAAAGATTACTGCTTGTCGGAGAATATAACGCCCAACTTGTATCCTCAACAACATTTTGAGGCCTTTCGTGAGTAAATGATAGGTGACTATCAGTTATCATCGTCTCAGTCCAGTGTGCTTGCTCACCAGGAGTAAATCCATATTGTGTAGTAAGAGCCCATTCACTAGAATTATCAAAAGTCCCGGACGGGAAAATATCAACAACTTCTGAACGTATTACGACATCTCCAGCCACAGGAGTAGATATGCTAACAAGCATCAAGAGAACCAATATGCCGGCTACACATCCATTCGTACGCTGTTCCATAGACTGCGCGTGTAGGGGACGCCCTTCAACCCCTCGCTTTCATGACATGGTAGAACGGTTGATTAGGGGTGGGTATGTGGGCAGGACACCTATTGGCTGCGGTGGTCTAGGGGTTAGGACGGTAGGTTGTGGTCCTGCCAGCCCGGGTTCAATTCCCGGTCGCGGCCCTCACTCTCATTAATTAGCAATATATCTAGACAAATGTCAATCGGTGTAGCGGTAATGCGGCGTAGTTAACAATGTGAAAATGACACCTTACTTTTTGTCATTTATTGATTCGAGATCTATCGAGTGACCCATTCTCTGAACCTTAGTTGAAAGATATTCAATATTATCTGCCCCCACACCAACAACTAGAGGTATTTGCTCAATTACTTCTATACCTAGATTATTCATCTGTTGAACTTTGTCAGGATTATTTGTCAAAAGGCTGACACCGGTGATGTTTAATGCCTTCAGAATCTCAGCCGCAATTCTATAATCCCGCGCATCAGCAGGATGCCCGAGCATGATATTTGCATCTAGGGTATCAACTCCTTCATCCTGAAGATGATAGGCTTTTATTTTCTCACGCAGACCAATCCCTCGGCCTTCTTGGCGCAAATAAACAACGCATCCCCAACCTGCTTCATGTATCAGCTCCATTGCTGATTTCAATTGTGGACCACAATCACACCTCAGACTTCCAAATGCATCTCCTGTCAAACACTCTGAATGAATACGCACAAGCACTGGGTCAGGTCCAATCATATCACCAAGAGTTAATGCAACATGATCTAATTTAGTTGATTGCTCATGAAAAACACGGATTCTAAAGTTTCCAAATTCAGTTGGTAAACTAGCATCAGCTGGAATATCCTTAGCCTCATGAATTGAAACCTCGTTATTTGAACCCATATTCTCAACTCACTGTTTCTCAATAATGAATGTAATTTCGCCAGCATCTTCTACGAGAGAAAGCAGTCTGGCTCCAATCCTGTCTAGTAACAATGGAATATCATGCTTTGTCTCAGCATCATCAGCAATTACTTCAAGAGTTGTACCTTTCTCCATTCCAACTAGAGCTTTTCTAGTCTCGTGAACTGGCACAGGGCAATGATATCCCAGCAAGTTTAGGGTTAGCATCGATGGTTCCTCGGACACTTCGAGGATACTACCTCTTTTCAACCCATTCAGAGACATTGTTTTGATAGGGAGGTGGCTCATCAAGCATACATGGAACGGCCAGAGGATGATGTCTCGTGGTCAGAAATCGGTGACAGATTGAAAATAATTGGTATCGTTGTTGGTCTATTAGTGGTGGCTGAACTATTCTATCGATGGATAACTTATCCCAATGATAGTTTTGCAATTTATCAAGAAGCGATAACATGGGCATGGTACCACACCCACTCACTGATATTTGGTGCAGAAAGCGTTTCTTATGTCACTACAGATGGTCCTGCTACAATCCTTCAGTTCACTCATGCATCATTCATTGGCAGCAGTATGGACCCGTTGGAAGTAACTGATGAATGTGCAGGCATACATGAGATTGCTTTTGTTTCATTCATGATTTGGATGACTCCAGGGGTTTCAAAACGCTTGAAATTACGGGGTATATTTGTCATGGCTGGGGTTCTCAGTTTGTTAAACTTAGTTCGCCTTGTGGTCCTATATCCTTTGGCAGTGAGCGGATGTGTGGAGAACCCAGGGGAATACGGTTGTTGGGCACCAATGTGGGAATTCCATCAATTCATGCTTGAAATTGGATTTCTGTTAGTAATTGTTCTAGGGTGGACTGGTTGGTACTTGGCAGTAGGTGGCCCTGCTAAAACAAAACAAATGGGTGACCTAAATATGCGATTCTCATTACCAACTCATATTTCACAACGACAGCCATTACCACAGTTATCTGTAGTAGTTCTATTGCTAGCAGGGATTTTAGCAACTTCTTCTGTTTACACCCTCGGGTTTGATGATGAAGCCGAACAGCAACGGATTGAGGCTGAAGGTTGTGAAGATATTATCAGCGCTTATTGTAGTGAAGAAACAAAACAATGGGATACTATATCTGGGAAAGCTTGGAGATATTTGTTGGTCAGCGGAATTGCAACATCATTCGCAGCACTCAAATTACATTGGAGAAATGAATCCGAAGAAGAGGAATAATACCTAATTAGTTGAAAAATCAACTCTATCGGCTTATTTCAAGATTTACTGAATTGCCGTTCCAATCTCGGTTTGCCATTACTTTTATCACAGATTCAACTTTATCAAGATGAATCTCAACCTCACTTGAATCACCTTCAATAGAAACCTCGCCGATTGCGAGTTGGTCAAGTTTTGCTTCATTCGAAAACCAATTTGTCAAAGTATGATTTGTAGCACCCTGGTGCTTGCCAACAGAAACTTTCACTGGAACCATTCCAAAATTATTGGCTACTTCACCCCAATCTTGTTGCTTCCGCACTGGGTCTCTGTCAACACCCTTCGGTAATGCAGGTGGTTCTGATTCGGGAATAGATAAATTCCATGTCGCAGATATTTTCTGTAATTGACCCTTATCTTCGCCGGTAACGAATGACCACGCAGTACCTTTACGGCCCATTCTACCAGTCCTTCCGATTCTGTGAACATAACTTTCAACATCAATTGGAAGATCATAATTTACTACTATTGTAACCCCATCAACATCGATTCCACGTGCCGCAACATCTGTACAAATGAGAATCTTCTCGATACCATCTTTGAAGGAATCAATAATCCTTCCACGCTTGTTTTGCGGCATGTCACCGTGTAGGCCAATTGCATTGAATCGAATTTTGTTCAATCGCTGAGTTAACAAATCTACCATCCTCTTGGTATTTGAGAAAATCATCATCTGGTCATCATCATCCATATTCGCAAGGATTCTCCCCAATGCCCACAATTTATTGGCTCGGCCAATTGATATATGCATCTGATCAATTTCAGGGATGTCAACTTCCAAATCATCAGACATTACATGCTCCGCATTAGTGATGAAGGTATTTGCTGCCTCCAAAACCTCCTCTGGGAAAGTGGCACTGAAAAGCATGGTTTGCTTTCTGTTTTCCATCTTTTCTAGAACCCATAGAATATCAGGGAAGAAACCCATGTCAAGCATGCGGTCTGCCTCATCTAGGCATAGAGTTGAGATATTTTCGAGTTTGAGGTGACCTCTTTTACTCATGTCGATTATTCTGCCGGGGGTCCCAACAACAATTTCCACGCCATCATTCAATTTTTTGGCCTGCTTGTCCACATCAGTACCACCATAAACAGTGATGATCCCTAATCCTTTATCTCCCTGAAGCCATTGTAATTCTTCTGCTACTTGTTGTGCCAATTCCCTAGTAGGGGTGATTATAATTGCTTGAAGTTCACCATTTGCCTCAGTTGACTCAATAGTAGGAATTCCAAATGCAGCGGTCTTTCCCGAACCGGTTCTAGCTTGACCGACCACATCTCGACCGCTACGAGCCAAGGGGATTGCTTCTGCTTGAATTTGAGTAACGTATTCCCAGCCTTTCTTTGAAAGGGCTTCGAGAATTGAAGGATCCAAGTCCCACGATGAGAACTTTATGTTGGATACTGCTGTTTGCTTAGACATTTTCTCACCAGTCCAGTTCAGTAGGACTCGGCTTCACGAATTTCTTCTTGTAGTTCGCCCATCCAGTACTTTCGACAGTACTCCTTTGTGAAGAAACGATTTTCATCCATGTGTACACCGCCACCTTCCTTACGTTCTTGACGACGGCCATTAACTGATTTGATGTCAGGAATCTTTTGACGGACATGTTCTCGCATATATTGGCGGAACTTTGCTGCCTTCACAGGGTTGTCCCCTTTGACACTACGACCGTTCCATAAACGCTCAAACTGCTCGGCCTTCCAATCGCCTGATTTTGCACTCATATAATCACTCAGCGAGCCGCCCACCTTACGCCCCTCTTTAATAATGACGCAAAGAGAGATTTGCTGATTCACTCTCTAGATTTGGGTTCATCTCTTTTTTCTTGGCTTGATAGTTGCTTTTGAGGTGATAAATCAGCAGGTGGCAATATTGGTATTCCATCAATGTCTGTTGCCGGTGGGGCCTTCGCCAAGTATCGATTTTTCTCATCTTCGCCGCCATCAATTTCAGGGTCTCTAGATAATTCTTCAAGCAATAATATTAGATCCGGCTTAGTCTCATGACGCAATAAATCTGAAGCCTGTATCCGCATCTCTGTTTCAGTGAATAAACGAGGCATCATCAATATACACGCTCTTCTGATTGCTGGGTCTGTATGGCGAGCACCATCAACACAAAGGCGATTCATTCTGAATCCTGTGATATCCATGGAATTTAGAGCACGTAATGCTGGTTTCCTTACTGCTGCACAGGTATCAAACAATGAATTTTCAATGAGTATTTTAGCAATTCTTGGTTGTGCCGCAGCAAGTGTTGGCAATGTGCGAGCAGCCTGGGCCCTTACTTTGTCTGAATCATCACCAAGTGCCCACCCAATCAAATCCCAAACCGAGGCTGATTTAGTACGAGAAAGAGGGGGTAGGATTTTTGCCGCTTCAACCCTTAACTTTTCATCCTCTAGGCGTAGAAGGTCATCTAAATGGAAAACTACCACTTCAGGCCAAACTTTACACATTTCTTTCAGAGCATTGTAAGCAGATTTACGGCGATTAATATTACTCGATCGTAACTCTTGTGCTAACATTTCTTCAGTTGCCGAAGGGAACACTGGAGCCACTATTTCAAGACATTTTGATGCTGAGTTTCTCACTAATGGGTCTATATCATCAATTAATTCACGTAGATGTTCGAACAGTTCGTCTGCCTCAACCAAAGCACAATAGGGTAGGGAAAAAAGAGCGGAAACCCTGATTTCTGATTTGACATCCGATAGAGCCAATTTCAATTGTTCTTGTACAGCATCTTGGTCACTACGCATCACCCTAGGTAAAGCCCTGACACCATCTGCGCGAGAAACAAGTTGTGGCTTTTCCTTCCAACGAATTTCTAAAGCCTGAATAGAGCCATTGCATAATGGTATAATGTCGAAATATTTGATTGCATCCCAATACCCTTGGGGCGCCCTATACGCTTCATCAACATGTCCGGGAATCCCCCTTTCACCTATTTGTAGAGGGAGTCCTGTCTTTGGGTCTCTTGCAATATACTTAACCATCAAACAACCCTTACCATCGACCCTATTTTAGGTATTCACCCTCAATACTTGAGGGCTCGCAAAAGTTCCTCTGTCTTTGTTGTTGTGCTTATGGCGAAACACAGACTTGATGCACTTTGAGTTATCAGCAGTGGTTATGGAGGAGAGGGCGAGGTTCGTGTGGGGTACAGATGGCTTATGGCCGGGGCCCATTGAATTTGATGATTCTAGACTTCTAGACTACCCTCTACATATTGAATTTCGAAACCAAAGAGTATCAGGACTACCTTTCAGTATACTAAGGGATTTTATTGAAGAAAATGAAGATGTCCAAATTGATGCAGGCGCTACATCTCACAAAGATGTAATGGATTTACTGATGATTGGATGTCAACGAACAACCATTGATATCTTTGCTAAAGACAAAGAAATCGCACTCGGTCATGCGGTAACAGAGCGAGTAATGGTGAGGATAAAACTTCCAAGTGAAGTTTCCCTTACTTACATTACTGACACACTAACACCTCGACTACTAGAAGTAAAACAGTTCGGACCACATTCAGCCGTGTTGATTAGTCAGAGGAAAGGAGACCTATCTTTTGTAATGGATAGATTGCCTGCCATCCTACGGCAGTCATTCACTTGGTGGCTTGCCCCAGATGAAGGGCATATGGTGTCACTTAGAAGTGATGACCATATCGCTGGGTGGGTACTTGATGGTGCACGCATACTAGGTGATTAGATTGAGTCAGGTAAGCGAGGCAGAACATGACATTCGTCGTCTCCTAGCTATGACTTGGAGAACTTGGGGGAATGAACCTCTTGATGCAAGTTCAATAACTCGGACATGGAGTCTTGACCTTGGTTGGTTAGCGCCAACTGATGCTGAAATTCTATTGACTAAACTCCTTGCAAAAGGGTGGTTGGTATCCAAAGATGACAGACTTTCAACAAATACTGAACTAGATAATGTATCTGTCCCCCTAGGATGGTTCCCCCGGACTACAGTCTTAGAGCAACCACCTAATTGCCCCCAAGGAAATGCTGAAATTAAGAATTCAAGTAAATCAGATAACAATATTTCACAAGAAAAAGACCGAATCTATAAAACTGATAATGAATCAAATACACCAGTGTCAAAATCTATAATTGTAAATACTGGCCAACAATCATTCAATGTCCCGGCATTATTACAATTGATCTCAAAAGAATCTAATCTTGCGCGCCAAGAAGTAATGAGAAGGGCGCAACGAAAGCGCAAATCCCTAGGTCACATCACTGCCTGGATGGCTTTGATTTTAGTGGCAAGAGAATTACAAGTTGATATTGAGAATCTTATCCCATCAGATGAATGATTGGTTGAAATCAATCTATCTGAGCATTTTCATTATCTCTAAGACTATCTGCTGTTAGTAATAGGGGCATCAAACCAAGTGCTAAAATTAGAGAAAATAATACAGTTAGAGAAGTGACTACCCCGAAATCCTGAACAACTGGCATCGGCGATAGTCTGAGAACCAAGAATCCACAAATAGAGGTCCCTGCTGAAAGAAGCAGTGCTACTCCGGTAGTGGCGTGCATCTCCTTAACCGCCTCCCATGGCTCCAACTTCTCTTTCAAATCCTCATACTTTCGCCACACGTGGATTGAATAATCAATACCTAAACCAATCGTAAGAGCTGTGACCATCACAGTTAATACATTCCAGTTGAGATTCAACAATGCCATTGCTCCAACAACCCAAATTGCGGCAATTGCCACAGGAGTAACTACAATTATTGAAAGTCCGATGCGGCGGGTTAATGCAAATAGAACAATAGTTGACACAATTAGGCTGATGACTGTTGATTCTAGTTGAGAAGTAGTTAATCCTTCTAAGACTAGATTGAGCCTCACTGGGTCACCGCTAACGAACATCGCTGCCTGAATCCCATATTTACCACTAGATTGCGAAATTACTGTTTCCAAACCTTCAACCGCTTCAATCGATTCACTGTTACTCGAAACTTGGACCATAATTTCAGTCCTCATGAATTGTAAACACCCATTGGCGCACCCACTCTGTGAGTCAAATGACAGGTATGCCACATCTCCTACTCGCTCAGACCATGTTGACCCAGATAGCGCATCTCCTACTGACTGATTTTCACTTAATTCAATGAGAGCTTCTACAGCATCGCCTGTATTGTAATCATTTCCAACTAAGTCATCCCCAATAACTCTCAATCCATGACGAACCCCAAATTCAGTATCACCCTCAATTGCGTCTTGCAACACTGTGTGTATTGACTCAATCATCGGCTCGCCATCGCCGACAGCACGTGGTATTACGACACGCGGCGCTAATTCTAGACGGTGATTCATTATCTTACTAGCTTCAATGAATTCTAAATCGTCAACAATCGCTACTTGGCCAGGCAGTGGCTCTGATAAGATATAGATTGGCCGCCAACCTGTTGCCTCATATGAGGTGTAGATATCAGCACGAACTTGCATGACTTCCATATCATCAGCCAAGAAATCTGTGAGGTCAAATTCGGTTTCCAATTTTGCAGCAGCCGCAATAACACTGCCAACAGTCAACATCACAACAAAAATTAGGGCAAATGCTTGCGTTCTTCTCTGAGTGATCACAACTTCCCGAGCTTTGACCTTCAACCCATCCCAATGGCTCTTAGGTCGGAATTTTTGCGCACTTTTCTCCATCAATACGTGCATGGAACCAACAACAATTGTTGAGGTTACAAATGCTGATACTACTCCAAAAGCCAAAGCCAAACCAAAAGAACGAACAGGGGGCAAAGGAGACACCACATTTGATAGGAAAGCCGCCACAGTCGTAATGACCGTTAAAGTGAGGGCTAGATACAATTCATTTAGCGCCAGTGCCCATGCCTCAGGTGTATCAGACCCTTCAGACCGTCGTTTCTCATAACTCCTCTGAAGGTGTATGGAATAATCAATACCAAGTCCCAATACAACAGGTGCTACTGCGACATGTAACACCGAAAAGGTCGGAGTTATCGCTGCCAATGCACCGTAAGTCCAAACAATTGCCATTGAGAGGGCTGCTAGCGGAAAAATAACCCCTCTTACTGAACGGAATGCAAAAGATAAGATTATCACCACTACGAGCAGTGCTCCAGCAATCAACCAAACTAGATTGTCTATTGTGCCTTCATTAATATCATGACTTAGTACATCATCTGAAATCAAACCATAAGTTAGGTTCCCTTGTTCACCTAATGTATCAAATTGCAGACTTAAAAGATGGACCATATTTTGACGCGCCTCGTCATCAAGGTCTGGTCTGATGTAAAGTACCCACAGGTTACTTGAAGCATAAGGTGTAGCATCTCCAGTTGTTCTATTTGAGTCAAGCCACATACAAGTTGTAGACTCGAATTGCAGATCTTTGTTTAGTAATGCATCCCTGCCAAAACTCGCTAGCATGATTAAATCATCATTTGTGGCACCATCAGCGCATGTTTGCCCTTCGTCCAAAGTATCGTTAAGCAATTGTTCCCAAGAGGTTGCTTCACTCAATTTCGCGCCCGGTGACGTTTCATCGAGCCCCCTCTGAATGATATCCGGGATTGCAATATATTCTGAAATAACTGGGCCATGGGATTCTGACCATGCTAATACATCATCCAAATCAGATTGTTGCTGCATAAGTGAATCAATCGATAGGACATTGCCGCCACCATTAACTTCAACATGAACAAAAAGAGGAATGCGCTCCTTTCCGAACGCTTCTTCAATCATTTTTTCAGATGTATCATTTGGACCATCGGGGGCAAATGCTTCTAAATCAGTATGAAATGCAGGTAAAGGAAAAAGAAACAACCCGAAAATAAGAGTAATTACCACGGCCGTAAAAAGAAGTCCGAGCGAGCCTTTTTCAAACACTGAAATCAGGCGTGATGTACGGTCATCCGAAACACCCTCTTTCATACCCCGCCCACCCGCCACCCATTGATAAGTAAGAAGGCCGACGGGGGCGTTACAACTGCTATTCTTTTCCAAAGGTTCAAAATGGGGTCGCAAGTCGCCAAAACGATAGACATGGCAATCAAGGTACTACTCAACGAGGGAAACGAGCTGCGAATTCGGTTAATTGGTGAAAGCCATACCGCATTACAACTGTTCAGAACACGACTAAACGACAACAAGGATGTTGAATACTCAAATTACTTCACTGGCCATCCTGGCCTTGACGAACCGGAACTCTACCTAAGAGTCAAGAAAGGTAAGAATGCAACAAAAATTCTCAAGTCCATTAGTACTGACTTAGTATCTGAATTCTCTACGATAAAACTCTCTTGAGGAGAATTGTGAATGGACTCTGCTGGCATAGCCGCCACTTTAGGGCTTGACCAATGGGTTTGTGATGGCAGTGGTATTGGCGGTCTCATAAAAGTAAGAGTTGCTGATTTTAGAGTGACTGAAGAAGGAGCCATCCCGGCCCTAGACCCTAAAGGTCGTTTTACCGTTGCACGTGTCACTTTAGACAACTGGGAAACAAACCGTTTTGTTAACCGTCTAGCAAAACATTTGAAAATGTCTCGTAAGAGGATTTGGTTTTCTGGAACAAAGGATAAACGGGCCGTTACCACACAACTTTTTGTTATTGATGCTCCAACAAGAAAAGTTTCTGAAGTCGATATAACTGATGTGCAAATTGAAGTTTTAGGGCGCACACATCAAAAGTTGGCAATGGGCGCCCATACAAGCAACAGATTCAGTATCACAGTACGAGGGTGCGCAGATGAAGATGGGAAACCGTTAGATGAAGAAGCTGTAATTCAAGAAGTTGAAAAAATCCACGCTGCACTTGTAGAGAAGTTAGGCGAGGGTTTCTTTCCAAATTGGGTAGGGCCTCAGAGGTTTGGCTCAACTCGTCCTGTGACGCCAGTAGTTGGTAGACACGTTGTCAAAGGTGAATGGGAAGATGCTGTAAACGCATATCTCGGCATGGAAGGGCTAAACGAGCGAGTTGAAGTTGCTGAATTCAGGAGTCATTGGCGGGAAAACCATGATGTTGAGGCTGCAATAGAAATGATACCTAAACAATTAGGATACGAAAGAGATATACTATATTCATTGAAAAATAAACCAGATAACTGGATTCAAGCATTTAGAAAATTACCAAATAATCTGCAATTGATGACCATACATTCCCTTCAATCTCTGGCATTCAACCATTTATTGGGTGAACGAATTCGTTCGGGTATCTCAATTTCAAAGCCAGTCGTTGGCGATGTAGTTGGGCCAATTGACGGTTCGTCTAAAATTGATACTGGCAAATTAGCAACTGTCACAGAACCTTTAATGGAGAGAATTACTAGAAATTGTTTGATGGGGAGACTGGCAGTTTGTGGGACTCTACTTGGAACAGAATCTTCCAATTCAAGCGGTGAAATTGCTAAATTGGAAAAGAAAATTATGAAACAATTAGAATTAGAATCTGTGACTTGGGTCATAGACAAAATCCCTCGCTTGACTACGCGTGGTACAAAACGCCCTCTAACTGGGAGTTACTCGGATTTGACATATCAGATTCAAACTGTTGTAGACTTGTCCGAAAATAGTAGTCGGTGGAAGGATGGCCCGGGGGAAAATGATCGCTGGCATGAAGATGGGGCTTGTATCAATTTCAAATTTAGTTTGCCACCAGGCACCTATGCCACAACCTTGTTGCGAGAGTTCACTAGAGCACCCATACATCAATCGTGAATTCAATTATAGAATCATTAATGACAAAATTGGTTGTTCGGTAAAAAGCCAAAAACCAAATTTTGAATTGAATCACATTAAGCGACCAATTTCTAGAACTTCGATTTCACCCACACCAGTTATTGCACGGATTGCATCCTCAAAGTTGTCAACTGTTCCGTCACCTTCTTGAATGACGCAATATGCTTCAACGAACCTCATACCAAATGCTAACGGTTTAGTCTCAACTGACTGTACTACGCCGACATCGTTTTCCATCTTTGAAAGATCTGCAGCAATTTCATCTGCACCTACTTCAGCATTCGGATGGACCATTATCTTGTATCTAATCGCAACTTCACCCATTCAAATCACCTCAAGGTCCTTGGAATCCACAAGAAACGCAGATGTAAGGTACGCCTTGATTTCGACATTGTGCTGAACGCCCAACTGGAGTATTGCATTTTGGACAAGGGAATGATGTGGAATCCCGCTCAACTAGAGGCTTACCTGAAGCATTGCAGATGGTTGCTGTCTTTACCACTATCAATCACCGAATGAGCCGCCGAACGGCCACCCCCTTTTGATGGTTGCCCATAGGCTCGAATATTACTCAGTCAAGAGTTCAAGCCTGAATCACTGACAACTTCCCTGTTCGACCTGAACTTACAACTAATTCACCATGTGAGCGGCGGCACCATCCGTTAGAAATTCTGATGACGTCTCCGGTTCTTACTTTGTCGACTTGGTCACCCCATAGCACCAATCCAACAACCCCTGTTTCATCTCTTCCACAAGCAGCTGCAACTGGGCCACGATAATTTGCTGAATGAATTTGGCGACGTGGATATCTTCGTAATACTAGGACTTCCAGTTTTCCTACTTGTTGGCCGGCATTCAATTGATTGACTTTCATCAATTGTTTCTCTACATCAGTTCCTGAATTGTTCTTAACCGAATGGAGATGGCGTAATATTGCTGCACGCCTTGCACTTCTTCTTTCATCATCGTTCACTTTTTGGCTCATTGTCTGGGTCATAATACCATCAAACACCTTGCGGTAGTATAGAGTTACGGAGAGAGGTGACTGAAAGTGAAACGGCGGGGGCTATGCCCCCACTAATTGAAAGTGAAAATTTTCAAATTCCAATGCGTTAATGATTATTTAGCCCGATGAACTGAAAATCCAATGGGGCCAGAATCATTTACTTCTTCATCTTCTGAGTTAATGATAAAGCCTTGATCGGCCAATTCCTTCTCCACAGCCATCCTTATTGATATTTCGTCGCCATCAATTTTATTGGCGGGCAACCGATTTTTACAAACAAGGTAGACTTCAGAAGATGAATTTCTGCTAGCAACAGGTGAAAATCTCTGGACTTTTGAAAAACGGATTTTAGCAGCCCTCACAATAGCCTCAATCCCTCGACCCTGAAACACCTTCGTAATGAATGAACCACCATCATTTAACAAAGGGATTGCAAAATCCATTACCATGCAAACCAAATCAACTGAAATCGCTTGGTCCATTTCGTATTGCCCTGTTAATCTAGGTGAAATATCAGAAACTATCGCATGTATTGGTTTCCTTTGAAGCATCTCAAGAATCAGTCTTTGAGTACTCTCTTCAGTGATATCTCCAACCATTAATTCCACACCTGGAATCGGCTCACATGGCCTAAGGTCAATTGCAATCACACGACCGGTTTCACCAGTTAACTCAACAGAGACTTGTGACCAGCCCCCTGGGTGGCATCCAACATCAAGAACAGTATCCCCTTCTCTGATTAAATTGAACTTTTCTTGGCACTGCAGTAATTTGTATGCAGAACGTGAGCGATATCCCGATGACTTCGCCTTTCGGCGCCACGGGTCGCGGCGGTGCTCATTGTACCACCTCTTACTCATAGAAACCGCGCCGCCGGCGCGCCTATGTAAAGGAGACCCGTCCGACAACCATGCACAAGAATCACTTGATGGCCTTACTAATGGTCACAACCTTGTTGATTCTGCCGTTCAACACACTAGTGACAACTGCAAGTGAAGAATCAACGAAATGTGAAGGGCTATCTTGTACAAATTCTTGGCCTGAATCAGTTGACCAAGTTGTTATTCTCAGAGAATCAACAGCAATTTGGTGCGAGGTATGTGCAGAAGTTGACCCAGTAATTTCAGAATTCGTTGAAGGCAGGCCAGGACAAGTGACTAGAATAGCACTCCATCCAGATGATGGAGTTGATTTATTGGGAAACAGAGTTGCAACAAACCAATCTTGGAAAATGGGTCAGAATCCATTAGAGGCTGAGTATCCCACTATTTGGATGGGGGATCAACAACCTAGTAGCGGCTTGATTACTAGAAACGCACTACACAAGGGATTCCTCTCTGCTGCTGGCAATAGTCAGCAAGAAATTTCAATTAACACCCATAATAGAACAGAGATCGGAGATTTGGGTGATGAATTTTGGCCACTCGAAATACAAACATATCTGCCAACAACAAGTGGTACTTTCACCTTCATTATCACAGAAGATCAAGTTGAAATTGAAAAACCTGAATTATTCAACGGAATTAGATTTCATCAAGGTGTAGCTAGGTCTGCAGCCGTCATCAATTCATCTAGTGGAGAATTATTATTTTCAGAACCAACGGGTGCATGGCAATTAGGGGATTTCTCAATCCAAAATAATGGCATAACCTTTGTCAACCTTACTTATCAATTCCCGAATAATCAAGGAGTTGTTGCTGATAATTCAAAGTTAACGGTAATTGCTGAAGACTCAGAGGGCGTAGCGATTGCCGCTGCTACGACCCCAAGAGTTCTGGTAATGTCTAATCCATCTCATTCATCAACAGTTAAAATCGGATTGTCGCTAATGTTAGTTGGACTGTTGCTAGCAAGCCCTTTGTTGAATGGTAAAAAACCAACTAGAAACGAAAGAAAAGAACAGGTAGCAGCGGAATCAGAAGAATGATTTGAGTTTTCACCCAAACACGGATATTTGAAAGTGGACCCAAATAAACTGTTTGCCTTCCTGCTTCAGAAGCAATTCTTCGCTGCATTTATACCCTGCCAGTGTACTATTTACACTAATGGACGGGAAAACCGGAACACCAGAGGAGCACGACACTGCACCGCTCCCAATGCGAGAGTGGCTCGTTGAGTACATCGTAGAGCGTGCACAGAAAGAAACACTACATTGCCTGACCGTTTTACGCGGAAGAAATGTAGAAGATGTACAGACTAGACTGTATTCAGAACTTCGCGAGAATTTCCCTCTAGAACTGAAACTTGAAGTTACTGTGACTCGAATGGTGCCTGTTGATGTAGATACAGATGAAGCGCTTTTCGAAATGCAGGGGACATACCAACCTTAGGTATTCCAAGATCCGTTGTCATGCTTTTTCCGAAGAATGAAGAAGAGTACGAATGTTAAAACCGCTGCTATGTGAGCCAATGTACAGAATGGACAGATAATTACTGCGTCCTCATGTAGAAATAATTCCACCGAAACAAGCCATGCAACTGGAACTAAACCTGCTCCTGAAATGATTGTCCCGGCATTAATCCAAGAATGAACCCAACTACTATTTGATTCATCTAAAAAGAGTGAGAGGGCAATGAGTCCTAAGATAGTGAACGCAAGAAGCCCCATAAGGCCCCACTCAATTCCTATTATTGGCATTGTATTCCAATTATAATCTCCAATTAATGCAGAACAACCTGCAGAAGTACATGATTGAGTGGCTCCTGTGGCTTCCAAATCATTCTTGATTATTATAGTCCATACTGATGCAATCATACCACCAAATGTGAATATACAAAGGCCAAGCAAACTTCTACGAGTATCTGTTAATCCGCTTTTGGAAAAAAAATCTTTACTTTGGGGAAGGCAGGGAAATATCCCTAATACCAACACTGCACCAATAACTAACAGCATTGTGTCAACCATTTATTCACCGCCTAGATTGCTACCAATTAATCTGTACATTGCTTCAGGGAGACCCTCTTGCTGGTAATGTGCCCCCATATTCCAAATCACATGGCCACTTGGATCAAGGATAACTGCAAACGGAGTGGAACCCACCTCCCAATCACTCTGTTCAGTATCTGAACGGGTGTCCACATAAATCCACGGGTGGACCTCTCCCGGACGATCTTGGCAATTAGAGTCACTATTACAACCTACATAGTTACCTTTCTCTTGAAAACCTGCAATTTCTTCCTTACTGCTAACCCAACCAGGATTACCTAATGATATAGCTACTGAGACGAAATCAACATATTCACTGTAATCATTATACAGGCCACTCATCTCTTCACCTTCTGACCAACAATGCCCACAATCTGTATCAATGAATTGAATAAGGAAATATTTCCCACTCATTCCAGATTCCCAATCCCTGTCAATGTGATCATATAACACATAGTCATCTCCCCAAGAACCACCCGGCATATGTGCTGGTGCAGTGATGTTGGGGGCGAGGAAACCTTCCTCTGGTCCTATTTCTACTGGCACGGAATTGATAACCATCAATCCTGCCATTAATGTCAATGCAGCGAAAATTCCGAATAACGCTGTTATTCTTGCATCTCCATCCTCATCTGTCATCAGATTCCTATTACGTCTTACTTTATTCATCATCTATTCCAATCTCCTTCATGAGAGTTTGAGCAGTGTATCTCACCGCCCCCTCTGAATCATATTTAGTGTCAAAACCAGCTGCTCGCATACGAGTGGGGTCTAGCATTGCCTTTGGGACATCTCCAGCCCAGCCACGGTCTCCTCCGGTGTATTCAATTGAAACCCCAGATAAACCAGATTCTTCAATCACAATTTCTGCAATTCTCGTAACGCTGCAAGTGTCGTCGCTTCCTAAGTTGTAGTAATTTATTGCATCATTAGTATTGGTTACTAGGTGAATCATTGCACTTGCGCAATCTCGTACTTCCATGTACGATTTTGCCTGTCTACCATTCCCAAGCACTTCCAATCGGTTAGGGTCTGCACGTAATTTGTGAATGAAATCAAAGATTACACCATGTGTACCACGGGCGCCGACAATATTTGCGAATCTGAAAAGCCAGGCTTGAAGCCCAAAGGTCCCAACCCATGATGTGATGAGTGCCTCAGACCCAAGTTTACTCGCACCATAAAGGGAAATCGGGAAGAGTGGCCCATAATCTTCTGGTGTGGGCATCACATCTGCTTCCCCATAAACTACTGAAGAAGATGAAAATGCTATTTTCTTTACACCACAAACCCTCATTGCTTCAAGCACATTGTAGGTAGCAACTGTACCTTGGTTTAGGTCGGTATCAGTGATTGTAGTGCCAAGACGTATGTCGGGGTTAGCAGCAAGATGGAAAACGATGTCAATACCATCCATTGCAGATTTCACTGCGTCTAAATCCAACAAGTCCCCTTCAATGACGGTTACATTATCACCATGGTGGGATAGGAATTCTCGGCGCCCGGATGAGAAGTTATCGTAAATGCTGACGCTGTGACCTGATTGTAGAAGCAAATCGACTAGATGAGAGCCAACAAAACCCGCACCTCCGGTAACTAAGCAGTGCATGATGGAGTGGCCGACATAGCAACCCGTCTTGACTATTGCGTGCCTCTGTAAAACCAGTTTTATCGTAATTCATGAATTTAATGCGGGGGTTGAGAACTGTTCACTTTCAGTATTTTTCCCTCTGGGAACATCTATCTTCACTTTCATTATTTAGCCACCCCTCAACGATAATATGGTGGACCTTCGCTTCTCAGTGCTAATTCTCGGCACCGAATCCGAATTCGTAAAACTATGAAGAAAAGTGTCAAGGAGTTGAAAAAATGAGTAAAAATACTAAACAAGTAGCCCAGAATGAGAACGAAGATAATGATGAACCACAGACACTGTTGGTTGGATATGTTAGAAAGAGCAACGCTGGTGGCGCCCTGAAGGTGTCCATCAACAGCAGTGCCTTTTCGGACTGCTCAACTTACAGCACTTCAGACGGACAACAATATGTCTCCCTGATCATTAATTTGAATGCCCTACGCAGAGTGTTGGATGGCGAGCGAGCTGTTACCACAGTGAGTCAATTCATTGAACAGTAATCATCAAAATGATGTGTCAAATCTTAAACTCTGACCAAATCAGTAGTTTTAGAACCAAGTAAATGCCCTCGTGTCGGGGTGACTGCAGAGATCACCTCGGCACTCTATTTTCTATATTTAAATGATAATTACGGCTAAACGGCTAAATACGGCGCGGTGAGCGGATATAATAAGATGGAAGAATCTACCGTCCGAGGGCCCATAATTGTGGGGATGCCTCTGTATAACGAAGAGGAAACGGTTGGTAGTGTAGTCCTCCAATGCCTCTCACATGCAGATGAGGTGCTATGCGTTGACGATGGTTCATCAGATTCCTCAGCACGTATAGCCCACAATGTTGGTGCAACTGTCAAGCATCACCGAGCGAACAAAGGTTATGGCGCTGCCCTAAAGTCAATCTTTCAGTATGCATTAGAAAAAAATGCGTACGCATTAGTAATTCTAGACAGCGATGGACAACATGAGCCAAATGATATTCCTGTACTCTTAGAACCTATTCTTTCAGAAGAGGCAGATTTCGTCATCGGCTCAAGATTTATTGAAGGCGGCTTAGGAGATGATATGCCAACCTATAGAAAGTTAGGTGTCAAGGTGATTACTGCTGCTTCCAATCTCACTAGTGACCTATCCATCAGAGACACTCAAAGTGGGTTTAGAGCATTTTCAAACACTGCATTGAAACGAATTAAATTTGACCATAATGGTATGGAATCAACACTAGAGATGCTTGAACAATGCAATGATTATGGTTTGTCAGTAAAAGAAGTTCCAACAATTATTCGCTATGATGTACCTAAGGGCTCTAGATTCACAGCAATGAGTCATGGATTCACCGTGCTATCTTACGCATTAATTTCACTCTCTCAGAAGAAACCATTCCTAGCATTTGGCTTACCTGGTGCAGGCCTAGTCACCTTAGGGTCAGCAATCGGTATGAGAGCACTCAACCGAGTCAATGATTTCACTGGTGGGACAATTGACCTAAACCTAACAGTGGGGCCAGGGTTAACGGCGGCTTGGATTTCAATGCTCGGAATTAGCCTGATATTTACGGGATTAGTTCTGCAAGGAACTCGCGCCATTATGAAACGGTTAATTGTTCGGAACTTCGGATTGGATTAAGCCAACCACTAACTAGCCCTCAATATCATATTGAGGCGAACTATTGATGATGGTCAAGGCAGCACGAAGGCACAATGGCAGAGGAGGAAGCGAGGTCGAGTGGCGACTTTGACATCCGCGGGAAACTCTCATCCTTGAAACAACACCCGATTTTCACCACCTACATGAATATCAGTGACAAGTTTCGTGACCAAGCAACACTGGTTGGTGACTGGACTCATACATTTATTGATGGCCAGACAAGACGATTCTATAGGACTGTTTTCCGATCACCAGGACCAATTGTTATCGTAATGATTCTACTTACCTTACTCGTAGGTAAGGATGCCATGAATTTTGGCCAACAAATTAATGGCGATGTCGAAATATACCTTCCCGATGGAGCTGATTCCACCGAATTGCTACTTGATGTCCGAGAACAATGGTCAACTGATATTGTATTGCTGTATATTCATACTGATAATGCCATAGATGATGAATCTATACGTGGAAGTGAAAATATAACAGACGTCGCTATTCTTCAACAGATAAGTTTCCTTGAAGGTGATGATGATAATAAAGAAATGGGGCGATATGCTAGAGGAATTGATTGGAATAAAGAAGATAGAGGGACTGAAGACGGAGTAGTATGGATACTCAGTGCTTCACAACTCATCAAGGAAGGGAACTCTGCACCAAGTCGATTTACTTGTGCAGTAGAAAAATATGGTATTCCAATCTTAACCGCATCTGAGTGCCAAATCACCGGTCAAGACCCACGCGACACTTACGTTATTCCTAACAACCAAGACCAAGTTAACAATACTGTTGAAAATCTAGGAAAGGCACTAGAAAACTTGGTTATTGACACGAATGGAGACGGCGTATGGGATACTGCGGTAGTAGTCATGGGTATCCGATTTGAAATGGATGGAACAGATGTTGACCCGCGAACAGACCCTGAAGGTAATGAGATTCTTGACCATAAAGCATTCATCCAGCATGTTAAATCAGTAATTAGTGACTGCGCCGGGAATCCTGATATTAACAATCAATTTGATGACCCACTTTGCGGCCGTGATTATGGTGGTGTAAAACTCTCAAGTATGAATGAAGAAAGATGGGAAGAAATCCCTACTCGCCAAGCAGTGACTGTCACAGGACTTACACCTGTGCTTCACGATGTATCTGATGCAATTTATCTCGCCCTAGAAGATATGTTGCCCATTAGTCTAGCATTGGTGTGTTTAGTAATGATTGCACTACACCGAAACCCCAAGGTGATTATCATCTGTGGGACACCAATTATCCTTTCATTGGCGGTGACTTTTGGAACAACTGTAATTCTAGATATCATGCTCACTCCAATGATAATTGCCGCTGGCCCGATATTAATTGGATTGGGGGTTGACTACGCCCTTCACCTAATCAACAGGATTGAAGAAACTAGAAACAAATTGCTAGAAGAAAATGCTGAAGCCGTTGCTCAAGCTAGAAGAGATGGTGAAGTTGCCGAAGAACTCGATCCTTGGGATAAAAAACTGTACTTGGACGCAACAGTACATTCGATGATGACAACAGGTCATGCAGTTCTACTCTCGGCAATAACCACAATAATTGGATTCAGCGTTCTAGCGTGGGCATGGTTAGTGCCAATCCAGCCGATGAGAACTGTCGGCATCACCCTCGTTCTTGGTATCACCTGCACCTTCTTTTTCAGTATCATTTTGGTTCCTGCTTTAGGTTGGCTTGTACGCTATAGAAAGACAGGTGGGAAGAAAGCAGAGAAAGTTTGGGAAAAGATTGGAGAGGTGCCGGTAAGAGGTGCTTTTTTTGTAATAATAGTGGCAATTATAGTCAGCGGTTTAGGTGCTTTTATCCTAGGAGAAGAATTGGGCAAGGACATTACTGGTTCAAGTGATGAAGTACCACCCGGTCTGGAATCCTACGAAGCATTGGCTGAGTATTCGAGGGTGTTTGAAGGTGGACAAACTAACATGTTCATCATCGATGCAAAAGACCGCGGCGTGATTAATGACATCGCCCCAATTCGACATTTAGAAGTTTTAGATTCAATAGAATATATGCAAGAAGAGAAAATTAATCACGTAGAAAATACCACTTCTATCAGCCTTGTCACAATTCTCAAAGCAGTTCACATAAATGTGAATCTTTCGGGCCAACAGATGTATGACCGCTCATTATGGGAAATATTACACTCACCTTGCTGGGATGACCCTGCCCAATTAGAATGCATAATCACTGGTGATATTGTTATCACCTCGGCAACATCAAGAGAGACCATGATAAACATCGCATTTGACACCCTTTCTTACGAAATACGTTCAATGTTAATGAATGAGCCATTAGCTAATTTGGGGGAAACAAAAACATTAGTGTATGTCAATCAACCATACATTTCACTCGGTATTGCTGGAGAACTGAGGGACCAACTAGACTCTTATCTTTCTGAAGGTGGGTGTGACAACGCATTATCATGTAATGCACTGGGTGTTGAAGGGGTGAAAAACTCGTTATTGACTGGTGGCCTCCCGGTTTCATTAGACATAAATAAAGGGGTACATAATGCTCAAATGGATGCAACTATTGCCACAATGGTTGTCCTATTAATCACCATGACAATTCTGTTTAGAAGTCCTAGACTTGCAATATTTACGATGACTGCTGTTGGTGTCGTAGTTCTTTGGCAACCACTTTTAATGCGAGGGGGGGATGTGAATGTGAATGTATTCACAGCGATGATTAGTACCATTGTGTTTGGAATTGGAGTAGATGATTCTATCCACGTCATGGATCGCATTAGGGAAGAAGGCGAGACACCTGGTGGTATAGTCAAAGCCGTTGCAAGGACTGGACAGACTATCTTTGAGACAACTGTGACAACCACCGCTGGATTGGCTGCTGGTCTAACATTAGCGATTCCGGGATTACGGAATTTCTTCACCCTGATGATGATTTTAATTTTCCTTGCGTTGCTAACTAGTGCAATCCTTCTCCCAGCAATGATTGTGGCTTATCGTCAAATTATTGCGTGGGTAAAAGGTGAAGGAAATTGGCAGGATTATGACAATGTTGCTACTCTTTCAGAGTCAACAATGGATGCGGAATTAACGGGATGACATAAAAGCGGCAAGTTAAACATCATCCGCCCACCTATGGTGGGCGTGGGAGAAACCGATAGCCCTCGTGCAAGATTTTTCGCGCTGTGCCTGATAATGTTGCTAATCTTACCTTTAACCGGGTACACAATTTCAGCTACAACTGGAAAAGCAATTACTGGTAATGAAGTGATTTCAATTGAAATACAAAGTTATGGCACTCTCGCTAATGTTCACGCATTTGAAACGGGTGAATTCATTAATTGGAATATTACTTGGGAAGGAATTGACAATACGACAAGTAATCTGTATCAGTACGATTACACTTTTTATGCCGGTTACATCAACAATGGAACTTTGATGTTTTCAGGTAATGGGACTGGTTTCCCTACAGAAAATGGGTCGATTCCATTTTCCATCGCCGCTTTTGAAATCTGGAATGGGTCTTACGAATACACATTGAAAGTCAAATTATGGGACCACAACCGCAGCCAAATTATAGATACCGATGAAACAAAGTTCATCATTTTTCAAACCGTAATATCCCCATCCCACTCAGATTTACTAATATTCGGAGATTCATTGAGTGATATGGGTAATTCGAAAGCAACTTACGGAACCCCAGAATCACCTCCTTACTACGGGGGGAGATTTTCCACAGGGCCAATGTGGAATGAATATGTTGCTTTGGAAATGGGTCTTTCAATTTCACCGGGCACAGGTAGTAACCTGGGGTCAAATCGTGCATTTGGTGGAGCTGAAGCAGGCGAAGGGTTGAACTTCTTTGTCATCCCAAACCTTGGCAAACAGATTGAACCAACAACTATTGGATTGGACCTAATGAAAAAGTAGCAGTATGGGGTGGTGGAAACAATTTCTTGAACAGCGGAGAAACAGACACACAGAAAGTAGTGAACTACCTTATTGATCACGTAAATCTTCTAGCATCTAACGGTGCTTCTGATGTAATTGTCCTAAATATGCCACCGCTTGAGAAAACCCCCACCTATTCAGGAGAAACTGACAGCGATAAACAAGCACTCAATGCTAGAATGATTGATTTCAATGCAAAACTTGACACAGCAATGGTTGCAAGAGAAAGTGCACTTAATATTAGTATTCAAGTAATCAACATCTTTGAAATGTTTGAAACTATTTACTGGAATAGTTCATTCTATGGATTCTCTAATGTCACTCATGCGGCATGTCACCATGACGGCTTCACCTGTGACTCAAACGACTACATTGAACCGACTGTTGATGAGTTTATTTTCTTTGATAATATTCACCCAACCGGAACTACACATTTGCTGTTGGGCATGTATGTAAATGAGCAACTTGGCACACCAGATACTGATGGTGATGGGATTGAAGATAGTTCAGATAATTGTGCCTTCACCCCAATCGGTGATGCTGTAAACCACTTTGGATGCAGATTAGTGGACCTTGATAGTGATAATGACGGAGTCAATGACTTGATTGACCAATGTCCAGGTACAACCCTTAACGCTACTGTAGATGAGAATGGTTGTTCTGATTATCAGAAGGATACTGATGGAGATGGGGTTAATGATGCTGAAGACATCTGTGCAAATACATCTCCAATGGGAATTGGGGTTGACTCTTATGGGTGTGCTGATTATCAAAAGGATACTGATGATGACGCTATCACAGATGATGTAGATTCTTGTCCTAACACAGACACCAACTGGAGTGTAAACATCGTAGGATGTGCAGAAAACCAGATTGATAGTGATTGGGATGGTGTGATGAATCATTTAGACTCCTGTCCTAATACTGAATCAGGGGTAGATGTAAACCAAACTGGATGTTCCCTCTCTCAAATTGATAGCGATTCTGATGGAGTGAATGATTTAATTGATCAATGTCCTGATACCCCCACAGGAACAACTGTTGATGAATCAGGTTGCGCACTTTCTCAATTAGACAGCGATTTTGATGGAGTAAATGATTTGATAGATATCTGTGACCTAACGCCAAATGATGAAATAGCAAATTTAGAAGGTTGCTCCCCTAGTCAACGAGATAGCGATAATGATGGACGAAACGATGCACTTGATGACTGCCCATTTTCATTTGGTTCAATCAGAGGTTGCCCAAGCATGTCAATTGGTATTGAAGTGATACACTGGCCTAACAGTCATGATGACTCGGCAATAATTCGGGTTAACTTCAGTTGCGAAAAGAATTGCATTTTCAGAACGATTATTCTTTCTGAAAATTTGGAAAACCAAAGTGAGAGGGTGTTTGACCTTACCATTGAACCACATGAAGGAGAATTTGAAGCAGTACTTCGGATTGAACATCTCTCTTCATGGGCAGAGAAACGAGTTACTTTCTACTGGCCTGCAGCCCCCGTTGACGTTGAAGATTCTGGGACTCAAATTGATGAAAACACTTCATCTGACCAATTAGATGAAGGGGATGAAAATACTATTGAAACCGAATCGTGGAAATCATCTCAAACTGTGAACTATCTTTTAGCGATACTAATCATTATTGGTATCACTATGACTATTGGTTCTATTTTGAGAAATACTAGAACTAGAGGAGGAGGGTTGAATCAGCAACGAATGTGGCACGATCCATCGACCATCTCAACAAGAGAAGTTGAAAGAGAATTAAATAAAATACCTAATCACACACCTATTGATAATGATTCTGAATTAACAGATGAGTCAAAGTAAGCATCCATTGACATCATGGGATTACCTACTGTATGGCCTTTGTAATTAGAGACAATTAGCCCATAATTACCATTTATCTGTTAAAGAAAGGGTGCGAGGGAGTAGGGAGTAAGCCCCTTTTTGTTCGCCTTTCGGTTAGCTGCATTCAACTTAGCGTCCTACCCGTTCCTCTTCCATACGCGTCAACAGAACTGTTTGGACTTGCACCAGCGCGGTTGCTCGTCTCAGCCGGTAACAGACAATCTCCTCCTTTCGGATTCACAGTACTCGACTGCACCGGTTCGTTGCTTAAGCAGAGCCAGCCCTTCCGGACTCCCGAAATGAATCGGGGCACCTGCATGGTGGAGAGGGGACTTTCCTCAGTGTCGTACACTGTCAGCAGCCCTCCTACTCCCTCGCAACCCTAACGACCCAGCCACTCTGCTATCAAGGGAACGGATTGATAGAACTGAAATATTGGACCAATGATTAGGTCAAGACCTTCAATGGAATCGCCAAATTAACTTGATGGGGGGGGCTGTCCACCTGATTGATAATATTCTTGATATTGTTGTTGGTAGGCTTGCCACTGAGCCTCAGTCCACTGCTGAGATTGCTGTCCCGTAGGTTGCGGAACAGGTTGTTGAGAGGGCTGTTGTTGGGATGGATATTGTTGATTATTCACCTGTGGGACTTGTTGCTGATGATATCCAACCTGTTCTTGACCCCAAGTTTGCTGATTCTGATAATCAGGGGTTGGTGATTGAACTCCAGCCATTGCTTCAGATGGGCTAGCATAAGTGGATTCTGTTTTCTTATCATCTTCCCACTCATCGTCCCAATCATCCGTGCCGTCAAGAGACGATTCTGAGGAACCACCTGATCGTAAAGCCAATGAAACGGTAAGTGTGAGAATCAGTAATAGCACTGCAATAATGACTAACCAAGACATTGGAACACCTTCAAGCACCCCTGAAAGTGCCTCGTCGTTACCTGTCTGTTTGATATTGATATGATTTCCTTCAAGTGAACTACCATCCTCTAGTGTGATTACGACCCATCTCTCACCTTTTGTCTCTGGAATCCAATCAATATCGTAGGTTAATCTCTCATCGACCGGCACAACAACAGATATTGGAACTGGAGTTAGTGAACGATTCGCTCCATCTCTACCCACTTCATAAGCAAAGAATTTCATGCTGCCAGTAGCAAAACCGCTGTTTCTGAATTCTATCGTAACCATTGTTGTCTGGTCAATTTCAAGGTCACCACTTCGAGAATATGTGACTTGAGTTAATTCAATATCTGCCGCAAGGTGCTCAATATCCCATGATGCAAATGGTGAAGAACCGCTATTGAACAGTGTAGAAGACTGCATTCCATTACCTGCTAAGTCACTTCCTTTAACCCAAACTGACAAGACTAATGCATCCGAGAAAGAATCTTCAGGTAGACGACTTGCAACATCAAAAGTTGCGGAAGCAGCGATTGATTGCCCAACAGGTGAGCCAGACACATTCATAGGAGATGAACCTTCAATCAATGCCGCACCATTTAGCGAACTAGCATAAGAAACTTTGAAGAAAAGTTGCAGAGAATCAAGATTGAGTTTTTCTTGTTCAGAAAGTCGTAACTCAATTCTAACTTCAGATAAATCTGCTAAGAGAATATGTGTCCCTTCACGAGGTGCATCAATAGATACGGGCAAAGGTGGATTACTATCAACCTCTATCCAAAACAAGGTTTCGGTCGGATCAGTTGCATCTACAGCTTCTGGAGGAAGCCCTGTCAATTCAAAGGAAAGAGCGTGGCTTTTTGATTCGCTCGGCGCAGTAAGTTGAGACAAAAAGTATCCATTTATGGTGGAAGTTACTAACCTCTGACCATCAAGTAGAATTGACACATCAAACGGTAAAGTAGGTGTTAAGCCAGTTTCCACAAAAGTCACTTGCCCTGAGATGTTTAATCCTGTACCTGGTTTCACCCAAACGCTTTGGTCAATTATTGTCCCACCTTCAGATTCCAAAAGTATGCTATCTGATGAAATTGCTAAATTAGGTGAGTAGCGCCATCGCAATTGTGGCAATTCTAACCATGATTCTGCTCCCCCCCTATCTCTAACAGTAATCGCAGGAGCACGCCGGAGGTCATTCTCAAGAGAAAGCCCCCAATCAAGAGTGAATTCCATGCGTAATTCCAATTCACTGCTGAAAGGTGTGATTTCACCAGTACGTGCATGGATATGACATGAACTAACAATCAGATATTGTCCGGTGCCGTTGCATCGGTTTGTTGTCGCATTCCAAAGAACTTCTAATGAGTCAACAATTGAATTACTTGCGAGTTGAAATTGAACATAATCCAAATCAGCCAAACCATTTGGTTCATCGAATGGAATCACAATTTCATACAGTATTGCCGGATGTAACCAACTATGGTCACCATCAACGAATCCACCTTGCCCAACTATCCAAGGCGCACCATCTTGTGCCAATTGGTAAGTGAATAGTTGCTCATCTACTCCTGGTCCACCACCACGAGTGATTTCATTTCCAGCAGCATCCGAACCACTGATGTAGCCAGCAACTATTCCCCCGTTAGGCCCATCAGTATCATCAAATGAAAATGAGTAATTACCTTGTGCTTGACTCGTGTTTGATGGACTCTGCATTGTATATTCAATGAATTCAGTGGCATTTGGATTACCATCAGCATTGAAATCATCAACCCAATCCCTCCATAACATCAGAGAAAGATCGTCTGGCAGTACTGGCCTATCATATATCTCTACCTTGATTAATTGGTTCAAAGAATGTTCTAGGTGGTCAAATTTACGAATGTTCTGATTAATGGCCATTGGCGCTAATGAGTCAATTTCATATGTCCTATTCAATGTGATTGAAGATGTATTTTCTTGTTGATACAAAGTGTAGGCATCTATCCTGTATTCTACTGGTTGTGAACTAAGAGGTGTGTTTAGGCTAAAATCTATAGAGCCATTAACTAATGATGTGCTATTAGCAACTACCACACCATTTTCAAACACCCTAACCGCCACATCTCCGGCTCTTGGGGCGAGCCATCGGTCAATTCCAGGGAACCCAAGGTCAACACTAATTGTAATAGGTGAGTTTGATTGAAGATACTGCCTATTTGTAGGAATAGGATCACCGTGTTGGTTGTACATTTCCCACGAGACGACCTCCACATCATTCTCAATGGCCAAGTTTTGCCCAACTCCGAAAGCTTGCAACTTCGGAACACTTCTTCTACCATCAATCAACACCAATCTGACTTTCATCGTCATACTTGGATCATCATCCCAGGATGCATTCAATCGGAACCTCATCATACTATCAACATCAGAACCGTTGATATTCATTTCACAACCATCACCCTGCTTCCACTGAACCATCTCTGCATCAACTGAACCGAGAACAATTGCTAGGGTGCCATCATTCTGACAAAGCATCCTGACTTGATGCATTGTTCCAATCAAATCCATCTGGACAGCGGCAACCGTTCCTGCAGGTGCAGTGTGTGTGGTACTAACCTCAATCCATTGCCTAGATGGGGCAAGGGTAGTCGTACCATTCAAAATGGTCAACGAATCAGTGGTCATTTCATTACTATAATTTAGTGAAGTGATAGTTGCAATAAGGGAACCTGGATTACTCATTTGTACAGTAAGTGGGACAAATTTTGAGCCACCGGATATTGTACTATATGGTATCACATCATTAACAGCCCAAACCATTCCATCCCCTGAATCATACGATAAGTAGGCGGTTGGATGGTGTACTGCTGCAATACCACCAAGTTGAACGCCACCATAATTACTAGTTACAGAAAATACTGCTTGAACATACTCAATTCCAGTTTGAATCCCAGGAGATGGCCAAATTGATGTACTGTTTGTGAGCAAAGAATTGATGTCAATAATTTCTCCTGGCGTCATAACCACTAGGTTAACTGCACTAGTAGTACCAATTGCCCTACTCATCACTTCTGTGCCTGAAATAGTTAGGCTAGTAGAAAGATTTTCAACCCCTGAAGAAGATGGGGAAAGTGTGTAACTCATCGCATCAAGGCCATCTTTAGGTAACCAAACACCTATCTGCTTTGTACCGGATGTAGTCCAAGTAAAATCTTTCGAATAGGCACCGTCTGAAAGCCTATCTTGCCATCCCCATTTCCCAATACTAGGGTTGTCAATACTCCACTCAGTTATTCCATCTTCCCCAACATCTATTCTTGGTAATTCAGGCATCCCGCCAGTATCAATTTGGATATCTATTTCCCTTAAGTCAGAAGATGATGAACTACCTGTCCAACGAAATTGTACTTTGTGGGAATAAGTAGACAGGGTTTGCCAGGTACCTTGAGGTGCATTAGCCCATGCGTTATCATTTATTTTCATCTGCCAAATACCAGAACCAGATGATGTTACATCTGTCCGTATTCTTGAAATTGGCCGCCTTAATTCTAGAATTGGAGAATCAATAGTTCCACTGCCGGGGTAAGAGTTACCATCCCAATTCAGGCTTCCAGTCCACCCAGGATTTGAGTTAAATGATGACACGTATCTTCCTTGGACATGTACCCCATGAACAATTGGTGAACTAGCCCCAGTGGGCTGATTCAAATATAATTTAATTCTTAATGTTTGGTGCTTTTCAGAGTCAATCCCACCTAAATCGTGAACATATGTGTTGATGTTCTCATAGCCCGGGATTGGCTGTTTCGAAATACCATCAAGAATAGTCCAAGTAAGAGATGAGCCGGTTGGAACTGTTGCATCAATACTCATCAAACCATATGCGCCTTTTTGAGATTGTAATGAACCTGTGGCAGAGGGACCAAAAGCCGGAGAGGTCCAATTCGCTCCCGTTCCTAATCCAGCTCCTGCTGGTTTGAATTCAACATCATCAACATTCCAACCGGTGTATGTGACCGAACCATCAGTTCTTCCAAGTTTGAATCGAACCTGAAGATTAGAGTTTCCATTAACATGACTTGAGATATCGTGAGACATTTGCGTCCAAGTGCTCGGGTTTACTGAACCTCCGCTCCAATCCCAAACCGTCACCCAACTCCCTTGTTGATTTTTAACATGGACTTGGGCGTCATCATAGTAATATGATTCAATACCCAAACGCTTCCAGTACTTCAATTGCCAACTACCTGAGCAAGAACTGCAATCAACAACCGGTGATGTCGCAAAATATCCTGAAGAAGGGACATTATTTGGGTAATTTCCATTGTATGTGTAAATCGCTTTGGTCCCAGCATGAACGCCACCGTTTTGACCTAGGCTTGAATCATATCCCCAATACCAACCTGTACCCATTGTCCAACCTGAAGCAGCGAATGCGGCGCTATTTGGATATTCAAAATCCCAACCAATTTCCCTTGGTTGGACCTTCATTCCTTCTGTGCCATTGAAATTAACACCATCCGTAATGGATCCAGACATATTCCAATCTGAAACCGAATCCCATGAAACCGACTCTGTCCGAGGTAAAATGTGGGGTCCAAGTGAAAGGCCAAGTCCCGTAACGGCATGGTCAACTGGGACTTCTAATTGCAACGCATTTGAGGTGCCATCAGGGTGACTAACCACAGAAACAGTAGTTGGTGCATTCAATCCAGTCTCCATATTTTTGACGGCACCTGGAAGAGTTGTGGGTTCAATCAACAATGGTGCCAAAGAAGATATGACAAAAATTAGGAAAAGAAATGCGGCGGGAAGACAGGGCCTTGGACTACGCCGCATCATGTTCAGAGAACATGGTTAGGTTTGTCAATGATTCGGCGGAAGGTTACAGACCATTCAGGCATGTTTTAGCCCAAAATGATATGCTCCCCCCGCCCACCGGGGGGTTTGAGAGCAATGGATGAGGTTGAGGCGGCTAAACAATCTGCAGGCATTGCAGCCTGCGATTTTGTGACGAGTGGAATGGATGTAGGACTTGGTACTGGGTCAACAGTAAAACACACCGTGATTGAACTAGGCAGAAGGATGGCTGAAGAAGGGCTGGATATTCGAGGAGTCCCTACTAGCATTGAAACAGAAAAATTGGCTAGAAGTCTTGGGATCCCACTACTTGAATGGGACCAAGTTGGACGCTTGTCAGTAACTATAGACGGGGCAGATGAGTTCGATTCTAAATTTCATTTAATCAAAGGCGGAGGTGGTGCCCTCACCCGAGAAAAGATTGTTGCACAAGTGTCAGATTCAATGGTTGTCGTGACAGACCCGCGCAAAGATGTACCTACTTTAGGAGAATTTCCTTTGCCTGTTGAAGTCGTTCAATTCGGTTGGGAAATCACCTCTAGACACTTGCAAAATCTCTGCCCCGGACCAGCAACTAGACGAGGTGGTGATCAACCTTTAATCACCGACAATGGGAATTTCATCATTGATTGCAAGTTCGGCCCTACAATTTCTGACCCTGTAGCCCTTGAAGCACAGATTCGTGGTGTTGCTGGAGTTGTCGAAGTCGGGCTATTCACAAACATGGCAGATGTGGTCATCATCGGTTCAAACGCTGGAACTGAAGTGAGAATCAAACCCAACGGTAGACTGTCTTGATTTCCTACATCCGTTTCCGTCAAATAGGGGTGGCACGCCCGGCAAGGCGGGCCACTAGCTTAGTCAGGTAGAGCGACGGACTCTTAATCCGTCGGTCGCGGGTTCGAACCCCGTGTGGCCCGCCAAATTACTGATTTGAAAATAACCAGTTCAAAAGTTGGACTCATTCTGTTATGGTGGTCCCAGCAGCCCCTCGCATTGTTTCGATGACATCACCTGGTTGGCATAGAGATACAGACATTTCAGAGCCATTTTGTTTGGCAAATAGCATGGCTTCAATCTTTGGCCCCATACTCCCAACTGGAAATTGTCCGTCCTCTAGATATTGGTTGGCTTCGGAAATTGACATGGTGGTTATATTACGCTCATTATCACTACCGAAATCTAATTTCACCGAATCTATTGCAGTTGAAATAAATAGAAAGTCAGCATTTAATGACACAGCCAACAGAGCGCTTACTCGGTCCTTATCAATCACGGCTTCAACTCCTTGTATACCCCTCTTACTAGAAACCACAGGAATCCCACCTCCACCAGCACATAATACCACTGCACCAGCAGAAATCAGAGTCTCTATCGCATCTGAATCAATTATTGAAATTGGCTTTGGCGATGCAACAACGCGGCGTGGTCCTGCATCAGCATTAGTAATTCCAATTTCCCAATTACTTGGAACAGTATCTAAATCATCAATGATTGGGCCAATGGGTTTTGTTGGCGAATTAAATGCAGAGTCATTTGCATCAACTTCAACCCGCGTAAGTAAAGTCACAACCTGTTCATGCCTACCTCTTGCACGTAGGATGTTCTCAAGATTAGTAGCAATCTCATGCCCAAGAGTTCCTTGAGTTGCCGCTACCCAATTGTCTAGGCCGAGTGGTTGTGGTGTGAAATTTGATGAGGTACCTCTTCTACGATCAAAAAGCGATTCTTCCATTAACAACAATTCACCAACCTGTGGACCGTTGCCATGTGTTAGAACAACTCGGATACCGGCCTCTAATAGGTCAACTACATCCTCGAGGACATCATTCATAATTTCCTCCGCTGCACTACGCGCCTCCGCCCCCTTTAGAGCAGGGTCTGAGAGTGCATTTCCACCAACCGCGTAGACCGCTAATCGGGAAGATGACCTCGGTGGGATATCAGTCATGGAGAACTTAGGCCATGCTACTCACGAATAGATGTATTCCGCCGTTGTAAGGGCTCGGTTAAAATGGAAGTAGTGATTCGCAAAGCCAAGGGTGGTTGACTGTGGCCAAAGATGTGTGGATTGGTGATGTACATGATGGCACCTATGATGGCAAAGAAGTTGAGTTGAAAGGATGGGTGCATCGGACCCGTGGTTCAAACAATATCTGGTTCCTTGTATTACGTGATTCTACTGGGATTATTCAGTGTGTAATCAAGAGAAATGATGTTGGCGATGATTGTTTTGAAAATTTGAAAAGCGCATTGATTGAAGCGAGTGTGACTATCACCGGTAAAATCAATGTCGATGAAAGAGCCCCTGGTGGCCATGAAATGGTGGTTACAGGTGGCCAAATTATCGGGGCTGTGAATGCTGACCGCCCATTTCCAATTACTGAGTCAGCGATGGAAGGTGCTGAAGGCGGGGAAACCGAATTCTTGTTGGACAACCGCCATCTCTATCTGAGAACTAATCGAATGACAACAATGTTGAAAATCCGTTCTTCGGTTTTTGGAGCCATTCATTCTTACTTTAGGGAACTCGACTTTATTGAGTATCACGCACCAAATTTTGTTGCTGGCGCTGTTGAAGGCGGTTCAACTCTGTTTGAAGTCCCATATTTTGGGCGAAAGGCGTATCTCACCCAATCATGGCAACTATACGCCGAAGCGGCAATGCCTGCGCTTGAAAGACTATACACGATTGCACCATCATTCCGAGCTGAAAAAAGTAGGACTAGACGCCACTTGACAGAATTTTGGCATGCTGAAATGGAAATTGCTTGGGGAGGTAATGCAGATATTATGGAGCATGGAGAGTCGTTAGTCCGTAACATCGCCTCGACCTTACTTGACGAACGCTCTGATGAATTGCAAACCCTTGGCAGAGATTTAGACCTCGTTGCACGATATGCTGACAATCCTTATCCAAGAATTAGATACGATGAAGCAGTTGAAACACTACAAGGAATGGGTGTTGATATTGAATGGGGACAAGATTTGGATTATTCGAAAGAAAAAATTCTAACCCAAGATTTTGATGTGCCTCATTTCCTCACACACTACCCTAGAATTGCAAAGCCGTTCTACCATCGGCCGGACCCAGATGACCCGAAGTATGTCCTATGCCATGATCTCCTAGCACCCGAAGGTTATGGAGAGATAATCGGAGGAGGCGAGCGCACCTGGAGTGAAAAAGAGATTCTCGAGCGCATCGATGAGGAAGGAACTCCACGCGATGCATACGAATTTTACATTGACGTGCGACGATATGGTGGCGTTCCACACGGTGGATTTGGACTGGGTGTTGACAGAGTATGCTCTTGGTTAGCAGGTGCAGACCATATCCGTGAAGTGATCCCTTTTCCACGCGACTCACGAAGAGTCACACCTTGAGAGTTAAGACATAAACAACTTGATTTTAGGTTGTCACATTAGAGGCGAGTCGAACCCTTCATCTAACGGGTCTGGTAAAGCAGACTCTGACAACTGAGAACTGCTGGATGTTGTTTGTTCAGTTTTGAAAGATGTGACTGACTCATGTTTTTCATTGGATTCTGGTGCTGATAATACAATAAAACTGAACATCCCAATAAACAAAATCAGTAAAACGGCAAATGCCTCTTGAGATATTCCACCAGCATCTTGAGTTTTCAATGCAACTACTAGCAACATTAGGCAGACAACAAGCAAGGCTGGTGCGAGGCGGCGCCACTGCATAAGCAACCGATTCGCCGGCCACTTGATGAACCCAACCCATCTGCGACTCTCATGGACTTCAATGTTGATACAGGGCGCAGACGAGCAGAGGGCTCCTGTACTGGTTGGTTGATGACATCAGTAGCACCATGGGGTGATACAAAAGAAGATGCTTTTGACCAATGTTTAGTTGAATTAGGCCTTGGTGATTCAAGACTCATACGCATGGAAGGTGCAATGCTGCCAATGGGATTTGAACCATCACCTCCAGAAGATCTTGCAATGGGTTCTCTTGTGGAATGCCATATTGCGGAGTCATACACATACAATGGAGGCATAGCATCAGCAGGTGTTGCATGGGCACAATGCGTCACTCCTGAAGGTGACGAATGTTCAATCGTTGCAACACTATCAACTGACCAATCATACGAAGAAACAGAATTGATGCTCAAAATGAATTTGAAGCGGAAATTGGCATCTCGTGACCTTGAAGTGGTAAAACATGAAATCGCGGTTGATGAAGTAAATGCGGCTAAGGACCACCATGGTTGTGCTCTAGCAGCACTAATCTTACCAGACACCATGCAGATGCAATCGGGACCTGTTGGAAGGGTCAGAGGCGGACTCACGAAGAGTGCTGATGCAGGTTTCACTCCAGGTGCTGGAGCGAGCCGCCCCTCAAAAAGAACGAATAGCGGTGACTTCTCTTTCTAATTATGAGGACCCGTTAATGACTGAAGAACCGCGAGTATTTTTGGTAATTCGTTGCATATCTTGTGAGCGGCATTTTGGTAGTTTAAGAAATGACAAATCATTCTTATGCCCGGGATGTGGTGAGCATGGAGAATACCCCGTAGTTGGGCGCGCAAAAAATAGTGGAGACCTTAGGGAAAAGGTATCTCTTGCCAATGTACCTCCAGAACTAAGGGATGAAATGAAGCGGAAAATCAAGGCAGATGATTATCAAGATTACCAAGAAGATAGTGCCTCTGCACCTGCTCTGCTAAAACTTCTGAGTAACCTAGTTGACGAGGATGGAAAGCTCAACATTGCCACAGTTCAAAATGAGTTGAATAGAAGACGGATAGTGCTACCTGATGCTCAAGAATTGATTGATATGGCAGAATCTCAAGGATTACTAATGCGTGATACCACAACGGAATGGAAGTGGCTTGAATAAATAGGTTCTTGAAAGGTAGGCAGGTCGAAGCGTTGTTGGGGCCCGTGGGTTAGCCTGGCCTATGCTTGGGCGTTTGGGACGCTTAGACTCCGGTTCAAATCCGGACGGGCCCATCTCTATTTTGTATTCAGATTCTATTGAGCCGGCGCGCTACTTCATTTTGGTCCAATTTCCAAGTAACTGCCAACAAGCCAAATAATGCTGGAATTAGCGCTAATGAAGGTGGGTCAAGCAAAACCAGCATCGGTAATGTGAGTAGTAGCAATAACGACGCAAACCACGTTGAAGATACTGCAAGTCGTGAAGTAATCGGGGTTTTCCCTTCGCCTCTAACATACCAATCCCATCCCCTACGCCATAACCCCGTTAACAGTAGAAACGAAATTTGTGGCAAAAACTTGAAGACTTTAATCCCCGACTTTTCGTCACGATAAACTGATTTTACCGGTACTGATTCAAAAGGTATTGAATCAGCACCAATATTGAGTAACCACCAATTTGGATATCCATATCCTTGCCACTCGCTAACCCAATCCCATTGCCGCAATGCATCAACAGTAACTGCAGTGTAACCACACTGTGGGTCATTCACCTCACGACCACTAGCGAGAGAGGTTAGTTTTCCCAACACCCATGAGCCAAGACGCCTATTTTTCGGCATCTCCCCTAACCCTTCGTGGTGTGAGAAACGATCACCCTTGACAAACGGCACTCTTGTCAAAGGAGCGAGTAGATTGTCAATATCCAGTGGGTCCATTTGTCCATCACCTGCCATTACCACAACCGCCCAGTCACTAGTGCTAACATTATCAGCGTCCAACTGAGAAATCACCTCTGCGTAACCTCGAGCGATTGCCCCTCCTACTCCAAGGCCAGTGGTTTTGACGATTTTCCCAAACTCAGGAAGTACTGAGGTGGCCTTTTGATATGTCAAATCCGTTGAGCCATCATCTACTACTATCAGTGAATCTACCCATGGTGGTACGGATTTGATTGCTGACTCTATTTGCAGTTGTTCATTGAATGCAGGCATTACTACTGCCACCCGCCATCCGTTGCGCATTAATTCGGTGGCGGCGGAGACGGTCTTTCAATGAGTTCCACCTTTTTGCCACTTAACAAGGCGAATCATTAACCCTTAGACCGGCGCGACGAAGAGTTGGGAAGCATGCGATTAGTGTTTGTTGCTCGGGAACAATCGCTTCGCCTCGGCTCTGCTGTTAGCCGAGGTATTGATTTTGTAGACGAGGTCGTTGTCATCTCCTTGGGTGAAGATGAAAAACAACGTGAGATGGTTGAGAAAGCAGGGGGGATATTTGTGGTCCATGATGGCCCACCTCATGCTCCAAGCATAGCTCGCACCCTACTTGCAATGGACTTGCCTGAAACTGATAATACAGTTGCAATCGGACTAGACAAGGATTGGAAACTGAAGAACCTCCCGCGGCACATTGCTCTAGCTCGTAGCCGAAATGACATCTATATCGCCTTCAAACATAGAAGCGTAAATCAACGTACTGAGAACGTCCCTGATTCAAATGAAGTGATTACAATCGCTTCGTATTCATATGAAGATGCTGCGATTTCTGTTTGTGCCTTCACCAAAGACGGGTTACGAGCACTCTCAAAAGCGAATGATAGTGGCAAGCCTGCTGATCTCCCGCGCGAACTTAGAGTTAGAATTATTGAATTGGATCACACGCCAGTTCGCAAAGAATTGGAATCGTTGACAAGTGCCTCGCGTTTTGCACAACTATTCTACTGGATGCTTGAATCTAAACACCCTCTTATTGTTCTTGGAATGCCTGGTATTATTTTCTTCACTGTAGGGTACAAGATGGCCACTGCATTGATTGATGTTGGCGGTCCCCATGATACTGTCGGCATTGGGGTTGCATTAGCGGCCTTCGCTGTCACCTTCATAGGCGTACTCTCTTTGGTTTCAGGCCTAGTGCTCTACATACTTGGAAAACAAATTGACAAAGTTCAACTTGAGTATTCTTAGTTAGGCTAAACGGATTGTCTCTAAGTTTGAAGGTGCGACGGTTCGAATCCGGTAAGTCTCATGCAATGCTTTCCGGAACTGACTAGATATCTTTGGATCACCATGGTGAACAATAATGAACTTTGGTTTTGGATTCATCTGGTTTACATATTCCATGAGTTGACGTCGGTCTGAGTGACCACTCATTCCATCAATGATGATTAAATCACACTCGACTCTGACCATTTCAGTTCCCCGGCCCCCATCGCTAATTGGTACATCTTTGAAGCCATCTTTGAGGCGTCGGCCAAGTGTACCTTCTGCTTGATAACCAACAAAACAAAGGGTGTTGAGGCGTTCTCCACACCAATTTCTCAAGTATTCAATTATCGGGCCACCTGACATCATTCCACTAGTTGCTAAAACAATGCAAGGACGTGGGTTGTTGATGATTGATTCTCGTTGGTCTCTACTCTCAACCTTCCTGAACCATTTAGACGAAAATGGGTTAGACCCGTCATCTTTCAAGACTGATTGACGTAATTCTTGGTTCAAATAATCAGGATGCATTGCATGAATTGCAGTTGCCTCTTGGATCATTCCATCAAGCCAAACTGGAACGGGTTCACACTCCCCAGACTTGAATAATTGGTCAATCGCAATCATCAATTCTTGACTTCTGCCAACTGCGAATACAGGGCAGAATACTTTACCACCACGACTTAGAACTCGTTTCATCATATCTTGCAATTCTTGAGTCGCTTCTAACCGCGACGGTTGGAATGATTTTGGCCCACCATATGTAGATTCAATAACCAATGTTTCTACTCTCGGGAAACGGACATTTGCAGCATCATAAAGCCACGATTTTTCGTATTTAATGTCTCCACTAATTACCAAATTATGCAACCCTTCCCCAATATGCATATGCACAGAGGAGGAGCCAAGAATGTGGCCTGCATTATACAGAGTCATCTTAATGTCAGGTGAGATATCAGTAGTTTGATTCCAATCAACATCTACAACATGTAGCATCATTGTTTGAACATCTTCTAATGTGTAAGGTGGTTGTCTTCCTTCTGACTGGGCTACCTTAATGAAATCCAATTGCAACAATAGCATTAGGTCACGAGTTGGTGGAGTACAATAAACTGGACCACGATATCCGTACTTGAATAATACCGGTAACATACCGATATGGTCTAAGTGAGCATGCGTAATCACTACAGCATCAATTTTCTCCGGTGGAAGTAATTCTGGTGCTGAAAAATAAGGCATAGAAGTTTCTTCACGCCCAGGCTTCGCACCACAATCAATGACTACTCGACTTTCGTTAGTAGTTATCAGATGCATTGCACGACCAACTTCCCCGTATGCCCCTAGAGCAGTCAGCCTAACCCACGATTCACCAGGCCTCTTTGGCCGGTAGATGTTGTTTCCAAAACGACGTAACGCCTTCTTACGGTCGGTTGAATTGTCCATTCTGAATCTCCGAATGTCGGTAGATGTCCTGCTGTCCATACGAGATGAGCGGATTATATTGGTGTGCCACCCGATTTTGTCTCTGACTTCTTTGAGATGTACGCCCCTCTTTCCTACTGCTAATGCAGGGTCCTTACACTCAATTGTGCACTCTCCAATAGCAGGGTCAAACCAGATATTCATTACTAGAGAATCTTTTGGAATTGTTTTCTTAATTAATTCCTGAGCATCTCTTGGATTCATCAAAATAGATTCATGGGGCCTAACGATAATTCGTCTCTTTATCGTCTTAGCCATCTCACCAATCATGGAATTGTTGAATTTTTCTGGAGTTTTTGTGACAATCGCTATGCTAGCCGCTTCTAAATCAAATTCATAATCCGCGTCACTAGGCATCATCTCTAGCAACTTCTCTCTGATTTCCTTAAAGGTCAATCTCATTTTCACACCTCGTAGTGTTTACTGTATCCCGCAGTTTACCGGCTTCCTCAAAACAGAGGGTGATGGCAGTTTAACTGCCGGGAATCTAATGTCAATTCTCAAATAGAGTTGATTAGTTTCAACTTTTGTGCTTCAGTGAGTAAAGTAAATCCTTTGTCCATGGTGATAACACAGAGATCCATACCATTTCCACTAGCCGCATCTCTTTGAGCTGATGCCAAAAGTGCCTTTGCGGCGACTTTCAATGCCTCATTCTCCGTCATTCCGTCTTTGTATTGGTCTTCTAAAACCCCGTACATGTATGGTGAACCTGAGCCTGTGGCACAGTAAGTGTCTGATATGGAGCCACCAGCGGAATCGATTGAGTATACATGGCTACCATCAACGTCCACTCCTGCAATCAATAATTGAACCCAATAAGGCCTGCCACCGAGAATATTTGCAGTCAGAGTTGAAGCTGCTTCCACCTTCATCATTCCTCCTCGCTTCATCTCATAAATGGCTATTTCAGCAGCCAAAACACGAGAAAGGACTTGAGCGTGGCCAACTAGACCAGCAGTTGTGAGAGCGATATTATCTGCAATTGCGAATAGCTTCTGTACATTTTTGTTGGCTACAAAGTGGCCCATAGTTGCTCGGTGATCTGCACCCACAACTACTCCGCCGTCAAAGCATATCCCAATAGTACTAGTTCCCGTCTTCAATGCCGTCATCTCTGCGTCCATGTCATTACCTCCCAATCGCCCGTTCTTGAACATTCGCACGAAGCAGAATCCCCGCTTCGGCATAGAGGGCGAAATATCGGCCCCTTATCAACCCGACTAAACCTAACCACCCACTTACCACATCAAAACAGGAAATTGGTTATGTGGAAAGCCCTTCACCGATGAATAGTGGAAATGACCGAGGATGATAGAGACGGGCCCCGCTGGATTGACATCCCCAGTACCTCTGAAGGCGATATGCCACGCCCAGAACCAGGGCAACTTTACCATGACTTGGGCTCACTATACCCCGATGCACCGGTGCCTCGGATAGACGGTGAATTAGTCATCCGCAGAGCAGTGTTACACGATGTGACTGGTTTAGATGACATATTCAATTGGGCTGCAGAGGGAGAAGTAGTAATTGTTGAATTGGGAAAAATCATAGACAGAGGTTTTGAATTTGAGACTGCAATTGAACAAATCTCAAACTTCATTGTCAAAGATGTAGGTGGCTCTCTCGTCCAACTTGGGGAAAACCGGGTTCTTGTTCTACCTCCAGGTGTAAGTGGTGTATCTGGCCTAGAAAAAGAATCATTCGAACACTCTCCGTGAGGTGAAAAGGTGGAAAGTGAGATTAATTTACCATGCCCTACTTGTAAGTCAGAAGGTAGTTTGAAACTCCTATCAATGTCATCTGAAATACCTTACTTTGGTGAGCACACTCAGATCACACTTAGTTGCGATAAATGTGGGATGCGACAAACTGATTTCATACCATCAGAAGAACGGGGGGCACTCTCATTCACTTTGTCTATAGAAAAAGATGAGCACTTACAAGCGCGAATTGTAAGGGGTTCTTCTGGCACCGTTAGAATACCTGAATTAGATTTAGAAGTATCCCCTGGGACTCAATCCACAGGATACGTTTCAAATGTTGAAGGCGTAGTAAATCGATTTATTGACATCATTCGTATGATGATGCGACAAATACGTACTGACATTGAGGGTGGAGAAAATGATGACGAGCAAAATTTAGAGAAATTGTTTCAACTTGAAATGGCTCTAACAGCACTGGCTAAAGGTGAATTACTTGGCGACCTTTCTCTAGAAATACTTGACCCTAAAGGACATAGCATTATTGGCCACGATGATGCAATCAAAAGGGCATTGTCTGTTGAAGAGATTGCCCTACTTGACCCCGGCCCAGCGCCCATCATCATGAGTTCAGAAGATGTAAAGTGAACTAAAGACGCGCATCGGCCGCTAAGAAATCATCAACAATATGCGCTGTTTGTTGCCGCATCTCACCAAGATGGCTGAGATATTCGCTGGCCTTGTCAATACAAATTTGTTTCATTTGACCTGTGAGAATCTCTCCAGAGCGGTAACCAGTTTCAACTTCTGCGAGGGCGTCATCATCATCTTCGAAGAAATATCTCAGATATTGGAAAGCAACATCAACATCAGGATCACCTCCAAGTCGGCGGTGCTCTTCTAGAGTCGATTGCCCACCGGAAAATGAGGATTTGACTTTCTTTTCCATAGTTTGTACATCTTCAGTTAGGAAAATTGTTGTCTCCGGACGGCTTGATGACATTTTATCCCCAGTCATTCCGATTGCGAATTTATGGTAGGTGCTTGAAGGCTGTAGTAAACCAAGTCCACCCAATGAGCGCTCTAATTTCAGAAGTTCTGGCCGAATTAAATCTCGGTCTCTGCTAGTGGCTGCTGGAATCTCAATCGAACCGTGTTTCGGATTCGCACGAATGTCACTGAATCCAATATCACCTAATATTGCCGATAATTTTCCAAACACAGATTGCCGTACACCTTTGTCAATTCTGCCATCTGCGCCTATCCCTAGGGCTTGAGAATTTTCATTCTGAACAGAAAGACCGATTACCAAGCCGCCCGATTTTCTAGTATTCACATTGAACCAGTTAGTCTTGCCAGCGAGGCCGCGCGTTAGTCTCAAGTGAGGATCTTGGTCTACACCAACGGGCACCACAATTGGCCTTAGGCCGCCGTATTCGTCAAGTTGAGGGTGCAAAATGTCACCGGCTTGTACCAATGGTGCCTGTACATGGGCAAGATTAGTTTCACCTTTGAAACCATAAATTGCTTCAAATTCGGACAAATTTGTTCTCTTCCCAAGAGTAAAACCTAGTCGTTGAACTACAGGCCTTGTAGATTGAAAATAAACAGATGTATTTTCGACATCCAAACCCAATGCAGCATAATTTGCCACATACTCTTCTAGAGCTACTCGCCTGCATTCATCCAGTGAAAGACCACGCGTGGCGTGGGCTTCTAAATCAGCCACAGCGATTGATACATCTGCACCTTGTTCTTGGAACCATTTTACTTGGTCTATTACCATCTTATGACCAAGGTGCATCCTTCCTGATGGCATCAGCCCAGTTAGGACTCCGAATGGATTACCACTAGAGTGAGCATCTAAAATGAGATTTAAGTCGCGGTGAGCAAATACAATTCCTCTGCGATGCAACATGTGTGGATTGGGTAAAATAGAGTAGTCTACCGTTTCTAGACCAAATTGTTGGATGATTCTAGCATAGTCAGTGGACTGACTTGATGACCAAGGGTCAATTGAAACGTCTCCTGCCATCTGTTCCCCGAACCGGTCTCGTAAGCATCAATGGCATGAATGCTACGGCTGTAACGGCACGTAGAGAGTCATTGTTGAAATCAAATATACTAGCCACCCCTCACCTAAGATATGGCCAGCATTCTATCTTATGGTGCTGGACTTGTTGGTTCATTCATTTGTGATGAATTATCCAAGAGTGGACATGAAGTCACTGCTATTGCGCTAAATCATGATAAGGTGCCGATGTTGGAAAAAGTCAGAAATAATCTGTCTTTTACATTAATTGAACAGGACGCTATCTCTCATTTAGAAGATTGCGAACTATCCGAATATGACCTAGTCCTCAACTTGCTTCCGGGTAGAATTGGGGATTCTATCCGTGAATACTTGATTACTAATGGAGTGAAAGTCTGTGATTTAGCATTCTCAGATAATTCACCCGATAGGTTTGGCGAACTTGCAAAACAATCGGGGGCATCAATGATTCACGATTGTGGAATTGCCCCCGGTGTGTCAAATATGGTTGTAATCTCAGAACAAAAAGGAGTACCACCTCTAAAATCAGTAAAAATTCGCGTTGGTGGAAACCCCCTCGAACTTGATTCAGAATGGAGTTATTGCGCCCCCTTCTCACCAACAGACGTTATTGAAGAATATACTCGACCTGCAAGAATCCGGATAGATGGCGAAGAAAAGGAAGTACCTGCGATTACTGACCGCCACATGTTCATCGCTGGGAACCACGGAGAAATGGAGGCTTTCCTCACAGACGGGTTGCGAACACTGCTAACCAACCCTGAGATAACTTGTGAGTCGTTATCAGAATACACTGTACGCTGGCCAGGGCACATCAAAAAGTTCCTTGACTTACGAACTAGCGGAGAACTGGATGAACTATCACTTGTACAAGAATGGGCTTACACCACCAATAGGTCAGAGTTTACTTACATGGACATTACCATCACCCCAAACAAGGGACCAGTAGTTCGTTGGGAGTTTGATATCCCGGGAGTTAATGAATCGCTTGATAGGTTGTGGCCTTCAATGGCGATAGCAACTGGGATTCCGTTTTTGGTTGCTTGTGAAGCTTTGCTAGAGGGGAGAATTGAAGGTATTCAATCACCAGATAATTACTACTCTGATTTAGATGTGATCATAACTCGTCTAAGAGAAGTTGGTGCTGAGATAACCCGAACAGAATTGAAATGAAGTCATATAAATATTGACCATATAATATGATTATTGCCATGGACTTTATTCTTCTTCGAATTTTAGATTATCTAAAGTATCCAAAACTGCAACTGCTTGCTGAACGCGACGGTCATTTTTCACTAACCAAATAATAGCGACCGGAGCACATAATGCAACAATTACTGCAAGAGTCGGAAGTATCCAACCATATTGAGCCACTTCACGCGGCTCAACTAGCCAAGTGAATCTCATTGGGGTATCAGTCCAACGTTTAGACCAGTCAAACAAATCATCGGTGTGGATTCCCGCAACTGTGATAGCAACTGTATGGCAATTGAAACGGTCACAAGTTTGTTGGCTGGTATCAGGATTTGTTGAAGTATCAAAAACAATGCTAACTTGTTGCCCCGGCATCAAGGATAAAATTAGGCTATTATTCTCTTGACGCCAACCGGTTTGCAAATGAGGAGAATTGATTTCTAATTCATCTAACGCAATATCGTCATAATTCACTGAAACAACATCGGCATTGATGTTTGAGAATTTGTTTGTTATAGGAACAGCCCAATACACTCCAGTGCTTGAAATTGAATCACTTTCAAATGTCACTAACCATGAATCAGATGATGAATTATCTAATGAGAATTGGCTTTTTGTGGCTTGATAAGATGCGTGCTCGCCCCATGTCGAAAACCATGCTGTTGTTGATTCTATAGAAGTTACCAATTCTGAATTAGGGCGAACAACCACGTCGTGGTCGCGCGCTAGCCAGTAAAAATTAATCATGGGTACTCCATCTTCAATTAATGCTTGAAAGTCCTCAACTGTTTGCCTATTCTTTTCCAATGAACCACCATTATATGATAAATTTTCGATTTCAGAATTAAGTGGATAGATTTGTTGATCTAAAACTGCAAACCCTGCTGAAATTATTGCTTCAGAATCAATTTCATCTAACCTTTCAGAATCAATGCCTAATGAAATTGGATTGACCCCCCATTTTGAGGCATTAATTCGCTCTGTGAGATAATCCCTACACTGAGATATTTCTAATTCGTAATCGGATGTTTCACTACCAGCCATCCCATGGCAACCAAATTCATCACCTAGTTCTAGCCTTTCTGGCCCAATTATTATAGTGAGCCAAGTATCTTCTTCCCATTCTGCAGTAACTGGCGCACAAAGGGGGAGTATGAGTAACCCCAACAAAGTGAGTGCCACTACCCGCCTTGTGAGCATGTATCACCCCACCCACCACCCTTTCAAGAATAGCGCGGTCGGGACTCTTGGCCCAATAACCATGAAAACCCCCAAGCGAGACGGATGGGGTATGGGTGATTTGAGTGCTGATGGTCGCGCTCGTTTGGCTAAACTCACGGCGGTAGAGCCTGCGAATCGCCCTTTACCCCCTACGCCACTGTACAGCGGCTTGCTAAACTTCGTTTTCCCGCTCATCAATATCGTCACTAGATTGAAGATTTCTGGGATGGAACACATACCTCGAACAGGTCCATTGATAGTTGCTGCTAACCACCTTTCACATGTTGACCCTGTTCTCGCAATTTTTAGTTCAAGAAGAAAATTGTTTTATTTGGCAAAAAATGAACACTTTAGCAAACCAGGTTGGAGACAATTGATGCTTGCTACTGGCCAAGTCGAGACTGACCGACAGAAAGGTGGGGATGATGCAATCGCTCGGGCTGCAGATGTATTAGCAGCTGGAATGCCACTTGGCATCTTTCCTGAAGGGACGCGGTCTAGGAACGCCTCTCCACCATATCTCAGCCGAGGGAAAACCGGCATTGCTAGAATAGCAGCAGCCTTTCCTGACACTCCAGTCGTCTTTTGCGGGATAAATGGTGCAAGGGATATCCTAGCACCTGGTGAGCCATTTCTGCCCAAAACTTGGAAACGTACTGAACTAAAGTTTGCTAGCCCAATAACTTGGAATGAGTGGGCTAGCCATGATGATGGCGCAAATTTAGATGACGACACAGTAGCAGAAATTGAGGGGATGTCTGATAAAAAACGCCGAGAAGAACTTGGTAAATTATACCGCCAATTTACTAACCAAAGTATCGCAACTATCGCTGCACTAGGTGCGCCATGAACCCCATGGAAGGGGAAAGTGAAGCGATTTGTTCTTAGTGCGTCAATTCCCCCCTTGATGCCGGCGTCAGCATGGACCAGTATCAGCATCTACTGAAACTCATCCTTCAAGAGGGTGTAGAGCGGGATGATAGAACCGGAACAGGCACAATTTCTGTGTTTGGCCATCAATCAAGATATGACCTTCGAAGAGGGTTTCCTGCAATTACCACCAAGCGGGTTCATTGGCCTAGCATCATTCACGAACTTCTTTGGTTTTTATCCGGCGACACAAACACACGCTACTTGACTGACAACAACGTTCGAATTTGGAATGAGTGGGCTGATGAAAATGGTGACCTTGGTCCGGTTTACGGCAAGCAATGGCGTGCTTGGGAAGGAAATGATGGCCGAGTTGTTGACCAAATCAGAGAGGCAGTAGCGCAACTACGAGAAAACCCTGGCTCACGTAGAATCATTGTATCTGCTTGGAATGTTGGGGAATTAGATGATATGGCACTAATGCCTTGTCACGCATTCTTCCAGTTCTATGTAGCCAATGGCGAATTATCTTGTCAACTTTATCAGCGCAGTGCGGACGTATTCCTTGGAGTACCTTTCAACATCTCTTCATACAGTTTACTGACTTGTATGATGGCACAAGTTTGTGGTTTGAAACCCGGGGATTTCATTCACACTATTGGGGACGCTCACCTTTACCTAAATCACCTTGAGCAAGCAAGGGAACAGGTGGGAAGAGTACCACTAGAATTACCTCGCCTACAACTCAATCCAGAGTGTACTGAAATTGATGATTTTTCTTATGATGATATTGAAATTGTGGATTATAATCACCATCCACATATTACTGCTCCAATTAGCGTATGAGGTGACACAGATGAAGTTAGGAATGATTGTAGCAATGGATGAAGATGGAGTGATCGGACGTGACGGTGTCATGCCATGGAATCTTCCGGCAGATTTGGCTCACTTCAAACGCTCAACCATGGGTTGTCCGATAATCATGGGAAGAAAAACCTACGAGGCTATTGGAAGGCCATTACCTGGTCGATTAAACGTGGTTCTCACCCGTGATATGGAATGGTTTGTTGAAGGGATTGAAATTGTTCACGATATTACAGATGCCCTAGAGGTTTCAGCAATAGATGCAGGAATAGATGGTTGGGTTTGGGTTATTGGAGGTGGTGCAATTTATGCAACCATGCTCAATCGCTGTGACCGATTACTAGTAACCCATGTTAAGGCAAAAGTTGGTGGTGGAGATACTTGGTTCCCTTACATCAACTGGGATGACTGGGAGGAAATCACCCGTGAAACAAGAAAGGCAGATGAGAAAAATCCGTTTGATATGGCATTTGCCACCTATGAAAGACCTTAATTGGTGTTAGAATGGAAATGAATCAACTCGTAGTTACGAACTGTGTTGAATTCATGGAAAAGATGGATGAAAACTCAGTTGACCTTACAGTCACTTCTCCACCATATGACAATCTTCGAGATTACAAAGGGTATTCATTTGATTTTGAAGGAATAGCAAAGGGGTTGTACCGTGTCACTAAGGAAGGTGGCGTTGTAGTTTGGGTTGTGGGAGACCGAACCCACAAAGGTAATCGTTCACTGACTAGTTTTCGACAAGCATTATATTTTCAAGAATTGGGATTTAATGTACACGATATTATGATTTATCGCAAAAAAAATACACCATTTATGCGTTCTAACGCCTATACAAACTGTTACGAATTCATGCATGTATTCACCAAAGGAAAGCCAAATGCATTCAATCCCCTTACAGACCAAACCGTTCGCCAAGGTATGGAAATGATGCCTTTTAACAAAGGGGCTGACGGAGTAAACAACAAGGCATTAGGGAAATTGAATGACGCAAAAACACGTGCAAATATTTGGGATTATGCTGTTGGGATGCATGGGACTACTAGCGATAAAATCGCATTCCAACATCCAGCTGTTTTCCCTGAAAAATTGGCTGAAGACCATATCCTCTCATGGACTAATGAAGGTGATTTGGTTTTTGACCCGATGTGTGGTTCAGGGACCACCCCTAAGATGGCTGTAAAACATGGGCGTAATTACATTGGAACTGACATTTCCGATGAATACATTGAGATTGCAAAGGAAAGAGTTAGTTCTATTCAGAAATGAATGGGATTTGCGTGGGCCCTTTCATTCGCCAATTCTGAATCAATGGGTGTTATGCACCAACCCTTTGCTTCTATGTTAAACAATTTGAACTATACATTATGCTATTTATTTCTATAAAGTTCTCAATATGTTGGAATTGAGCAATTTACTGAATTTGCATTGTCATCCCATTGTAGTGTAGTCAACTTCACTCCGTTTGGTACATCAAAAGTCAAATTGACCATTCCAGTGGAACCAGCAACTACCTTATCTTCTCCATCTAGATCGGGCCCTTCATAGACAATTCCGTCATCACCAATGGCCCCCCAACGGTATACATGGGTCGTAAAATCAAGAAGGCCATCGTTGGTTACTGTGACGTTGAGGGTATGGTCGCCATCATCTTCTACACTAGATGCGCTAACATTTAGCGCCACATTGAATGATTGGACAATATCATAACTTGGGATGTCAGTTGAATCAAGGAGCCATTCATAGTCAGAATCAAGGGTCTGCGAATTAAAGTTTAATGTCGTTAGCTTCACTCCGTTAGTGACATCAAATCCAAGGGATATTTCTGTAGTGGCACCAGGACTTATTTTTGAGAGCCCCTCCTTCATGCTTCCGTAATATGGTTCGCCATCATCGCCTATTGCAGACCAGTATGACGGACTGATAAATAGATCATCGGTTCCTATGTTGCTGATAGAAATAAGGAAAATATGGCATTCTTCAAACGAATAAATTCCACAGTAACTATCAGAGTAGGGGCCTGTAACGCCAGTAACCTCAATCACCTCAAACTGATGATTAAAAGTCATGATTTCTGAATCGTCATTACCGTCTTCAATAACAACGACACCCCCTATGCAACCAGCAAGAAACAACACGGTAACAAGAAGTATGACACTCAACTTTCTACGAATCATATTTGTCTCATAAACAATTTCTAATTAAATACTTTTATCGGATTGAACGAATCGGTCCCCTATGCTTCAAAATGAATGAATGGGTAGGCAATGAAAGGGCCCACTGAAAGCCCATTCATTCGCTAATTCTGAATCAAAGGGTGTTATACACTAACCCTTTGCTTCAATGCATAACAATTTGAACAGGGGTTCAAATCCTAGTGAGTCTGGAATCTTGTGAGTTGAATTACAGGCGACTAATTCATTACGAAAGACGATAACACAGCCACATGGCGAACAAGAAATACGACAAAGGTAGCTGTCGAGAATTAATGCATCTATTTGTTCGTGAAAGGCCAATGTTAGAAGGCGAAATTGTTGAACTCAGTGAGATTCGTGATTGGTTTGAAATAAATTATAGTGATATCACAGTTGGTGCGGTCGTTGCTCATGTAGCAATGATGACCGTAAATGGACAGAAAAGATACCATCATGTAGATCCAGGTGATGGGTTAGATGACCTCTTCTACCGAGTAGATCGGGGGAAATATCGTCTGTATGTGCTAGGTGTTGATGAAGAGCCTCCGGCACGTAATTAATTCTACGAGAGAAATGGACCCTTGTGCGTCTACCCTTAGAAATTTGCTGCGGGCGCTTGGATATTATTGAAATGAATAAAGTACTGCGAAGTAAAACAATTACCATGAATGGTAGTAAGTTGATGCTCAACATAGGGGGGCTATGTTTACTCGGAGGACCAATTTTCTACATCTTAGGATTAAATATGGATAAATTCTACTCTTCTGATGTTGCATGGGCTCCGGCATTAGTGTTGTGGACCATAGCTTTGATCTCAGTAATTATCGGTATTGGCTTAGTGATTGCAGGGCTTCTCATGAAACCAAAAACTGATGACGACACAATAACAGTTGATGATGCGAAGTTAAACTGATTGAATTACTGTTCAAATCCTTGTGAGTTTGCCCTATGAGTCACTTTTGTTCTTGTACTAGAATCACCTTTTCTTTGTTAAATGAACCCACTAATATTCCTAATAGCGCAAAATACCCCACTCCAATACCTATGAGAGTAATTGCACAACCGAAGAAGCAAATCGTGTGTGCTCTGGGTATCTTTCCATCCGGGGTATCACCCAGTAGCAACTCCCCCCATGGCATATATCGAAAATCGTCAAATGCATTATCAATCATCAATATTCCAACAATTATTCCAGCAATTGAAATTAGGAGCAAAATAATGCCAATCTTCGCTGCTGTATTCACCATATATTATTCGGAGATTCAATACTATTTCATGATTAACCCTGCAGTTTACGGGTTCGGACCCTTGTGAGTTGACCAAGTATACTTATGAATTACATCCTCTGGCTAATTCATGGATGAGGGTGTGCCAAATTCTGCTGCCCCAGGTCCAACTTTTTTGGGTGATATGAATTCAGTAGATGATTTTCTTAGACCACAACAAAAAAACAAGTTTGTTGAGTTTTTGATTGGATTTTTCCTTCCATTTTCATTTTTCATTATTGTATGTTTATTGGGTTTTGTATTTCTCATTATTGCCGCATTAAATGATAATCTGGGGGCTGGCGCGATGTGGGCTTTCGTGATAGTTGGATCATTATCTCTAACAGTTATACCTCTTAAAAGCATCAACATTGCTTTTAGGTCAAGTAACACAACTACAGCACGGAGATATGGGGCGATTAGTGTTCTTATCATATCGATTATTGTAATATTTTACATCTTCTTATGGTGGTGAAGGGAAAATGATATCTCCTTTTTTAAACACTCTAAGATGATGAATTAAGTATCATGTCCTTATGATCCTGAACCCCTAAAGTAAAGGGCCCCCCATTCATTCATTTTGAATAAAAGGGTACCCTAGTAATCATGAAAAATCACTCACTT
>DUDF01000146.1:0-3063 GCA_012959435.1 Candidatus Poseidoniales archaeon
CAGAATAGGTGAATGAATGGGCTTTCAGTGGGCCGAAGTAGACGCTAGCGACTAGAATGGCCCACGCAAAGCCCATTCAAACAAGAAATCCGTTCGCATGGGTATTCGGATTGACCCATGCGAATCATCCATATTTGATTATTTGATAGAGTCGTGAAAACTTGTTTCAATTTTCATACGCTTTTTCAATTTCTTAATCGATAATGACCCTTCAAAGTCAGCAAATGATGGCAATGCAATTTCAGGGATTAGTTTCATTCTGCTTCTACTTGCACTAATATTATTCTTAGCCATACTGAGGAAAAGAGACTAGCGTAAAACTTCAGCCCCAAGCTGTCTCGTCGCCCTCTTCAAGTTCTGGCATCTTATTGTATGTGATGTCTACCTTACCCCTATCCAGCCGGTCCCTCGTCTCTTCACATGCTGTTACGAGACAAGAATTGTCCAAGATAACTTCTTCATCTGGCCTGTCGTAAGTGAAAGATATAATAGCTGAAGCAACAATCTCTCGGAGATAAGCACCAGTCATTCCTTTTGTCAATTTAGCCAGTTCATCCTCATCGATATCAGCAGCCAACTTCACATTGGACAACATATTAGTCAACATCTGCTTCCTTTGTTCTTCATTTGGAAGCTCAATATTGATGAAAGCATCTATTCTCCCAGGACGATTTCTCAAAGCCTCATCTAGATGTTGAGGATAGTTTGTCGTCATCACTGTAATGACCTTCGTATTAGGTTCTATACCTTCTAATATTTCTAGAAGTGAACCTAGGCTATCATCCTTAACAGCCCGCCGATCCATTCCACCAATTGTGTCAATATCCTCTATTAGAACAAGAGTTGGAGATAATTTACGGGCCAACTTGTATATATGTTTCATAGTAAATCCTTCGGACATTCTAGCCTGAGTAACATAGATAGTTGTCATATCAACCATGTTGAGGAGGATTTTGCAATATAGCGTCTTTCCAGTACCGGGCACCCCTGCCATCATGATCCCTCTAGATGTGCGGTGCCCAGCCTGTTCAAGAGCAGGGGTAGCACGTATGAACCCAGGGATGTTTCTCTCAAGAGTAGACTTAACACGAGCATCCAAAACGATGTCATCCATCCCCAAATTTGGGTCGAAGTCCAACAACCTTAGATCAGAACCAAAACGCTCCCCCTTTAGAGGCCCATTGGTGTAGAAATCTTCTCGGAAATTATTCCAAAATATTTGTTCTTCGTACTTTAAGGAATTATAGATTATTTGCCCCTCGGTTAGTTCATCCCATGAACGAATCTGTGAATTCAAAGTCAAAACCAGTTTCTCATCCCCGTCAACACTCTCAATAAAGAATACTGCCGAAAGAGGGATTGAATGTTTCACCCCCCTCCCAAGGTCAAACATCTTGTATCTAATACCCACATGTTCATCTTCACCGGAATGATAAGTATCCACATTGGATTGGTAATTTGTTTGGGATTTTATTTTGTATACGCGACTAATATAATCAAGAAGATGCAATAGATAGAACCCATTGTCAATGTAAAACATATTACTTAACCGCCCCCAATTGCTCTTTTTAACACCCAAGAAATCTGATACCTCGTTTGAAAACAATTTCTTCCTAGATGCGTTCGCTTTGCTTTTCTTCTTCACTCTACTTATCTTAGCCGTATCAATTTTTTTCCAGAGGGTGAATGCGGCCTCGGATAATTGACCCAAATCAACTTCACCTAGAGATGGCGTGGCCTCGTTGGAAGGAGCAGAACCATCTTCTTCATGAGGGGGCATGTGCTTGGCGATTAGTTGTGGGTATTTTAATGATTTATACTAAAATTAAAGTTCGCCCGGTCCACTTAAACATAATTTCGTCTACTTCTGAAAAGTGCTACTAGCCCTAACATGGAGAGTGTAGCGGCCATCCCAAAACCAGGCACCCTGCCGCCACCGTATCCCTCATCTTCGTAATCTTCGTAGGGAATATCGTCATCTTCCTCAAACTCTTCATCACCTGACCATTGAGGGTTGTCCACAGGGTCAAACTCAGGTATCCCACCATCTTCTGTTTGACATATCCACACATCTTTTGTGGTGTTGTAAGCCACCTGATTACCTTCAGTGTAGAAGGTGAGGCTCTCCCTGTGGTCTTGTAGAATAACTTGGGTTGTAGTCGGCCAGAATTTCTGACAATACTCCACCTCAAGGCCACCGTAATCGTTAGGATATTCGCTATTCGGATGGCCCCCTGAAACTCCATCAGGGTCAGTTAGCCAAGTTCCATTCTCATTGTGCTGATTGACCTTGCCAGGCCACAATGAGATTCTAGGAGTCCTATCCACCCCATCATCTGGGCAACCCATCTCAGTGCACGCCCAAATACCATCTTCAGTACAAACACAAGTATTGCAGCCATCGGGGGCAGGTTGGGTGTCACCAGGTGTGCATTCGATAATTACAGCATCATCACACATCACACCCTCAATATCTTCCCCGTCTTTATGGTCAAAGCAATGGTTCCTCAATAGTAGACGGAAAGGTGTATTCGCAGTAAAGCGAATCATATCTAGTTGGGTATCAGTAATGCCCTTTCGGTTAGAGAAGTTGTCTGAAGGGGGTGTGACATAACTCATCAAATTAGATACTGTGCCATTCTCAAAGAACAGTGAGTTATTGATTGAAGGATGCTCTGCGGTATAGATTTCCATTGGCTCATTATATCGACATTGAGCTTCGCCAGCGATGGTGTTCCAAATACAATTGTTACCATACCATTCTACTGATTCATGATTTTCAAATTGGTAGTTACGCAAGAAATTCTTGCGATAAACAATCTCTCCAGATTCACCATATTGGATTAAGTCGGCTAAATTATCAAAGTTCTGATGGTCACCTTTGTACATGAATTCCCACAAAGGCCAAAGAAAGGCCTCCCCCATCAATTGTTGAAATTCAACTAAGTTCTGAGCATCTTCATCATAGGAAACCCAAGGTTCTCCAAATGGCTGTGACCAATCATCGCCAACAACACGCTTGATGGCCTCACCATCGTATGCTAAACGACCCCATCTTTGTTC
>DUDF01000146.1:3201-11934 GCA_012959435.1 Candidatus Poseidoniales archaeon
AACTCTGGAGATGGACCTCCACTCATCCCACTCGAATCTAGATTTGGCCGGATAATTACAGTAATTGATTCCGAACGCGCTCTTGAAGCAAGACGGAAAGCGCCACCAGTATTGAAAGTGGAATCCAAAGTCAAATTGTCTTGTTCTTCTTGTGAAACATGACGGTCTGCCATTTCAGATTTCAGTTCATTAAGTGCAACAAGGTTGTCCACTGAAAGATTGAGTTGAACACGTAAATCAGGCATTATTTCCCCTAAAGTCCATTGTTGATAATAGTCATCAGATTCTGCAACTGCAGTTGGTACAACAACCGTTTCATCCGTTTGGAACTGGAAATCCCACTGGCCAAAGACATGATTCAGGTTTGTAAGTTGTGTATCTATCCAATCATCTGGGATATCACTCTCGCTAACATTGAGGAATATCCAACGAATTCCGTAAAGACGACTATTTGGTGAATCAGAAAAATAGGTGTCACAATCATCTTGCATTTCTACTGACATATTTCCCGATTTATGCCCCATCCAGCAATCTACCCAGGTCAATTCATCTTCTACGTAATCATCTAGGAGAGGATCGCCGTCAGTCGCTTGCACTGGAGGAATTACCGAGGTAAGAATTAACAGGGTAACTAAAATGATACTAGGCCAAATCCTACTAGTCATATTACGGGACATGAGCAATAGCCCATGAAACCTACGCTAAAATGTGTTAATTTGTCTATTTGAACAATTTTATCCATTTTTGTATTTCTTGCTCATCCGTTGGATTGAAGTTTAGAATCCATCCCACGCCAAAGCGGAGAGGGCTTGCATGAGGTTTGGAATGGCAGTAACTCTCTCCTTACTAATGGTACTGACTTCCTTTGCTGGTTGCTTCGGCGATAAGGAAACTGCTCCGACAAAAGAAGATACTCCGTTCACATTTGACAAAGATATTCCAGCAACCACTTGGTATCATTACGCTGGTGGAATTGACGCCCTAAATTCAACTGCGGTTGCTGATGCAAACATCACTGCAAACCTCACTAGTTTCAACACTCCATTCTGGGCGAATGGAAGTTATTACGGAATTGGAATGACTACCTTTGAACCAACTATGGGCATCACCTCTGACAATAATATCTACATGAGTAGTTGGGGTAACGGGCCTGCTGGCTCAACTGCTATAGTTCAATGTACTGGGCTCATCGGAATGACTGACCTCTCAGAATACTCATGTGCGAATGTGTATGACCCAGTAGCACCAGTGGCTAACTCAAATGACCCGTACGTGTACATTGACCCGTGGACTGACCGCATCATGAAGTTCGACATGCACGCTTTGCTAGGGATGACCGTTGAATGGTCTGACAATGAAGGGGCTTCATGGTCTCCACCAACAGTTGCAACATCCTACTCGGTTCAAGACCACCAAACTATTGCTTCGGCCCCCTATCCTGCTGCTTTGCATCAAACAACCTGGGTGTTCTGCATCAATGGAAACTGGGAAGCGCCTCTATGCTCAACGAGTTTTGACGGTGGTAATACATGGAGCCCAGAAGTCCCGGGAGCCCCACTAGGTTGTGGCAGTGGAGGATTGTCTGCTCACTTAGAAGGGGCAGATGATGGTAACTTCTACCGCGGTAATCCGAGTTGTGACGCTGCTGGATATGCGATTTACAAGAGTGACGATGGCGGATATACTTGGAGTGAGCATGTGCTTCCAACAGAAGAAAGTGGTAAAGCAACTACTTGGAATGCTGAGGAAGCACAAGTTGGAGTCGATGATAAGTCAAACGTTTACGCGATGTGGATGGGTGCTGACAATATGCCATACTTTGCTTATTCACGAGACCAAGCTGAAACTTGGTCGGATGCAATGATGATTGCACCTCCAGCAGGACTCACTGGAACCGGATTCCCAGTAGTTACGGCTGGCTCCGAAGGCCGCGTAGCCTTCGGTTATGTTGGTGCCATATCCAATGGAAGCGGAACTGAGGCATGGCACGCTTACATCACTACAGTCACTGATGCTTTCAGCGATAACCCTCTTTTCACCACAGTTCAAGTCACAGAAGAAAATGACCCAATTGACGACTTAGATGATTGCGGATACAATCGCTGTGGTGGCCTTGGTGATTTCTTAGACATGCGAATAGATGCACAAGGAAGAGTTTGGTTCGCACTCTCTCACAACATTGCAGGTGACATTGGAATTTTTGGCTCAGTAACAGAAGGCCCCAGCCTTCGTGGAACACTAGAACCACTTCCGCCAATGCCAGCGGGTGGACCTTCAACAGTTGGACTATGAGTTAGAATTGGGTTTTCTACTCAAAAGAAACATCCTGTAAATAAGAAATACCCGCTCAGTTCGCCCATCAATCGTCAAGTTGGTAACAGCAGTCGGCCACAAGTCTTCATCATCGCAGGTAGTTGTCCTAGAAGCCCCCTGCTCATCTCCTTTGCCCTAAAACCAGTCCCTTAGCAGATGATTGTCACAGGGGGAGGTTGATGTGACTCGCCCCTCTTGGCCCCAGTATGCAGCCTTCGAATGGCGGATACCCAATAACTGGGACAAGCCACCCTTCAGCAGCAGTTAGGCCTCTGCAAATACCGATTCAAGCCCAAAATACGGTTGGTGTTGCCCCTGCGGGTTACACATACATCATGCCAGAAGCCAGCCAGCTTACTCCACCACCTGCCGACTTACAACTCATTAGAGTTAGTAAACCATGGAAAATATATGGGAGAATGCTAGGGACTGTGATTGTGGCAACTTTCCTTGCAGAACTGATTTTTTTGATACCATATGGTGTTGCATTAAATGACCCATTCATGTCAATTTGTGGAGGTTTCTGTGCAGCGCCATTCGTGTTTCTTCTAACATTTTTCAGACGCCCTAAACTGGTCCACCTACAACGTGCAGTGGCTGATGAACATGGCACAAATGTACATCGTTTAGCGTTGGGTGGTTCCCTGCAAACACCAGGGAAAACTCGCTTTGCACATCACATAGTAAGGGATGACTCACTGCTAGACACCCCACCAAGCAAAACCGCTTGGATGGTCTTCGCTGGACTTCTCGTTATCACCACATTTCTAACTGGACTTTACTTCACATCTGATTTTGGTGCTGTTATTGCGATTTTGCTGTTCGTCATCATTGGGATCCCAGCATGGTTACTTGGATTTTCAATCCCAGTCGTTGCCTGGTGGTCTTGGTGCACAAGACGCTTAGGACTTCATACACGGCAACGTGAAGCAGAATCATGGTTGGTGGCAGGTATGCTTTCTGCGATTCCAGCCCTAACAATCAACTCAATGTTATTCCCGATTTTTGCAGGTATTTTCTTTTCAGATTATGTCGTAGAATTACTCATGCCTGTGGTTTCCGCACCATTCGGCGAAGAAATATGTAAAGGGTTGTTCGTACTCGCATTCGCATCATCTATAGATTCCCCTAAGCGGGGTTTCCAGGTTGGATTCACTGTTGGTCTTGGATTTGCTATGCTTGAAAATCTAATCTATATTCTATCGTCTACATTTGGTGGTCCAATTGCGTTCACACTAACTGCGCTCCTGCGCGGCATAGGCTCTATCCCAGGCCACGCATTTTGGACTGGGCTTACCGGCACTGGCCTAGGGTGGTACCTCATGAAAAGAAAAGCAGTAGATATGAACCGCGTGCACATTCCTGAGGATATTAATGAATCACCCGAAGAACAGCAACTCGAGTGGAAACTCCTTGACCCAAAGAGTGGGGAATTTGTGGGTTCAGATACCTCAGAACAAGCTGTAGTAGCGCCAGCAACTGAATTACTTGGGGAATTTCGTTTACCTCTTCTTGAACCATATACTGTACAGCAAAGTAAAGCAATGTTGCCTCTTCCTAAACACCCATTAATTGGTTTAGTGCTAGCCATTTCCGGACATGCATTTTGGAATGGGACATTAACCGCCATTGAATTAATCGGAATCGCGGCTGATTTGAGTGATGGGGAAATTATCGCTATTTCCTTACTGTGGTCTGGATTACTAGTATGTGGTGTACTATTACTTGGAAGAGAAATTATCCGCTCAGTCATCGCTTCTCCTGATTCCGTTTGAATACCGCGCGGCATTCTCTAACTTTCGCGCGAACGCGCGGCTCGGCGTTTTTTCAGCAGTCACATTCTTGAACTAAACCCGTCGGCTGTGGTTTTAATTGAGGAGGAGGAGTCGTTGGTAATTGAATACTTACTTGGCGGGGTTGAAATCGCCGCCACCGACATTTCTGAGATCGTTGGTGGCCTTGATAATACCAATCTAATCATTTCAATTTCACTCGTTGTTTTACTGACTGTTGTTTCGAAAGTGCGCAACATTTTGGATGGCCCCGGGATTGCAACTGCAATCATTCTTGGGACAATCGTTGGCGTACTAGGCCACTGGACTTGGTTGGTCATCCTACTTGGATTCCTTTCAGCCGGTTCTGCAGCCACAAAATGGAGATGGGATGAAAAAATGGCAAAGGGGTTTGCCGAATCAGAAGATGGGCACCGTAAATGGTCCAACGTTATTGCTAACGGCGGAGTCCCAGGGATTATTGCAATCATTGCTTTCTACAATAAATCATGGGATGCAATGCTTCCAATTTATGGCGCGGCAATTGCTGTTGCAGCAGCAGACACATTTGCTAGCGAATTTGGGTGTGTAGATCCACGTGTTAGAATGATTACCACAATGAAAACATGTGAGGCTGGTCTCAATGGTGGCTGGAGTCCAAATGGTCAACTAGCAGCATTTCTAGGTGCACTAATTATTGCAATTCTAACTTGGTCCCTAGGCTGGGTTCTACAAGGTGGCAGCACAACAGGTGCCACACCTTTCATTGCCCTCGTAACAATGGTGGGTTGGCTTGGTTGTCAAATCGACAGCGTGCTTGGTGCTACTCTCGAGAATCGAGGGTTGATCGGTAAAGGCCAAGTCAACGCCATTTCAATTGCTTGTGGTTCAATCATCGCTTGGCAGTTGTTCACCACTCTTGGATGGCCTGCTTGACAGCAGCAATCACCTCTCCAAGGTATTCTCTAGTCATTAATGAGATGATATACTAGGCCAACCTACTTTTATGGGAGTTCAGAACTTTTATCTTGGGTTTCACTATTTTCAATTTTAATTTGGTTACGAACCCTCAATACTAGGATTACACCGGTAATAAGTGAACCACCTACTACAAACAACAGGATGATTGCAATAATCACCCACATAACTTTGCTAGGTCCAAAACCGCTAGGTTCTTGCACAACACTCCCATCCTCAGCATTTGCTGGTTCAACAGTGTGCGTGATGACACCACCAAAGTTGGAGTAGCCCTTATCTTCAATTATCCATTCAATGTTGTAAACGCCTGATGAGAGGCCTAGAATCTGTTCGGAAGTGGTGTTAAAATCAATCCATTCCCCATCACCTATTCTGAAAAACACAGTGCACACACCTGCAGATTGTTGTACCTCGTTAATTGAATTGGCGGAACTTAATCCAACAAAGGAAGAAGTGAAACCAGAAATAATAACTGTCTTATTGTTGAATTGAATTTCTGCTTCTACCTCTTTTTCATCAACTGTTGCTGATAGTTCATCACTGATGTTAACCCAACCAAAAGAGGTCTGCCATCTCCATGTAACACCAGCCCCGTTTGGTATGTTTCCAACTTCAGCTTGGTATACTTCACAAGCATCTAGTTGAGAGGGGGTTTCAATCAGCATTGGGATGACAGTTAATTCTCTATAGATCTTCTGTTGTCTCGTCTCAGACCATAAATCAATTACGACTCCGGAATCTGATGTGATAAAACCATCACTATCAATACCGGCGATTTCGATGACCTGCCAATCATGCCCTTCTGATATGTCCCACTGCACTTGTGTCATAATTGAGGAGAAAATTGTATCATCTACAAGAAAGCCATCAAATATCATCAAATCCATTTCAGCAACTTGTATAGCAATCACATCAATTTGGGCTTGAATAGTTGCATATTCACCCTGGGAATCTGTAACTGTTGCCGAAATATTGTGTGATCCAGGTTCAGTCAAAGTCAGTAAGATTAGTAAATTTGACTCACCTATTATTTGCTCATCATCTACAAACCAAGAAACTGAGAGCATGGATCGATCGCTAACAGTATCACTAACCATCACCTGAAATAGGGCTAAATCACCTGCTTGAACAGAAGAGGTGGTTGCTGTCCAATTGATTTCTGGCGCGACATTTGAGACTGAAATATTGTGATAATAATTGACTTGTTTACCCCACTCATTTCGAACCGAGATGTTGACCTGTATATCCCCTGGAGTTGTCCATGTGTGTGCCGCTTGTGAGTCGGAGTTCCATTCTCTTGCCGAGCCATCACCCCATGCAAACCTGAAGGTTACATTATCCTCGTTAGGTGTACCTTCCAGAAGTTCAACAACAAAGGTGGCTAGCGAATCCATATTTACTATACTCGGAGCAGATACAGTCGCATTGGGAATCGGCTCCGCTACCAAAACCGATAATTCCATTTGGCCTGTCAATCCTTGCTCGTCGCGAGCGGTCATTGTTAGGTTGTATGTACCTGGGTCTGAGAAAGAACGGACATAAGTTGCTAATGATGAAAAATCACGCGAAAAACCATCATCCCATTCCCAGCGATACTCCATGTGGGCTTTGTCCCATACTGCATCCCAAGTGGTACTTGCATCAAAAGTCACGAATGTACTGGGCAATATGTATGCAGGATACTCTAACCTTGGTTGTGGTGCAATCGCTACTACTCTGACCTTTAGGCCAGAACCAGACCCAGCCCCCGAAGCGGGGTCCCAAGCTACCATTCGGATTGTCCTATCACCTTGGTTTTCAAACAAAATTGAAATGGGGTTAGAAGTAATAGAACTCCAGTTTGTTGAAAAATAATCAATAATGCCATCGGCACCTGTATCTACTGAAACGAACCATCCATCTGGTATCCCAGAAATTTCAAGCAATGCTACCTCTCCCTCCTCAATCGAAGATGGAGAACCTTGAAGTGAGAGATTGGAATCTACTACATTAGCACCAATATTGCCAATATGCTGCACTGTAATATGCTGGTTTGGTGTGACATTTCGTAGCCAGCGAATACTGTTATCAGGCCAAGTTACCAACAGGTCAACAGCAGTTCCATCGGCACCGAGTCCAAAGTGTACTTCCAAAGGAGCACCGCTTGCGCTTGGGCCTTCAGCCCCAGCAACCTCACGATATTGTACTGGTGAGCCGTTACGCCAAACCTCAACGCTGGCGCCAACTTGAGGGGCCCCGTCACGGCCCTCAATCTCTACACCCAACCAGTGATTAGTATCACCTACAGGGCCATCATTGCGGAATAAATGAAGCAAATTAGTTTGACCAACACCATCCTGGCCGCCAGTCAATAAATCAAGATCCCCATCATTGTCATAATCAACAAAAGTGCCACCATAAGTGTTGATAACTTGCAATTTTGTATCTGGACTCAAAGTGAATTGAAAGTCGCCATTATTTATCCAAAGTTCTGCTTTTGCATAAGCTAGGTCATAGATTTGCGGCAACCACATATCCAAATCGCCATCATTATCCACATCCCCTAGCGCAACACCGGAATACAATTCATCGCCTTGGTAAGTACCAGAACCCCCGCGTGGTTTGAAATCAATTCCCGAGTTAGGTCGAAAGTCCCCCCACTCCACACCGGCTACTGGGTCGTGTGAGTAGAATTGTGAATAGTCGCAAATTAGCCCGCGAATATCATTACTATCGTAGTATAGGTGTACCAAATTTGCGGTCACTATTTCGGGATAACCGTCGTTGTTCAGGTCTCCAAATGCAGAACCAATTGTATGACCCCAATATGGTTGTGAATTGTAGTACCGAATCTCTCCTTCAAGAGCATTTGCTGGATCACTTGTGTTGCTCGTACGCTCATTCAAAACTCTTGGAGACGTGCCGTTTTGTGTGTTTTCGTAAAATCGATTTGGTACGATGCGATAATTCCCAACATACAAATCTGAATCAAAATCTCTATCGTAATCACCCCAACTTATTCCTCTGCCATAATATGCTTCAGAAGAGATGAGATCTGAACGGTTGGTGAAACCCCCTTGCTGGTCGTTCACATAGAAAAAATCGCGGAAGTATTGCGGGTTCTGGTCATTCCAAATTTCGCTATTCATGACATATAGGTCAAGCCAGCCATCACCATCCCAATCCCTAAGGCTCATGCCTTGAGTTGGAGCGGTATTTGAAATCTGTAATATCCCACTGTTTGAAAAAGTGTAAGTTGGAGCCCCTGAATTAAAATATATCATGTCACTATTCGTGCCACCAAAGGCCAAATCTAGGTCGCCATCATTGTCAACATCACCCCATGTAGCTGTGTTAAATCCACCTGGGATTCCACGGGCCCCTGATTGGTCAGTGAATGAATAACTTGGAGCACCGGAATTAACCAATAATCTGCCCCCATCCACCAACAAATCTTGGTCCCCATCGTCATCAAAATCTGCCCACGAAAAGAAATTTCCAGACCATGTCCCAAGATTTGATGGCCCGCTTACATTTGTCCAGCCAATTGTTGGGTCATCACCTGGTGGTGATAGTGAACTAATTCGTTCTTGACCAAGCGGTCCATCGACTCTAATTAATCCCAAAAAAACACTTGAGATAAGCAGAAGGGACAACATAACCGCGAAGCGGGGGTGCATGACGCTAGTTT
>DUDF01000147.1 GCA_012959435.1 Candidatus Poseidoniales archaeon
GAACTTTTGAGTGCTGCACTTAGGGATGGAGATTTTGATGAAGGGCGAAAAATTTGCGGGCGAGTCGGCGAAGTTTTGGGTCGTTTTCATATTGATTCATTGAATAAAAAATCACTTCCAAACGATGAGAGAAAATGGAATGCACGCCTCAAAAGTTTAGAGGATAGAGTATTGTCAAATACACTCTGGCGAGCGCCACATTCATACAACACATTGGCGACAATTACGCATCGGAATTTTGGATTGCAAGCGGTTTATATTGATGGTGACGATGCCGTAATCACCTGCTGTCATGATGGCATCCCTAATGCGATTTTACCCGCGTCAAGGGATTATCCGGTGATTCGTGATTTGGCAGCAGCATATCGTTCACTCGCTGTTCTGTGTGACGAACTTAGTGTCAGTAGTGGCGAAGAACTAACACTACGAAAGGCGATATTTGATGGTTGGAATTCAACTGCTCCTGAGAGCGCAACTTCCTCACGCGCTTTGGATGGCCACAAAGGTGGCGTAGCGATTTGGGAATATGGGCAAGTCTTGGAAGAAGCAGCAATTTCTCAGGCCTGGGATAGGCCTGTAGAGCAACGTACCAAGTGGTGGCTTGGTCATGTAAGCAGAATTCAAGCAGAGATGTATCGCTCTAAATCTCTATCAGCAGCCGCCTTAATCTGTGCAGTTGGGGCATTATTTGCCCCTCTAATGGAACAGTGGATGGCTTCCTTGTCTGATCGTTTGTTGTTAGCGGCGGCTTTGGCTGGCGCAGCCATTGGATTACGCTGGCTATATCGCCGCCGCGCTCCTCCTCCTTACTGATGTAGATAGTGAAAAGTGCATCATTTAAGTAGGGTCGCTGTTTTCTTGTAACCCATGACGAATTGGATTCCTTTTCCACATAGAATACCTACCGATGCTGGTGTAATAAATAATCCCGGGCTGTTGGTACCCGGGCCAGAATGCCAAGGGGGAGTAAGGCCACCATTTCATATAATTCACAATAGCAATATTGTTTGTCATGAATGTGGTGAATTAGTAGATGCATGGGCACCTGACCCCGATATGTTGGATAATCCTGAAATTGCATCTGGCTTTTTTGAAGGGGCTGGAATAAATGGTGGTGGGATGAATTGCTATCCCGGAGTCCCTGGTGGTGCTTGCCATCCAGTGTGTGCAATTCATGTTGATTTAACATCAGCTTCTTTGGGTGCAATAATTCGTAGGCATCTTCGTTCGTGTGGTGGGATAACACGTCATTTCATCATTGTAGGTTTTTCGATTAATTCCTTAATGCAAGCAACACGAAGTAATCTGTTTAATGCTATACGAGAAATGTATGAGTTTACTCATCCGGGTGAATTTACTTTTGAGTTCCGGATTGCAGATGGAACTCAAGTGTATCTATGATTAGATACGTGTAAAATTTCCGTTAGCATATTCATATGAGCGGGGTACACCAGTCGCTATTTCCAATGAGAGAACTTCCTCTCTAGATAAGCCTTCAATGTGCATTACGATTGAACGCAGTGAGTTTCCATGTGCGGCGACTAAAATCGTCTTACCCGCTTCTAAATAGGGGATAATCAACTCTTCCAACACGGGAATAGTTCGCTCAGCACAGGTTTCCAAACTCTCTCCACCTGGTGGAGGGATATCGTATGACCTTCTCCAAATGTGCACCTGTTCAGCTCCAAACTTGGCTCTGGTTTCGTCTTTGTCAAGACCTTGCAAATCTCCGTAGTGGCGCTCGTTGAGGCGCCAGTCACAAATGGTAGGGGTTTCTCCTGATGCAGTGTTGTGACTCATGGCGATTTTAGCGGTTCGCTGGGCCCGCTTTAGGTCGCTGGTGTAGACGATATCAAAGGCAATATCGGCGAGTTCTTTGCCGGCATTCTTTGCTTCTTCCTCTCCGATTTCTGAGAGGTCAACATCAGTCCAACCAGTGAATTTGTTGGCCGCGTTCCAAACCGATTGTCCGTGACGTAGTAAGACCATTTTTGGCAATCTTTCACTCTCCGGTGCGACGGATACGTGGTTCAAAGAAAGTCAAGTTAAGTTCTTCAGCTAAGCCGATGATATTGAGCAGGGTTTTCTCTCGCTCTTGTTTTTCTTCAATCCCACCGCTAACATCCCAGTAAAGATTGATTGCAATTTCAATTGAATCCTTAGAGATTGCAGATACGTGTGCGTAGGAATCATCTTCCTTTTGGGTTTTTGGATTCTTACGAATCAAATCTTCAATACCACGGCAGAATGATTCAACAGCCTTTGAGTCACTTGCTAGGTCAAGGTACAGGGTTGGTTGGTATCTACGCCACCTTCGCTTGCCGAAGTTCTCAATGTTCTTGTGAACTAGGGATGCGTTTGGTAGGGTAACTACTGTATCAGCGCTAGTACGGATGAGGGTCGTGCGAATTCCAACCTCAATTACTTCTCCTTCAATATTTCCAACTTTGATCCAGTCGCCCATTTTGAATGGTCGGTCGAGTAGAAGGGTAACTGCCCCAAACAGGTTACCAATAGTATCCTTCGCGGCAAAAGCAACGGCTAATCCACCGACACCAAGACCGGCTACAATTGTGGTTAAATTGAAATTGAAGGCACTTGCAATTGCAAGAACACCCAGCATTAGGATGACAAAGCGCAATATGCTTTCAACCGCAGAGATGAGAGTTTTCTCAGTTCCATCAAGAACACCATCATCATCCCACCAAAGGACAAGTAATTGAATTAATTCAACCATATGCATCAGGCCGAGCATTGCACCAACCATGAAGGTCGTCTCGCCAATCGCAGTTAGCCAATACTCGTAGGTAGATGGGAACGAGATAATAGAACCAGGTTCAGCCGCTTCGGATGCTAAGTATTCAACTAACTTCCACCAAACAAAACCAGCGGCAGACGCTCCGAACGGTGCTCGAGCACTAAGTTCAAACTCGTTGATATTGTCCATATTCTTAGTCCATCTTGTCAGTATATGTGGGAGAATATACATCGTCAACTGGCGAACAACCATACCTACGATAAAAATTCCCAATAGAGCAGCAAATACTCCCGTTTGTACACCAAATACAAGATTATCCCAGCCGGGCACTAATTGGATAAAGGCATCCATGAAATTGGCCGGGCGTCCATCATTTGAAAAGTCAACGATGGAATTTTTCTCTAATTTCATCTTTTGAATACCACAAGAATCACCTATTGTTGCCATCATATCGTGGCGGTTGCTTCAAGAGTAGAAGCAGGTTGGACACCTATGGTGTTAACGATGCGCAACGCTAAGGCAATACTCATCACGCTTCTTCTTCTCAACTCATTAGCCCTCACCGGTAGCATTGGCATGGCTACTCAAGATGACCCTCCTGAGGGGTTGGCACCAGAGGATATTTGGAGCCTAGATTACGTTAACCACTACTACCCTTGGGGTGGCAACGAAAAAGTCCAATTCAAAGAATTCCATGATTATTTTACAATGCGTGACCGTATGATGCAATTGGCTGAGCAAAATGATAACATCATGTCATTCCATGAAGGTTTGAATGGTGGAATCAACGCTCGTGGTGAAGAAACTACGGCTGACACATACAAGGGATGGTACTATTCACACCCCTCTCCATGGATGAAAATCACAGGAGGTGGTGAGGAACTTGAAGGCGTTTATGGTGGCGAATGTAATGACTTCGTGGGTGATTGTGGGAATTATGCAAACATACCAGATATCCAACTTGTTGGCAACCACCATGCTCGTGAATGGATGTCATACGAAGTTCCAATGTACTTCCTTGAAACAATTGCTCATTACTACGGGACAGCTGGAATCGATAACGACGGTGACGGCCTGATTGATGAAGATACATGGGGGGATTCTGATGGAGACGGTCAACTTGATGACGATGGTGATTGCCTTTCACTTGACCCGAGTTTCCAAGATTCAAATGGCGATGGTGAATTATGTGGGCCAGGCGATCTTGGTGTTGACGAAGATTTCCCTGAACAGCAGATTACAGATTTAGTCAACACTCGTGAAATTTATCTCATTCCAATGTTAAATGTAGATGGCAATCGTTACGACCGTGAAGTGTTCTGTCCCGAACCAGCATGGGAATCATGCCCATCTGGTGGATGGAGAAAGAATCTCCGAAATAATGGGCCAGAGCCTCTTCCTGATTTAACACAAGGTGTGGATGAAGATTGTGATGGTGTTGATTTGAATCGAAATTATCAGTTTGAGTGGGGGTGGCCTTTGGGTGCCACAATCCCCTTAATCCCTGGAACATGTACGCCAGCGGAAGATGAACGAGCAGGGATTTCAAATAATGATGTTTATACTGGCCCATTTGACACGAGTGATAATGATGGGGATGGCTTGATTAACGAAGATAACGTTGATGGAGAAGATGATGATAATGATGGTAAGGTGGATGAAGATTGGGCTGGTGGAAACTCAGAGCCAGAAACTCGTTTCATCCAAGACCTTACCGAGATGAATGATGATGATGGTGATGGCGCTTCTGATTACAAAGCCACACTAACATGGCATTCCTACTCTGAACTGGTTCTGTATCCATGGGGCCATTGTACTGGTTGTGAAACACCAGACCATGCTGAACTTATCTATCACGGTAATAAGATGGCTGAAATGACAACCTATGAAAACATGCAAAGCAGTGATTTATATCCCACTACAGGTGATTATTGCGACTGGCATTATGGTGTCCACGACTCCTACTGTTACACAATTGAAATTGGTACTGCATTCCATCAGCGACCCGAAGAGATTGATCACATTGCCGTACGTAATCTTGGTATCCCATTCTACATGCTTAAAATTTCAGACAACCCAAGGGAACGTGCTCAAATTGGTATCCAAGAAATTGATAAAAGCCAATGGATGATTAGTTCAGAAAATTTGACAATCCCATCGGATGGATGGATTCCAATCACCATGTGTATTTCTCCGAATTTCCCTTTCACCAACGACCAAAATCATACTCATGTAATGTGGAGGACAGTCAAGCCAACTCGTCAACAGAGTGATTTCGGCCCCAAGGAGTGGATTGAAGCGGATTGGATGATGACTGGTTTTGAGGAAACTCAAACCAACTGTACATTAAAAGATAATACTACGGGCACTACTATCGTTGCAAATCTACCAGTGCCTGATGATTTTAGTGGGAAATTACACTACAAATCTATGCTCGGTACACGTTCTGGGACGTTCCCATTTTCATACCCTACACCTGCAGGCACATATGAAGAAATCAGCATTGCTTACCGTGCGCCATTTGGAAATACTTTCATGGCTTTCCTTCTCTTTTTCATAGTAGTTACTGCTGTTTGGGGTGGACTTGGTGTCGCCTTAAAAATCATGATGGATAGTGGTAAAGAAGAGCCTCAACTTGGTAAGAAAGAGGCACAAAACTGAGGTGATTTAAGTGGCCGAAGGTAGTGATCAGTTTGGCAGCCGCGTAGGCTTGATTTTTGCCGCCATAGGCGCGGCAATTGGCACTGGAAACATTTGGCGTTTCCCACGAATGGTGGGGGCTAATGGTGGCGGGACTTTCTTGATTCCTTGGCTGTTTTTCCTATTTGTTTGGTCTATTCCACTAGTAATTGCTGAATTCGCAATAGGCAAGCGTGCTAGGACTGGAACGGTTGGTGCTTTCCGAATTTTTGTCGGCCGAAAGTTTGCTTGGATGGGATTATGGACGGCATGGATTTCAACCGCTATTGGATTTTACTATGCAGTAGTGGCCGGTTGGTGTGTCAAATATTTCACCCTTGGAGCATCCAACGGATTGGCAAATGTTGACACCGTTGATGTTTGGAATGCTTTCCTAAATGACCCATGGCAAGTGATAATGTTTCAATTCATTGTCATTGCAATAACCATCATGGCAATTTGGAAAGGTGCGAAGGCTATTGAGTCAGTAAACATCTGGATGATGTGCTCGCTTTTCGTGATGCTTTTCACAACTCTTGCATTGGCTTTGTGGATGGATTTCTCAGACGGTACTCTTGATGGGGCTACCTTCATGTTTAGTGTACAGTGGGACCTTCTAGCTGAACCAGAGACATGGATAAACGGTCTTTCTCAATCTGCATGGTCTTGTTCTGCAGGAATGGGAATGGCGATTACTTACGCAGTTTACATGCGTAAAGATGAGGATACTGTCCTTAATGCTGCAACCATGGGATTGGCTAACAACAGCATCTCAATCATTGCTGGCTTGGCAGTGCTTTCAGCGATTTTCGCGGCATCCCCTGACCCACTTGCAGTAGTGACTGGTGGCAGTAGTGCAATCACCTTCTTGGCTTTACCAGAAGTTTTCGCACAAGCCCCAGGTGGGCCTGGTGGCAGATGGGTAATGATGACAGCATTTTTCCTTGGACTATCTTTTGCGGCACTTACCTCAATGATTTCAACAGTCGAACTTTGTGTACGTAACTTCGTTGACCATGGAATTGAGCGCAACAAGGCAGTAGGATTTACCGCAGTAGCAATTTTCCTGCTTGGACTTCCAAGCACATTTGTCTGGATAAAGATGGATTCAGAAGGAGTAGCATTCCCCGAATTCCTTGAAGTACAAGACCACATTTGGGGTTATGGTTTGATGTTTAGTGGATTATTTATTGCTTTCAGTATTTGGAAATACGGCTATATCAAGTGGCGTGGTATGATAGAAGACGGAGAAATCGAGGGTGGGTTGGCATCATTCTTCAAGTATGGTATGTCAGGATTTAGAGATGATTTCATCAACACAGGTGACAATGATTTGTGGGTCCCGAGAATTTGGGATTTCATCATGTATTTTGCATTCCCTATTCTCTTTACGGTTCTCATCGTGTCATACTTTGGAGACCTAATTTCCTCGTTTGACCCGTGGTATTCTGCATTCAATCCTTCTAACCCACATGGGGCAGGAATCATCCTTCTCTTCTGGGGGGTGGTAGCAGCGCTATTCATCGGTTTCAATGACTATGTATTGACCCGTAGACCGGTTTATCTCGGTGAAGGGCATTGGATTACAGGATTGTTTGATAGAAGCAATTGGGAAATGCGAGACGCTCCACTATTCCGTAATGTTCCTGAAGGTGCTGAAGCATCAATTGATACCTTACCTGGCGGGGATGACCCACAAATTGTTGAGGTTGGTGAGGTGCCTGAGGGTTGGGAAGATGTCTATGGTGAATCCATGGATGCCGAACTCGTTTGAGTGGGTGCATTCAAGACACAACACTGTTTGAGTGAAATTCGGTGAACTTGTGAGTTGGCTTCTCAACTGGCGCGAAGTTGCGGTCTTTGACGCCAACGCCGAAGCACTCGGTGCTAAAGTTTCAACTTTGATGGGTGCTGCTGGAAAAGCACTGGCTCGCAAGGCAGCTGAAATGGTTCCTAAGGGTGAGATTCTGATATTATGTGGCCCAGGAAACAATGGTGGTGATGGGTTTGCCGCGGCGGTACAACTCGCTGAGATGGATGGGCAAGTTCGGGTAATTGCTAGTCATGATTCACAAAAAAGTGCTGCTGCTGACTCATTCCGGAAATCATGTAAGGGTGCCGGAGTAAAAGTTGAGACGTGGTCAAAAAAAACTGAATTCGGCTCTCCTGAATTACTAGTTGATTGTCTTCTAGGGGTTGGCCTTGAGGGCGCCCCACGTGGAGTAATTAGTGAAATAATGGAATGGGTGAAGCCCAACAATCCAGCACTAATTCTTGCCTGTGACATCCCATCTGGTTTGGGCTCAGATATTTTCCTAGCGGCTGATGAAACCCTTACTTTCCACGCTGAGAAGCAGGGGATGGAAGCAGAAGATGTTGGTGAGGTCACTATCGCACCATTGCCCTTTCCCGCACGGACTACAGATTGTGGGCCGGGTGATGCTTTGCGCTATCCTCCGTTGGTTGCTAGCGCCCACAAAGGTCAGCGTGGTAAATTACTGATAATTGGTGGCGGACCATATCATGGTGCGCCAATTCTTGCAGGTAGGGCTGCGGCAAGATCTGGATGTGACTTAGTCCATGTTGCAATGCCAAGATTTGCAGTCAGTCGGGCAACATGGCCAGACCATCTGATTTCAGAACAAATTCTTGACGAGAATATTATTGGTGAGAGAGGAACTGAAGATTTGTTCGAAATACTGTCAGAAAAATCATTTGATGCGGTATTGATTGGACCAGGGCTTGGGCGTAAGCAAGAAACCATAGATACAACTAGGGAACTTTTGGAAAAATTGGCTGAATTAGAAATTCCTACTGTAATTGATGCTGACGCGATTTATGCATTAGATGAAGGTACGTGGCCAAAAAATTTGTTTGGCGTTGCAACACCCCATGCACGTGAATTGAGAATGTGGTTGTGGGATACAAAACCGGATGATGTTCTATCTGAAGTGGGTGTTTCGGGAGAGAGCCGAGTTATTGTGCGGACAGGCTCGGTTGACCAATTAACTGGTGTTGATGGCCGATATTGCGAATGTTCAGGAGGTCACCCACGAATGGCTACAGGAGGAACTGGTGACCTACTTGCTGGAATGATTGCAGGCTTACTCGCTCAAGGGATGAATCCATGGCCGGCTGCTCGGTTAGCCTGTGCTGTAATGCGCGAGGCAGGAGCACAAACTGCTCTTGAGTTTGGGCCCGGACTTCTTGCTACAGATGTACCACCACATATCGCGAGAGTGCTAGCCAAGTGGTCGGCTGATTGAAGAGCATGACTTGATTCGACAGGCTATGCAGTTGGATGAGGTGACAATGTGGGCCATTTTAGGTGCCCTAGTCGCAATTCCTCTTTGCTACTATTTTTGGCGCCGGTGGGACCGACCGACTAGAGAGGCCAAAGCGGAGCAAGAACGCAGATTACATGAGCGCGAAACAAAGGAAGCATTTGCTCGTGAAGAGGCAAAAGTCCGCGAGCACGAGCACCAACAAGCCATGGTACAATTACAGGAGAGAAAGACAATTGAAGCAATGTCGCCAAGTAGTGCAGCAATGGAATTCGCTCTTTCCAGCCTTGATGGGACTAAACCTAGTGGAAGTGAGATAACTTCTGAAGGTCCAATTCGTGGGGTCAATGAGGTTCAACGCAGTGATGAAGAGATTGCTCTACTTGAGAAGATTCCAGAATCAGTTGAAGTCCCAGACATTGAAGCAGATGAATCTGTAGCAGATATTCTTGAGGATGAGGGGCCAATATCGTTAAAAGTCTCAATTTCTCTTCCCGAAGAAGTCAAGCCCAAAGCCACTCCTGAGGAAATTGCCGACTACATAGAGTGGCCTGAGTGGGAGTGAATTTTGTGGAGAAAAAGCGCCGCATGACTCGTGAAAATGCCAAGCGAATAGTCAAAAAAACAGGCGCTGGTGCTAAGAAAGCAGGAGCTGGTGCAGTAAAGATTGCCGGTGCCCCAGGCCGTAAAATGAAACTCAAAATGACCACCTTAAATGATAGAATGATGGCAGTTAAGTGGACACCTAAGAAGATGATCAATGAATATATAAAATTCAATATTGTTGGTATATTCAATTCTATTTTTGCCTTCATTATTTACGAATTATTTTACTGGATAAATCTCTCTGATACATATCGTCCTCAAGCCGCTTGGGCTGCGTGTATACTCATTGGCCAGGTTGAGTGTCACTACGCTCATTATCGATTCACATTTGGTTCAGCAGCAAATTATCTGCAGAGTCTTAAATGGGCAGCCACGATATACTCAACAATTCTAGTGCTATCTACAATTTCTTTCCATATTTTAATTGAAGAATTATTGATCTACCATCGTTATGCTTGGGCTATTAACACCGTTTTGTTTGGTTTTGTCAACTTCGCTTTCCTACGCTGGCTGGCATTTCCTCCGGAATTAGACAAATCGCTACTTAGTGTTCTTGAGGAAGAATGACTCTTTCATTGCTCATAACGAGGGCGTAATTGAAGAATAATGGGCGTGCGGCTCGCATTATGTTCGAGCGAGCGCGTGGCACGCGCGATTTCGGTCCTGCGGAAATGGGACGACGCTTAGCGTTCGAAAAAATATGTGAAGAAGTAGCCTCATGCTATGGTTTCCAACGTGTTGCAACACCTACTTTTGAGCGTCTAGAATTGTTTACTGCAAAGTCTGGAGATGGAATTATTGAGCAATTATACGCATTCAAAGATAGAAGTGACAGGGATTTGACACTTAGGCCAGAATTGACTGCCCCAGTAATGCGAATGATTGCTGAGAAACGTGGCCAGATTCCAAAACCAGCTAGATACTCGTATTTCGGCTCGTGTTTTCGATATGAGGAATCAAAGCGAGGCAGATACCGAGAGTTTTGGCAGTATGGCTGTGAAGTAATTGGTGCTCCTGGCCCACTTACAGAGGCAGAAGTGGTTGCTTTTGCCTGTGCAATTCTGACTGCATCTGGTCTCAAAGATTGGCAACTGAAAATCGGACATGTTGGAATCCTAAATGATATTCTCAACAACCTTGGTTTGAGTGGTGATGCAAAATCAGCAGCAATGCGCCTACTTGACAAAGGCGATTTTGAAGGACTTGAAGCATCTGGAATAAATGGAGATGCAGTACAAAATTTACAGGCACTTTCTCAACTTAACGGCGGGGCTGAAACTTTGGCCAATGCTCGTGAAATCATTTCAAGCATGGGTGTTGAGTCGGAGGCATTGGACCAGTTAGAGGAAATGTTGAGCGCTCTAAGCGCGCTTGGTGCGAATCCCCCCTCATTAGTCGTGGATCTAACAGTTGCACGTGGTTTGGACTACTACACTGGCATGGTTTTCGAGGTACTAGTCGAATCTTTAGGTGGGGAAGGACAAGTGTGTGGAGGCGGTTCGTATCGCCTCTTCCACCTCTTTAATTTGGATGAACTTGACCCGTGTTGTGGTTTTGGAATGGGCTTTGACAGGGTTCTCTTAGCGTTAGAAATCCAGGCTCAAAACGAAGGCTCTTCCGAAGTAGTTCCCGGTGAAAATTCAGGACCAGGGGTATTAGCAGTCATTCCTTTCAAAGTTGATAATTCTTCGGTTCTTCCCTTAGTTGGAGAGTTACGCGCTGCAGGACAACCGGTTGCCCTAGAGTTACGCTCTCGAAAGACAGGTAGGTCACTAGCGTGGGCTGATGCTTCTGGAGCGACTTATGTGATGGTGGTAGGTCCAAGGGATTTGGAGTCAGGTGATGTCACAATCAAGCGTCTTTCAGATGGTGCAGAAGCAAAGTGTGCAATCAGTGCAGAAGCCATCAGTCAAACGATTTCATCGATGTGAAATCATTCTTGTTTGCGGCCAGCGAAGGCAGCGATTCCAATTGCGCTAGCAGCAGCAAAGATTCCGAACCCTGGCATTCCTTTATCTTCCTCTGAGCCACCATCGCCTCCTGTGCCAAGGATATCTTCGGCAGCAGTTTCATTGAGAATTGGGAATACTACAGTTCCATTGTATTGAGCCTCTTCTTGGCCGGAGAAGTACATTCTGAATGATGCGTCACAGTTGAAAAAGATACACTCAAGGCCGGATGAAGCATAGATTACCATCCTAACTCGAAGGGCAGGGTTGTCGGTAGCGTCATCCCAAACTTCCAGTGTCTCATTTACTGGGAATGTGATAGCGATTTCATTTTCTCCTTGGCTCATTGCAGTGTACTCATATTTGGCAACTTCTAAGCCACCTTTCATCAGTGAGATATTGAGGTTTTCACAATCGCTATTACAATTATTTTGACCATTTTCCCAATTTCCAGCAACATCAATCATTAGATGAACTTGGATTTGAGCATCAACTTCTAGAGCGAAATCTTCCTTCAGTTGTGGGTCCATTCTACAGGTCCACTCAACTTCCATCTTGCCGTTTGCTTGGGTAGACTCAGCATAGCCGTCATTTGC
>DUDF01000148.1 GCA_012959435.1 Candidatus Poseidoniales archaeon
CTTCCTGTGACACAAGAAGAAATTTCTTCTTGTTCAACAAGAAGAAATTTCTTCTTGTGACACAAAAAGAAATTTCTTCTTGTCCATGCCAGTGCTCGTTTGGCTCAACACTAACATTTGAGTTATAACTCCCCCAAGATTCGCCGGGGATTATCACCTCTCTTATTCTACTAACTCCGATATTTTCACCATAAGAACCGCTATCCATGTCGTAATAATCAAGTTGTGTGGTCCAATGAATTGCCACAGCATCCAATTCTTCATCCGTCACATATGAAGCCAAGTCGAAAATTGTTGAATTTTGGTCTTCGGTCATTGTGAAAGTTGGATGCTCTAATACCACAAAGGGGTCATCTATTGATTGATGCCATAATTGAAAACAAAATGGAACTCTTGATGGTGGGTTTCCCGGAGTAGACTCATCTCTTATTTCCCCACAGACAGTATACCAAGTATCTCCACGACGCTCAGTCCAGTCCGCTAAGTCAACTAGTTTTACTGACCTCCTATCATCTTGTAAAATGTAATCTAATTCTGGTTCAGGACCCCCAGGACCGCCTTCATTTGATACAGCAAAAGTGAACTCATTTCCAATGAATCTCAATTCGTGTCCGTCTATATCACTTGCTATCTCACTAGCGTTGATGATTAATTCTCCTTCTTCATCTATCACAAAATATGGCATGGGATTTTCTAATTGCGGCGGCGCATTTGCCCTTTCAAAAGTGATCTTGACAGATGCTTGTTGCCCATCGTTTGATACTTTCATTTCAGCGGTGTGAAATCCAGGGTCTAGAGAAAAAGGAGATAAATCACAAGTTGCAGTATCGTTGATTGCGTTCCAATCTCCACCGGTCCAACTTGATTGTCCAACAACGCGGCAATTGATTTCAAGAGTACTGGGTGGTGAATCCAAATCACGTTCTGAAACACTAGCTGAAATGTGTATCACATCAGTTGAGGTAATCGCTGAAGATGATGCATGTAATTCCCATACTTCTTCAGTTAAATCATAAAGCCATGTTTGGTCAAAAACATCGTCATTCATGCCACCAAACAAAACTAATTTATCACTAGTTTTATCAAAATCCATACCTGAAAACCACATTGCGTCAATGCCCCAACTTGGCATTTTAGTCCAAGTTAATTGAGCCAAATCCAATTTCCATAATTCATTTGAATAATCAATGCCTGAATCAAATGGATTCTTAGCGATTCCCCCGAACATATAGGCGACTTGATTTTCCCTATCAATCGCAGTTGCCATGCCAGCACGGCCTGTGGGGAAATCCCCCGGAAGTGACAGTTTTGACCATGTGTTTAGTTCCCCATTAAACATCCAAGTCTCATTTGAGAGATTTTTCCCATTGTCGAAGCCACCGAACAGGATGGTTCTATTCCACCCTTCAGAGAAAAACATGGCAGGATTTGATATGCCGCGTGGAGAGTTGGATGCACTAAGATTTTGCCAGACAGCATTACCTGGATTGAAAGCCCAAGTTTCGTTGGTGTAATTGCCAGTATCAGCTTCTTGGCCACCATACGAAATATATCGTTGGGAACCAGAGTCCCACACCATTGCTTGAGAACTCATTCCTGATGGTCGAACACCTTCCGAGTATGATGTCCATGTGGTGGAGTAACCATTCCAAGACCACATAGTTGGTTCACCAGTCTCACTCTGTCCAACCATTAGACCACTGGCGTCGCCATCGCTGGCAAAAGTGTTAGTTCCAATTGAATTAGGTCCATCTCCTGCATTTTCCCAATTTGTAGTGCCGTTCAAGTCAAGAGTCCACATATCTGAGAAATTACCTCCGCTCCATCCTGCCGAGAGAACTGTTTTGTTAGTTTGATGGTCATAGAATAAAACTGGTGAAAAGCGACCTGCAGGTGCATCTAGTAAGGTTTCTTCAAGGTCAATAAGATAGAATTGGTTTGCATCAAGATTTTCTGAAAGATATGAATCACCATCTGATGGTTGGTCTGGATTATTTTCCCTGCTGGATGCT
>DUDF01000149.1 GCA_012959435.1 Candidatus Poseidoniales archaeon
GTAATCCACGCAAACTAGCATTGCCATTTTTATCTACTGTGATTGAGTGAGTAAAAGCAAACTCACAGTGATTTTCAAGTTGAAAATCGGTATTACCCTGGATGCAATTGAAGTTGTCAGCGTCAGCGCTACCCAACATGGGGTGACTCCACCACATTTCCCCACCACTGGTAATGGTTAGAGTCGAATCTTGTGGCGCTCCTGTTAAAGTAAAATTTACCCAAGATATTGAGCCTTCAGAAGTGCCACCCCAAGATAATGAATTGGTATTTTGTTCAATGCTAGTTAGAGAAAGGTTATTTTGTTGTAAATTTGCTTCGTGAATGTAATATTCAGAGTCTAGAGAAGCGGAATAAACCGAGTAACCTAAAACAAGAATGAGAGTCATCGATAATCCGAGAAGAGTGCGCAGTAGGTTCGGGTTGCGAGCCAGTGCTTTCTCCATTGGCTCGCCGACCTGCCCACCCTGTTTGAACTTGATGTAGCAGAAAAAATCTGACGACATGCGAAGCAGTGCCCCCCGTAGGGGGGACGATTGCGTTATATACGGACGGTCGGTCGGCGGACTGCTCAGGTGTTGCACATGACCACATTCCACGATGTTCCAACAAATTTGCTTTTGCCAGTATTGGCAGAAAGAATGCTTGACCAAGATTCTATTTCTAGACCAGAATGGGCTCTTCATGTGAAGACTGGTGTTCACAGAGAAAGACCACCGACTCAAGATAACTGGTGGGAAATCCGTTCTGCAGCAGTCCTTCGAAAGGTAGCGATTCATTCCCCGATTGGGGTTAACCATCTTTCACAGATGTTCGGCGGTGCTCGTGACAGAGGTAGTGCTCCTAGTAGAGCGAAGTCAGGTTCACGACACATTACTCGTACGGTTTTACAGCAGTTAGAAGAAGCAGGTCTTGTTGAGACCAAGAAAAATAATGCAGGTACAATCACTCTTGGTAGGGTTTTAACATCTGCAGGTCATAAATTAATTAATGAAGTTGCTCACGAAGTTAGACCAACAGCAGAAGAAGCTGCTCCAGGATTAACAAAGTACTGATTGGAAGAAGGTGGGGTAGGTGTCACAGGCAATGTCAATTGATGACAGCGAACTTGAGAAAATTCGCGCTGCTCGTTTAGCAGAAGTCCAGAGTCAGATTGAAAATCAGGCTGAACAACAGATGCAAGCAGAAGAACAACAGGCTTCAGCAAATGAAGAGTCAACAGCACTCAATGATGCAATGCGGCAAATTCTAACACCGGAATCTAGAGAGAGATTGGGTAGAGTTGAATTAACTCGCCCTGAAATTGCTCTTGGCGTTAAACGCCATCTCGTAAATCTGCATAATGAAGGTCGTTTACAGACTCCAGTTGATGACAACACTTTGAAAGCAGTTCTAACACAACTAAATTCAAACCGTCGAGAATCGTCAATCAGAAGAATTTGAGGTGAAAATATGGCACGAAATAAACCAGCACCAAAAAAGAAGCGCTTGAATAAGGTTACCAAAACAAATCGCAGGGTCCCTGTTTGGGTAATGCAGAGAACAGGCCGTAATTTCACTTCTCACAATAAACGCCACCACTGGCGCAGGAGCAAGTTGCACAGGTGAAGATCATGGCAGATGCAAAATTATTCCATGGCAGTCGCCACTACACCGTGCCTCTCCGTGCGGCTTGGGCTTGTCCTCGAACAAAGAGGGCTAAAAGAGCAATTGAGGTTCTAAAGAAATTCGTACGCCGTCACATGAAGGTTCAAGATGATGAGAACATCTGGATTGACGAGGGTGTCAATCAAGAAATTTGGTCTAGGGGAATTCAGAAACCTCCTCGCCGAGTCCACATCGTTGTTGACCGAGTTGATGGTGACGATAGAATTCAAATTCTACTTGATGAGACAAAGTATTGAGGCGATTAAATGGGAAATATTAGGCCATCATTCATTAAAATTAGAGCAATTGCACTTTGTGAAGAATATCCTGACAAGTTTGGAGCAGATTTTGAT
>DUDF01000150.1 GCA_012959435.1 Candidatus Poseidoniales archaeon
GATGTGGGTATCAATTATCATGCCAACTTGCATGTCAAGTTGGTCATCAATGTGTTTCCTTCCAGCACCCAAATCTGAACTTATTTTGGCAAGTCTTAGAGCATTAATGTCGCACACATAGCCTTCTTCACTAGCGCATACCTCCGTCGTTTGGAGGGTCGTACTGAGAAGGCCGAGGGCTTTTAGAAGTGAATTTTCACTTTCAAATATAGCCTTGTCAACCCCTTGGCATACGCACATGTCAACGAATTTCTTCATTGCTGTACCGTCATGTAAGGAATCATGTATCATATGTGCACCTTCATCGTGGTTATCACAAATTCCAGCCGCAGTCAACATTATTCCACCCTGTACACATACAAGTTCTTCCAAATCGGCTGGCCCATTTCCCCTTAGTGTCTCAATTGATTCTAAGACTTCTAGTGCATTTCCTATTGCGAATCCAATGGGGCTATTCATCTCGGTGAGGGTGACTGTTGTGTTCATCCCTAACCCTTCACCTGTGGAGGTCATACTCGCTGCTAATTCTCTTGCATCTGCTTCATTTTTCATGAAAGCAGCGCTACCAACTTTGATGTCCATCACAAGTGCTGATAGACCGGCGGCTGCTTTTTTTGACAGAATTGAGCCGGTTACTAGTGGAATTGAAGCAATTAATCCGGTTACATCTCGAATAGCATACATTCGCTTATCAGCGGGGGCGATATCAATTGTTTGCCCAACAATTGCACATCCATGATTTTCAATTTGAGTGCGTAATTCATCATTGCTGAGAGATACATTGTAGCCAGGTATTGATTCTAGTTTGTCAAGAGTTCCTCCTGTGTGGCCCAAACCTCTTCCCGAAATCATAGGTACCTTCCCTCCGCATGCTGCTACAGCTGGTGCAAGTGGTAGTGAAACCTTGTCCCCTACTCCACCCGTACTGTGCTTATCCACTACCAAATGAGCCCATTCCTTAGGCCAATCAAGGACTGTTCCGGAGTGTACCATTGCATGGGTTAACTCAACGGTTTGAGCATCGCTTAGGCCATTTTCAAATACAGTTCTAAGCCAATCTTCTACTTGTTTATCGCTCAGTGAACCATCAACTATGCCATCGACAGCCTGCTGGATTTCAGAGGTCATTTTCTATCTCCGATAGACCACTTTTTATGGTTCACTCACTGTTTTCTTTTTTGTGCTGTTCTCGCAGTTGATCTATGGTTTGTCCTGAATTTAGTGCGTCTTGGACTTTTTGTGGAGACCAGCCTTCAAACTCAAATCCATCAAGAAGTGGTGCACCATGAACGCCATCATGGCGTCCAACAGCATCGTCACGGCTAGAGAGAATTTTCGGCTCTTCTGTTAGACTTCCGTCAGGTGTTAGAGTTTCACTTACCTCAGTTTCTAAGGTGTCTGATTGAACTTCGGACCCAGATTCTTCCGAGCCAAAAGCCGCTTCTTGAGCAACTGCAATTGCTAAATCAAATGAATCATCTTTTACGACACCGCGGGCAGTTTCTCTTCCACCTAATAGAATTGCAACAAGAGCAATTACCAATGCTACCATCGCAATTCCGACAACTCCTATCAACGCTTTTGCGGCTGGCGAATCAAATGGATTCTCCGCTTCAGGAATTGTAGGGCTAGTTGTGTTGTCATTGTTGGTGCTATCATTGTTACCGTCCCCACTACCTATCATGTTTGAACCACAGTCAGTCTGTTCTCCGTCAGCAACACCATCATTGTCAGCATCAGCAAATAAAATTGCATCAGATGCGGGAATTTGCTTCAGAGTTGCAAATACCAATTCGTCAATATCTCGAATACAATCTCCGTCAGTATCGGGATTATTTGGGTCTGCGCTGACACCCATCTCTTGTAAATTATCAAGCCCATCGCCATCAAAATCATGTGATTGTTCAGGCACTGAACTGCCAGGTATTACAGATGATGTTCGGTTCAATCCATATTCAAGTTCCCACGCATCTGGCATATTGTCACCATCTGTATC
>DUDF01000151.1 GCA_012959435.1 Candidatus Poseidoniales archaeon
GCTTCTGCTGCAGGTGCTGGTACACTTAGATGGAATGGAGGAATACTACAAAACTCAGATGGTACTGATTGGATTGATGTGGGTGGATCTGCTCCTTTGGCATTGAGTTGGGTACTTCAACAAGGTGGGTGTGAATCTGGTTTATTATCCACTGATGGATTGGTATGGAATTCTGAAATAGGAGCTTCTCATGGTTATTCAGGGGTAGTATTAAATCATACATTTACTGGAGATTTTGAAGTAATAGCATCATGGGCACATGATTATATGGGCTGTGCATTTGCTTATAAAGATGGTGCTGATTGGAATGATTACTTTACATATGGCCAAGCTTGTCAAAATAGTTATATGGGTGGATTATCAACTTCAGGATTTGATGGTGGTGGATATAGTGTTTGGGGACAGTATCATGCTCCAATTCTCGGGAATGGTGTCAATGCAACACATACTTGGTTTAAATTGTCGCGAGTGGGCAATGTATTATATAGACAGTATTCCTTTAGTAGTGCTACTGGCCCTTGGAGTGACTTTTCCGGTGATGGTGCAGCACTTACTATACCATCAAGTAATTCTGTAGTAGTAGGATTTGGTGAAGCATCAAGTAATGAAAGTGACCCATTAAGATTAATAAGCGTAACAGGAAGTTAATATGATAATTAAATTAGATATAGAAGAAGCTAGAGTGTTACAACTAATGTCACATTTAGCACGGGATAGTTCAATTGGGACATGGGAATTACTTAAGGATATTAAAGATCAATATGAACTTCAAATTGATAAACCTATTGACGTACCAGCACCTGAGCAATAATAAATAAGTAACACACATAACTTATAAATAACTATATGAGCACAACACAGATAACAGCACAAGGTTTAGAAGCTACAGCGGTAACTGCTATGACGCAAGGCCCTGAGTTCTATGGATTTAGAACAGATGCTAACAATAATTTAATAGTAGAAACAACCAATCTTGGTGCTGATACTATTGCAGATACAACAATTTACAGCGATCATATGATTAACATTCAAGGTATTACATTTCAAATTAATACAACGACTGGTAATTTAGAAATGACATTATAGGAATAATATATGGCAACAGTTAATTTAGGAAAGATTAAACCTACTTGGAGAAATGCTTGGGCCTCTGGCACTGCATATACGGTAGATGATATGGTTAGCCATGGTGGTACATCATATATGTGTATTAGTAATGTTTCAGGAACAACAACGCCAAACGCAGATACTTCTAATTGGGATTCAATGGCCGTTAAAGGTGATATAGGTGTTACTGGAGCTCAAGGTACTACTGGTAATACTGGTTCTCAAGGACCTATTGGTAATACTGGCCCTAGTGGTTTCCCTTCAGGTGGTACTGCTGGTCAGGTAGTAACTAATACTTCTTCAGGTATAGGTACATGGCAAGATGTTGCTGCTGGTGGAAAGCTGATAGGACATGCCAAATCAGTAAATCTAAGTTTTTCTTCAACCTCTAGTATTTTAGTCAAAGCACTTACATTCTCCTACACCCCCGTTAGCTCCTCAAGCACGATTGTATGCAGGTGGTCGGGTAATTTAGACAAAGATAATAATACTCAATCAGGTGTAAGAGTACAACTTAAAAGAAGAAATAGCGATGATACAGCAAATATAGATTTAACAGGTGAATACTGGATAAATTATTTCAGTGGAACCGGCATCCGTCATATTATGGGGGTATCAATAATTGGCTCTAGTATCGGGCATACAGCAGGACATAATCATCAATTCCAAATATGGGCACGCGAAAATAGTGGCCAAGCTTTTATTATGGGTCATGATTATATGTGTTGTGACATCATGGAGATAGAATAATGAATACTCATATCATAAGACAACAAGCAATCAAATCCTTAAACCCTAATGTTATTAGTTTAAGTATGAACCTAGATACAGAGGAAGTCATAGACGCTCTGGATGCTCAAGGCGTAACAACACCTATTGTAT
>DUDF01000152.1 GCA_012959435.1 Candidatus Poseidoniales archaeon
GCCGTTAAGCCATTGATTTTTATGGATTCAAGCCAACTCAGAAAATGGTCAATAGTTTTGTCTAAATGGCCGTTTGCTTGCCATTCTGAATCAAAGGCAGGAGAAAGCGCTGGAATCTTGATGAATTCTTCTAAACTCGGTAATGCTGATTCCTCCCACACCGTTTCTGTGAACTCTGCCATCTTATCCCAATCAATCGCATCGGTCACGCTCATGCCTTTGGCCAAAGGGTGGTACCCATTGAATCATCGGTTGGAAAAACTTTCAAAAGTTATGTGATGTAATTGATATTCAGAATCATTCCGATTCAATTTCATCTGCTTCTGCTACACCTAAGGCAACACCATCTGGTGCACATAGGCGAATGTTACCACGATAGTATGGGCATTGACTGCATGTTTGCTCCTCTTCAATCGGTAATCTAGGGAAGTTGGCTTCATCACCTCTCTCCTTCACTTCAACCAAGGCCAATTGTTTGATGAGGTCATCAAATTCTTGGCCAATTTGTTCAAATTCTTCTTCAGTCCATGAGATTAGTCTACCGGTTGAAGCAACTAGAATGGCTGGTCGTATGACTTCTCTAGTAGCCATTCCAATGGTTCCTCTCATCGCTTCTTGGCGCACTAAGCAAAGATGGTAGAGATAGAGTTGCATCCTGTAATGATCCAATAATTCTAGTTCGGCTGAGGTACGAATGATTTCATCATCTGGGTCTGAAGGAATCTCAAAGATTGTTCCTTCAATCTCATCGGGCGGGTTGAGAATTGAAAGACCGCCAGTCGTTTTCAAGTCAATCGCACGAATCGTGTTGTGGGATTGACCATCAGTTTGACACAGAACCAAATCAGCAATTCCATCCAATTCGAATGTCAGTGAGGTTATTTCCTCTACTATTTGGCTGCCAAAAGGACTCCAGCGATCTTCCATCACATCACTGAGTGCTTGCTCAATATTGACGAGGAATGGCCATTCTGTTCTCAAACCTTCAACATATAATCCATCAATTGTTGCACCTTGAACGAGTCGTCCCAATTTGCCGTCAAGTAGAATTTCTGCCATTTTTCTCAACATCCCTGCTGCTAAATCTCTATTTGCAGAGGTTGGAAGTAATTCATCAAGCACCTGAGAAATAAGACTGGGCTCAAGCATCTGATTTGGGGTAGGGGATACCCATAGTTCAGAAAGTGGAGTGGATGGTTCTTTCCCGGAGATGCCGGGGTTAGGCAAACCAAGTTCAACCAAGCGATGGAAAAGGGAACCGAGTTCGTTTGCAGCAAGTGGAGTATAACCATCCGTTGTCTCTGCATTTTCTTTAGGAACAAATGGTAATTTCACTGGCTCGCTTGAAATCCCCACATATTGGCTGAGCCAGTGACGACGTATGCAGGACTTTGCTGAATCAAGCGTGTGTGGTGCAAGTCGCATTTTTCGTTGTGCTGTTCTAGGAGGAGCAAGGTCAATAGTCGAGGGATTCACTAAGCGGGCGCTCTGTTCAAGACGCGTGTACTTGACTAATGGCGAGAGATGTTCTCTCTTAGGCAAAATGAAATCTGGATGGTGGTAGATTTTCAATGATGGCAAAATATTAGGTGCCAAAAATGGCGTAGTCATCATCTCACTGGGTGAAATTATCACCTCGCCTTTGGCTCTAAATGGCAAAGGCACTGGAAGAGCTGTCAGCAAACCATCCCGCCTTGCGGCCTGGCGAATCGCTTCAAGCCACATCCAACCAAATCTTGGAGTTGGCTTGTGACCCCATGAGATGGTAATTTCACCTTCTTTTGGATTAATTGTAGAATTGTTAGGAGCGCCTGATAGAATCAGTAAATCCTTCACCCTCGTACAAGCAACATAGAGTAAACGACGGGCTTCTGCCTGGACTTGAGAAGTGAGAACTTCGCTGGAAAGTCGCCAACTTCCACTATCTATTGCATCCCTACTTTTCCACGGTTTTGGGCGTGGTGAAAACATCTGTTCAGACACCAGG
>DUDF01000153.1 GCA_012959435.1 Candidatus Poseidoniales archaeon
CAACATCAGATACATCGCAACCATCTGACAATAGAGCGTTGGATGTTGTACTAACATAATTATCTGACATTGTGATTTCTGCAAGTCCACAGTTCTCTACGTAGATACCTGTTGCAGTTGGTGAAACACGTCCACCAGATGCACTAACTGTGTTTCCTGAGATGTCCACATCGAATCCAGAGCGAACTCCGTAAACGTTGATTCCGCCATCTGCATCAATCAGTGTGTTATCTGCAATTGAACCATGACCGTTTAGGACATAAATACCAGAGTGGGCTGAGTTTGAATCACCCTTGATTGTGTTGTTGTTGATATCCCACTGCTTAGCGTTACGCATGTAGATAGGTTCGTCGGCTGTCAATAGTGTGTTACCGCGAATCTCTACACTGTTCAGACGGTTGTCTTGTGCGTAAATACCGTATTGTACTCTCTTAGAGCCAGTTACAGTGTTGTTATCGACAAGCAAGTCATCTGCATCAGAATTTAGGTAAATCCAGATTGGTAGGTATGTGCTGTCATACATTGTGTTGTTACTCCAGTGTGCACCATCTGTCCCAGATCCACCATAGGCAGGGCTGGTTGCATAGTAGTTAGAGTAAATCATGATTCCAACAGTACAGTCGTACATTGTGTTGTTATCAACAGTCCAGTCGCCAGGATCAGTTCCAGCTGACTGGATACAGATTTCTTCTGGGTAAACAGATTGTACATCCTCCAACTGAGAGTATGACACTAACACGCTGTTAGTAACATGCATCACTGGGTCACGGTTGTAATAACCAGCACCACTTCCAATTGCACCAACGTTAATCAGCGTTGAATCATTCACATGGAAATTACCGTAACTGTATCCACCGTAATATCCTAGGTTGAAGAACGCCGAATCCTTTGGACTAATTGCTGCCCACGTCGTATCATCTAAGTAGATATCTCCGTCATAGTTTCTAACGTACAAGTCAGACCATTCATCGTTGTAGAATCCACTGACAATAACTGTTGAACCATTGAATGATGCTCCAGTCGTACCAGTGTATGCCCAAGGCGAGTCTATCAGAATCGCTTTGTTCTTCATGTCTGTTGGAATCGCACCAAAGTAACCATATTCGGTAATCGTACCTCCGGCACCATCACCATTCAATTTGGTTCTAGAACTTGCAGTTCCAATATTGTTGGCACCAGAACAGGATGCCAGTACACTGTAATAAGTTGATTCCCAACTATAACATACACGAGCATCAAACCGATCCGTCAGTGCAACCGTGTCAGAGTTACCTGGCCCATCGACCAAACTCACCCCTGTGACAGCGTATCTGAAGTCGGCAACACGTGAACTCATTGTACCAGAGGTGTCGTACCGTACTTTAGCAACACTCATTATTTGGTATCCTGCTAAATTCACCACTGTCCATCCCGAAGAATCAACATAATTGGTGTAGAACAACATATCGTTCACTGTTCCCGCGCTGTCAGTTTCACCTGAGCCCACGCGTCTACTATTGGCATCAATCATGCTCACGCCTGTTCCCGCGCCACCATTACCATCTGCAGTGATAGTTATGTCCAGCAACCTTCCTCTTTGCAAGAGTCCTGAACCCGTCGCTACCACCGTGGATAGATCAATATCTCCTTCAATCCAAGTAACCACACCTGAAGTCGTAACATCCATTGTATTACTACCAGTAGTACAATCAGTACAGGTAAGTCCTCCTGAACCATCGTTATTGATAGCAACATTGTTGCTTGTCAATGCTAGGTTATTGAAGTTCCATTCCTTAGTACTAGTTGCTACAACATTGATTGCAGCTCCTGCGGCATTAGTGATTGTACCACTTAGTTCCATCTTAAGACCAGATGATAGAACAATTCCGTCTTGGGATTGGTTGTCTAGACTGGTGTTAGTCAACTCTAATGAGCCGATTGCTCCAGGTGTTGTACGAACACCATAGCGACCGTTGTTGACTGTTAAGCCATTGAATTCAACAGGTG
>DUDF01000154.1 GCA_012959435.1 Candidatus Poseidoniales archaeon
GTTTTCAATCCCATACCATATTTACCAACACCGTCATTCCAAATATTTCCTTTAGCCAGCAAAACTGCATGTTCCAGTGTCTTTCGGTTCATTCCATAGGCATTGTCTGTAATCGTCAAACTTTTGTCCTTCTGATCCAAATCAATATTGATAGTCCACTGTTCACCTTTGGCTTTCATCAATTTTGACTTGTACCTTGTGAATGAGTCGAAGCAATTGTCAACAAGCTCGAAAATTGCATCCCAGAGATCATAATCGTGTGCAGCAAATGTATCCAAAACTTCTCCCAATTGGGGCCGCGCATCTACATCATCGTCATTCCCATCGTCTTCTTCATCTTCGTTCCATTTTTTATCCATACTTCCACCTCTTTTCTTCTACAAATTTCAAATTGAGAATTTCATCCACCTCAGATTCAAATACACATCTAAGCGTCCGATATGCCAATCCACTAGACTGGCTGTTCTTATTCTTTGAGATGGGTATCGCTATCTTTCCGTTTGGATGCAATGGTAAGATGTGGTGCGTTCCGTCAATTGAAACCATGCATTTGTTCTTCTTCAATTTCTTCTTGATGTTTTTTGGTAATGGGATCCAAAGACAATTGGCACTAACATCAATATTCTCTCCCTTGATTCGAATTATTGATTTCTCGGGTGGTTTGGGGTTCACTTGCTGCAACATTGGAATCAAGGCAAAATTTCCTTTATCTCCCATTAATGGTTTCATAGCAACTACCTTGAAATCGTGATCGTCTGCAATTTCCAGCATGAGCTTGTCAATCTCGTTTATCAATAGTATGAATTTTGGCTCTATTTCGTGCAGCTGTTTAGCATCATTAGCGTTGGCGCCCATTTCTATGACAATCTTAACAATATCTTTGGTGACCCTGCTCCAATCTGCATCCGCTTGTCTTGCTATTTGGGGTTGAATTTCTTCAATGGTGTAATAGCGGTTCTTGACTAATTCAACCTCAATAATCCACCATTGAGTGCAATCATGAGACACCAAACACATGTCGGCATGTGTTCTCTCCTCAGTCGTTCTTGTAATGCCCACGCCCTTGAATTTGAATAAAAATGCGTGGGGGAATATCATATCGGAATTGGCCACTAATAAATTCTCAAAATGCTCTTCAGTCTCGATGTTTTTGGGCATAAAATGCTCGGATGAAAAAAAGAACTCAGTAGTCATTCAAACACCAAACCATCTTACTGATGAAACTTCACTTAGAGAAGCTTCTTCGTCTATAAGTGCGTCCTGTTCATTTTCAGTAAATATTGAAACAATTATGCCCACATCCTTACCCACTGCCGTGCGTAGAATACGACCCATTCGTTGAATTCGTTGTCGAATTGATTTTGTTGAAGATACAATAATTCCAACAGAAGTATTTGGTACGTTCAGCCCCTCATCCAATGCTCTACAGGTTACTAGAACGTCAATCATACCGTCACGAAACATTCGCAAATTTCGCATTCTATTCACATCCCCAATCTTTGAGTGATATGCTGCGACCCTGAACCCCAATTCTTCTAACAACCGAGTAATTTGCTCTGCCGATTCGATATACTCATGAAACACCAATATTCGGCTACCAAGATGTTCTTGGCAAATTCGAATTGCAAGAGGTATTCTATTTTCCGCCCTCTGTGAAACTCTGGATCTTTTCATGAGCAAGGCGAGAAGTTTGTCAGAGTTTTGAAGTCCAGATTTCTGTAAACGATTTCTTTCGGCAGCAATTGATTTTGTCAAACGTCCCATTTCTTCAATTTCAATATCCAGCAAAGGAACCTTGTAATTTCGTAATTCGAAATCGACAATAACCCCATCCTTCTTGGCTTTGACATAATCATAGTTGGAAATTACTTTACCCAATTTAGGCAGAAGGTGTTCGTCATACCAATCATCATACTGTCTTTCAGGCGTAGCCGACAAACCTAGTGTCGCAACCCATTTCCCCTCCATTGCTTTGCGAT
>DUDF01000155.1:0-1343 GCA_012959435.1 Candidatus Poseidoniales archaeon
GTGGACACACCTATCCTCGTCTTGCCCACATTGGGGATGCGACTGGTCTTGAGATGATTCGAACTCTACAAGAGAGGGGGATTCACAGCGGGATGGACGTATTCATGGAATACACAGTTCGAAAAATATTCACAAAAGATGCCAAGGCAACAGGTTGTTTTGCTTACAACCGCGCTGATGGGACTCTGCACGTTTTCAAATCCAAAACAATGGTCCTTGCTACCGGAGGAATTACTCGTTGCTGGGAAGTGTGCTCAGGCTCGTGGGAGTACACCGGGGAGGGTCACGCACTGGCTTACTGGGCTGGAGCGGAAATGGGTGACATGGAATTTGTTCAATTCCATCCAACTGGGATGATTTGGCCGCCATCTGTGAAAGGAATCTTGGTGACCGAGGGAGTACGTGGTGAAGGTGGAATGTTGACTAACTCTGAAGGCGAGCGCTTCATGTTCAACTATGTCCCTGAAATGTACAAGCCTGAATTTGCTGATACTGAATCAGAGTCCCTTGAATGGGTGCAAGAGGTGATTGATGGCAAGTTGGCTACAAAGCGAAGACCTCCGGAACTTCTTACAAGAGATGTTGTTGCTAAGGCTATTAATTCTGAGATTAAAGCCGGACGTGCTAGTGAACACGGTGGTGCTTATCTTGACATCTCTTGGAGAGATGAAGAGGAGGTTAGGAAAAAGTTGCCAGGCATGTACCATCAGTTCAAAGAACTAGCTGGTGTTGACATCACAACCGAACAAATGGAGGTCGGTCCTACCGCACATTATGTGATGGGTGGAGTCAAAGTAGATCCCAAAACTCAGGAAACAACAGTACAATGTTTGTATGCTGCTGGCGAAGCAGCAACTGGATTGCATGGCGCCAACAGACTAGGTGGAAATTCACTTTCTGATTTAATCACCTTTGGCAAGCGAGCCGGCGAATACTCAGCAAGGGCTGCAGCGGAGATGGATGGCTGGGAAGAAATATCTCAGTCAGAAATAGACGAAGTAGTTGCTGAAACTTTAGCGCCATTCAGTAGAGAAGGCGGAGAGAATCCTGCAACGGTGGTTAACGAATTACGCAAAATGATGCAGAAAAAAGTAGGAATAATCCGTACTAAGGATTTACTCACAGAAGCATTAGATGACCTCACGGAATTTGCCGCACGTGGAAATACGACATCTCCTGGTGGAAGTAGAATCTACAACCCTGGTTGGCATCAAGCACTGGAAATCAATGCCATGGTTGACATCAGCCGGATGTGTGCCATGGCGGCACTGGCTAGGGAAGAGAGTAGAGGCGGGCACACCCGTGAAGATTTCCCAACCCCTGACCACAGAATTTGGGGTAAA
>DUDF01000155.1:1391-1965 GCA_012959435.1 Candidatus Poseidoniales archaeon
GCGTAATTATGATGGATGGGAAAGGTGAAATGGTTCTAGAACACAGAACTTATCCCTCAATACGTGATGATTTGAAAGATTTACTCGATGCATCAGACTTACATGAGGAGGAAGAGTAAGATGGGTAAAGATGTCACTTTCAGAGTTTTCAGGGGTGAACCAGATGAGGACGGTGACCCTTGTGGTGAGATGGTTGATTATACTGTCGAGATGGATGAAGGCATGGTGGTACTAGACATAATCCATCAGATTCAGGCAGAGCATGCGCCAGACCTTTCTTGTCGCTGGAATTGTAAGGCTGGCAAATGTGGTTCGTGTTCTGCTGAAGTAAATGGCAAGCCGCGTTTGATGTGTATGACAAGAATGTCAGATATTGAGGAAGAGACACCTCCTGGCCAACCAGTTTTGGTTAAACCCATGCAAGCATTTCCACTGACCAAAGATTTGGTGGTTGATGTTTCTTGGACTTATGATTTGAATAAGAAAATCACTCCAATTGCGGGACCAGCAGAGTTTGACTGGAAATTCCAGCAAAATGAAGCAGACCGAGTTCAAGAATTTAGGGCTTGCATAG
>DUDF01000156.1 GCA_012959435.1 Candidatus Poseidoniales archaeon
GCGACGACGGCGGCGGCGCGCCGAGAAGAATTTCTTGAGCAGGCCTGGCCCAGCATCGTACACCCACTCGTTCGTCACTGATCAAGCCCTCTTCCAACAGTTAGACCTAATGACTGGAGGAATAATAGTAAAACAAACCAGGTAAGGGCGAGCGCCATTGCAAATAGTGAAACCACATCATAATGAGCCCCTACACCCTCAATCATACCAGCAGTATTAGCCATCTCAACGAGCCGAGGGAAACCCCAAGCCCAACCCCAAATAACTAACACTGACCCACCCAATATACCGGTTGGAATCATTGTACCAAGCCATGCTTTTTCGCGTTGTAGCAAACCAGGTTCTGCAAACTTCCACAACTCTAAAGCTGCCCAAGGCAAGGTCGTCCAAATAGCCAGCAAACCAACTGCTGTCCACTTAGTGTCAAGCCACGCGTAAGGGCTGTATATCGTTAGAGAACCCGCACCTTCTGCAAGGGGGATTCTCGCCAACCACCAAGCAAACATATCATCAATTACAAATGCCCAGATAATTGCTACTAGCAAAAACGCGAACACAAGACGCTGAATTCTTTTACTTGCTTCGGCTAGATGAACCATCACATGTTGTGACGAATCGGTGGGGACAACCCCGTCCAAAATAATCACCTCAGAGGATATCCTTCACTACCGGTTCTGCTCTTGCTGAACGAACTGTCCGGTAGACTCCATAGGCGGCCCAAAAACCGCAGAAAATTGCTGGTGCGTAAAGATAAGCTGGTGCGTCGCTTGCTAACCAATTCAAGCCAATAATGAACATCACACCTGAAATTAAGCCTCTTTTCAACCCTTCAGGATAAGCGAGGTCTTTTGCCAAATGTGACGGACCGTCTCCACTCTGACGCTCAAGGATTTCACGCTGGAATAATGCTGCAACTAAGAGAACGCATAATGAAGAAAAGAAAAGGGTATTACCAGTTGTAAAAACACTCTCTGCCAGTTTTAATTGTCTTTCATGCTCAAGCGCCTCTGGGTCAGGTTCGCTAACGAAAAGACTCTGATAGTCACCCACACTAATTACCCTAGTAGCCAAATCTGCCTGAGCCGATGTACTAGATGGGGAATTGATTGTAAATGAGAGAAGATTCCATGAATCTGCATCATCATTTGAGCCGTGACCATCTACTGAATTTCCTGCCAAGTAGAATGTGACATCGCCAATATCGCTCGAAGGAGCGGTCCAAGCGATTGTCCATTCTGCGGGATCTGTTGTATCTGAATGAGATATGTTTCCGTTTGTTGAAGATGAGGACTCAGGGTCTCCATTGCCTTCAGCAGGTCGTACATCGACACCATCTGCCCAAGAAAATGTGCCTTCACTATTCGATGAAAGAAGGAAACCGCCTGCTGTGTTTGATGAATGTTCAACTTTGATTGTGAGATTATACGCTGTGTCAACCTGATAGGCTGAAGGCACGCCAGAAATAGATACCACAACATCTGCTGAGGGACCTGAGGCTGCGGAAGGTGCTGCCGACCCATGGCAGTTACATCCGTTAAGCACAGTTGATTCCCCATTCATATTCAATTCGGGGGGTCCGCCTGAGGATGCCAAAACTTGTGCTGTGAGCAGAAATATGAGGGTAATTACGAGTAGTGAACGAGTTGCATATGCACGCATGGCCACACCTGTGTTTATCCTCGACCTGTGGGCGCTTCATAACGGTTGCTCGCAGGCTCCCCCTAAGGGGAGCCCACTAATGTCATTGACTACGTTCTACTAGAGAAACTGTTCAAAGGTCTTTGATAGCTGAATTCAACTCATTCATCATCTTCTTGCCATCACCAAATAACATCATTGTCTTGTCCTCGAAGAACAAATCATTGTCTACACCCGCGTAGCCTACATTGAGGCTACGCTTGATGACTACAACTACTCTAGCCTTGTCTGCATCAATG
>DUDF01000157.1 GCA_012959435.1 Candidatus Poseidoniales archaeon
ACTCCTAAGTCCTCAAAACGCACAGTTCCTTCCAAAGTCAACTCATTATTGCTGTGAACATTCTCTAAGTCAGTCTGAACAGCATCTGCTTGGTTGTAAACTGTCAGAGTTGTAATAGATGCGTCATTCTCGACCGCATTACCAACCAATAAATCAAACATTATTGCTGCTGGAAGGCCTTCAGAGCCTGAATCTGTAATTAGTGTGGCGAACAATCTTGCAGAATCTGAATCGTCCCATGCTGGATTTATTCTGAATCGCCAGGTTATCTGTTTACCATCGGCGGTATCAGTCGAACTTGACAGAGCGACCATTATGGAAACAAATTCAGATCCACTTTCTGACCAAAATGAACCATTACTTGAAGCCCAACGGAGTTCTGCCCAACCACTTTCTGATTCAAATTGTAGGCTCACACCAGAGATGGATGCACCTGTTCCAACAGCGACAGAATGAGTTGTAATTACTTCATAAACTTCACCAGAAGCATATAATCCCGTGATATCATCACTCATATTTATGGTAGAATCATATCCATTCTCAGTGGTAACTAAAAGATTATCTAAGACAATGCCACCACCATCGTCGGAAATGAATTTCATAGGCACTACAACTTGACCACCCATCGGCTGGCCAAGAGCTACACCTTGATTCAATTCCCGAGCAATTCCATTCTCGTCAGAGAGTGTCCTACTCCACGTGTAAAAGATATCAAGGTCTTTCAGATTGATACTTGTAGCAGCCTGAGCGGTTGGATTCTCGAATTTGAAACGGAACTGAACCCATTCGTTGCCATATGCATCAATGTGTCCTACTGGCACATTGGGGTCGTCTAACAAAGCCTGAACTTGATTGAAAAATTCTGAAAGTTCTGCATAAGCGTCGGGAGTTCTCCTCTCTTGATCTTGAGTATATCCAAGGTTCTGAGATGAAGGTCCTGCCAATAACTCAATTGAAGCATTACCAATAGCGGAATTATCCCACGATAATTCAGCGTGATTGACGATTGCCCCCTTTGGTAAGAAGAAGACTGCCCCTTCTGCGACACCATTGATATTCATCGCTAAAGTGGTGTTGTCTGAGCCATAATTGACCCCATTTACCATTTGTGTTCTAAACATTTGCTGGCGCCCTAAGGAACCGAATGCACTCTCAACCATTCCCCATTCAATATCGCCATCACCCGCAACATCAAGCTTGACATTTGACATTGTGTGCGCAAACCTAAGTTCCAACCAAATTGAGTAAACGGTACATTGGTCAGAGTATTGTGCACCGAAGGCTACTGTTGTTGACGGTGAAGCAAATGTCACCCATTGATTATTTGCAGGGGTGAACTGTCCTGACTGATTACTATTAGTCATCAATATTAGATTACGGTTCGCAGATCCACAAGAATCCTCAATCATTGGTTTCACAGCCATTATAGGAGCATTGAAACGGTTTTTCTCCAATATGGGTGACCAACTAGTATCGTTCATCTTCGGCATATATACAATCATGCCACCAGGAGCTTCGACAGTCCATTCACCATCATTCAAGTATCCCATATCATAGAAAATCCCATCAGTAGAGTTGAGGCCTGAGCCAATTTTTGTTCCAAGGGTAAAACTATGCATTATCGGAGTATTCATTCGATTTGCACCAGAATTATAATTGAAACGAAGGTCAATCAATCCATATTGATCGCTATCAATATCCCAAAGCTCAATCAATTCACCATCTAAGCCAACCATTGATTTACCATATTTATCAACAACTGTTTGACCATTTGAAGCATCTAGAACATCAACTGTAAAAGAACCTGGTCCAGCAGTAGCAACTTCAACATCAAGAATCCCATAACCATTCGGGAATCCGGGATTAGGGTGAGAACGCGGAGCAAATGATTTCATCACTACGTTTCCTGATTGAGGTAATGCAT
>DUDF01000158.1:0-1506 GCA_012959435.1 Candidatus Poseidoniales archaeon
TGGTTTTTGGTGCGGCCTCTAGTTCAGCTAGTCCAGCATCTGCTGTATCGGCAGAACCACCATCATCACCGCCGCTCATGAATTCAAGCATCCAATCATCTTCATCATCAAAATCATCATCGCCTTTCTTCTTCTTGGATGGGTCTTGTGCGGCGAGTACGCCCATCATTATAGCAAAGAATAGCAGTAACAAATTGAAGGACCCAACTGCGATGATAATGACGTAAGGCGGGCTGGTCAGAGATAGCGGGGCTTCGGGTTCTTGTTCACCTTCATTGAACGGACTCTTTCCACTTTGACAAAGGGTGATTCCGCTAATGTTCTCATAACAGTGATCAACATAAAATGTGGTTGTGAACAATTTTTCATTGCCGGCGGAATCTTTTGCCATGATTTTCAATATGTGGTTGCCAGGGTCCTCAAATGTTGAAGCAGGTTCAGTCATACTGAAAACCACAGTATTTGATGGGGTGCCAAGAGGTGTAATTACCGTGACATTTCCCCATTCAAATTCCTCATTGAAGAATTCGCCAACATTAGTGAATTGGTATTTTACTTCAATCAGTTCAACATCATCAGTGACTACACCATGAATTCTAATTTCAGTTCCATACAGGTACTTGCTTTCAGATGATGGTGAGAATAATTCAATGGTTGGTGCTTTGGAATCAACGGACCAATTGGTAAGCGAGAAAGAATGTGAGTTTCCAACTACGTCAACTAATGTAACGGAGACTGAGACGTTATTAGTTTCCATTCCGCCAGGAATAGTGAAATCCCAGATGAAGTGAGTGTCAGAAGCTAGGAAGGGTGTGGCACGAGTAACTTCACCTTCAGGAGTAAATGTGGTGCCAATTGCTGAACCTTCAATATAATTCTCTGTGTGAACCTGTATCATCGGAAATTCCTCTAATGGTTCCACACTATGGATGTGTAATCGGTAATCACCACTTTTTAGTGGTCCACCAGGCATCCCCTCTTCCCCGCCGATTCCAAGTAAGATTTCAGCATCAGGAGGTGTAGTGTCTTCGTGCACTAGCCATACGTTTGAACGATTACTGACAGAATCTCTAGAATTCCCCCAAGAATCTGCTACGATAAGAGCATACCAAGCATGGCGGTCCAAGTTTTCTTGTAACCATAATTCACGGAGAATTGTAGTTTCAGAAGATTGTGGTGTGTATGCGTCAATCATCAATTCCCAGCCTTCATCATCAGACAAGTTTCCAGTTTCATTATTTTCAAAGGGTGTGCCAAGATGTCGCCAAATAGAGTAGGATTCATCTTCCTCTGCTAAGGAGTTAATCCAGGATATTAATAAGCTATTCTGGCTACCTTGAAGCATAGGTTGGGCAAGTTGTACAGGTGCGGGGGCTAGAGTATCTTCACGAACAGACAATGGTATGCAATTGTCAATGAAGCGAGTATCTTCATATGTTGCATTGAGATGGTTATATCGAGTGACAGATGTGATGCAATAATACGAAAGTCTGTCCTTATCTATTG
>DUDF01000158.1:1610-1922 GCA_012959435.1 Candidatus Poseidoniales archaeon
CAAGAGTGCCAGATGTGATAATATTCTCCTTCTGCACCCATTTGGTCAATCCAAGTGACATTGGTCCAACCACCACCGACATATGTTGCCTGAACATTAGTTGGTTCTGCTACCCATGGGTCAAACGCATTCTCCATGATAGGTCCGGCGATAGAGGATGGCAGGATTGTGCTATTGTGATTGCCACGTGCATCTGCAGCAGTTACTGCATAGTATGCATACCCAAGAGTACCTCGCTCAACTTCGAATCGATAGGTTGTCACTCCTGAAGGGACGGCAGCGATATGCTCAATATTTGGGTCGAGGGTGTCA
>DUDF01000159.1 GCA_012959435.1 Candidatus Poseidoniales archaeon
AACCATCATTTGGCACCTCTCCGCTGTTGATTGGCTTGGTCCATGAAGCGTTCATCGTTTCACCCTTACAACCTACGCTGGCACATCGGCCTTCAATGGTTCGCCTGATTCCTATTTTCATATTGCGTAGATTGATGCACTACCTACTTCCCGCTAATGATTGATGGCGAGTATCGTAGTAGTTAGCACCACTTTGCCAATTGAGTGGACGTTGCAACAAATAACGGAGTTAAAAACGAACTTAATTTCTCAGCAACTAGCGGCTTGTGTGCAAAGTACAAAAATCAATTCAACATATTCGTGGCAAGGTGAAATCGTCTCTGAGGATGAATGGCGTTTAACTATCAAAACCAGCCAAAACCGTCAAGAATCTTTGATTTCAACACTAGTCGAGAGTCATCCCTATGATGTGCCACAAATAGTTCACAGACTGGAAGAAACAAGTCCCGAATATTCTGATTGGGTTAAACAACAGGTTGGAGAATAACAATTAAACCATCTATTCAGGTAGGTTTTCCATAGTACCTGTGACATTCCGTAGAGATTCCATGGCCTTAACATAATCGTCACTACCTTCATCATTGATGATTATTTGACTAGCATCCCATAACGATTTTAGCGCTGGCACCCAATCTCCACCAAGGTCTCGAACAGTTGGTTCATAGTGCCACGCTTCACCCTCATTTTTTCCGTGAACGCAAACCCATGCCCAACCCATTGAAGATTTTCTCCCCCCACCAGATTTCCTAGCCATTGTTGTGGTTTTTCCGACCCCTTCAGAGTGGGCTCTTTTGATTAATGAATCAGCAAAACTAAGTGGTGAAGGTAGGGATTCTGATTCATAAGGGAATTTCCTCATCATTCTTACACTACTCTGTTTTTCGTCAAGATTTCGTAAGAATCCGCTGAACGCTTTACGGCTGTTCAGCTGTTGTTCATAGATCTCATCAGCCTTATCTCCAGTGAGGTCAAACATTTGCTCAAGAATATCTAAACCACATTTCCCCCACGTCGCTTTGAGCAGGGAATGGGCGCCATCCTCAGCCATGAGAACTACTTCGTTAGCCAGCCAATGTGCTTCTCCAGCAGCATCTACTCTAACCCCACCATCTAATGCGTCAATCAATATTGACACCGCTTCTAATTCAATTTTACTTCCTTGCAAGGCTTGTAAGAACCCTTCCTTATCATCATTTGCAAACCAATCTTCTTTGAGTACTAATCCTTCTTCTAATTCTTCACAAAAAGCATTGTGCAACATCGTTTTCAGACTAGCGTCTGGAATTTCTAGTCGTAACCAGTGTTGGATGACAGCATCCAATGAATCAGTAGTTTCTTGATTAATTTCCAAGTCTTCTGGCCAACCATTTGGCCGATAACTAGTTTCGACTTCCATTAATTCAGATAATCGCGGTGGCGACATAGTAAGGGCAATGCTTTGCACAAACGATTCCTTATTTTTTGATAATTGATCAAGGCTAATTTCAGCGACCAAGCCGTTTGAAAAATTCATCACTATTTTGCTTGCGCTATTTCCAGCATGCCAAACCCCATCATCATTTATTTCAAATTTTAAGGGTGAAGAGGAAAGCCCTTCGGTCACCCATTCTTCAGGTGGTGTTGGTTCAAGACCAGTGCAAATCAAATCATTTGACCATGAAAAAAACCAGTAGCCCGATCTTGCTAATTCTTCCCAAGCAAGCAATCTAAATCGAGTGTGGGTGTGCATTTGCAATCCGAGCAAATGAGCCGGCTTACCACTTCCACGACGAATAAATGATGATGAGCCGTAAACAGGATGTTTGAATATAGCCACGGTTTCAAATTCATCTTCATGTGCAGCCGCCAAACAACCAGCAAATGCTCGAGCAACTAGGTCTCCCTTTCTCGACGCCATCCGCTTGTGTAGCCATGTC
>DUDF01000160.1 GCA_012959435.1 Candidatus Poseidoniales archaeon
ATGGGCAAAGTTGACTATAGGGTCCATGCATCGTCAGTAGAGAGGAGGGTATCCCATGAAGCGTTGTGCAATCGTTCTGATAATGATAATGTTCACTTCATCGTTAGTTGCGTTCACCCCCTATCTTTCCGGAAGGTCGACACAGCAAGGAGAACTGGGGGGAAATGACGTTCATGGTTTTGCATCATTGAATTCAACAGAAGTGGTGACGATTAACAGCCATCCCAATGCAGTAACTAATTCTTTCAAAATTGAAGTTCCAGAGGGCGAAGCGGTTCGAAACCTGAGTCTTGAGTTAGCGCCCTCAGCCCTACCTCGCAGCGAAGGAATATCTTTCACTAATCCCAATGACTTCAATCAATCTGGGGCCACAGCCCAAGGTGTTGACTACAACTCGTCGGGGTTACAGGTTTCAGCGATAGATGAATACTGGAGTTTTGAAGGTTCCACTAATCTACCAACTGGTTGGACTTCATCCAACACAAATTATGGGCGAATAAACACCATGTCTTGTGGTACCAACGGAACTAGTTCGCGTTCATTAACCGTTAGGCATGGTTCTGTGAGTGTCACTTCGAATCAGATAGACCTCTCTTCTCTCTCCAATGGTCAGATTTCCTTTTGGATGCGTGAAGGTCAGTCAGGGTGTGGTGAGGACCCAGACAGTAGCGAACACATGTTTGTTGAATATATCAAATCAAGTGGGAGTTGGGGTCAAATCACATACTTCAACGCGGGGCTTGGATATCCATATTACACTCCGAGAAACGTTGCATTTAATTTACCAAATGATGCATTTCACACAAATTTCAAGTTTAGATTCAGACTTTCACATGGTTCTGGAACCTGTTGTGATTGGTGGTTTGTTGACGATGTGAGGTTGACCAAACCGGGTGGGGAAGGTAACTGGACGACTCCCGCTTTTGGTCCAAATGCTACCAATGCAAATTTCCGTGCACTTCCCGGCCCATATGGCGTGATGAGTATTGACACAGATGCACCTTCAAATGCTGTTACTTGGTCAGTTCTTGATGGTTCAAATGACACACCGATTGATGGTTTTTCCGAGCGCCAAGGTGTCTGGGCTGATTTAGGTGGCATTGACTGGATAAAGCATCCGACAATACGTCTCAAGGTGACTTTGGAAGCGATGGGCACCGGTTCTGTCACCAAAGTGAATGGGGTTCACATTCAGGGGCGTTTTGTCAACAGTTTTGATGACATCCGTTCAGATTGGAGTCTGATAGCATGTAGTTGGGATGGTGATAGCGTAGTTGGTGATGGCGAGGCGTACTCGCCAACATTCCTGTCTCGCCGTCCAATTAGTCGGATTACAACAGACTTGACAGTTTCAGGTGGGGGGCATTTGGAGGCAACCATTGATGGTGGCCCTTGGGTAACGATTCCCACAAGTGGTTTGACCAACCTAGACACTTGGGTGCACTCAATTCAGTTCCGGTGGATAGGCCAAGGTCAATCTTTTGATTTGCAAAGGTTTGAGGTGGAACTTCATGGTTCTGGTCTGCCAGAATCACCGCTCATTGATTTGGGCAATGACGGTAATGAGGAGTGGGGCCTAACCAATGATTCAATTGGAACGTGGGGTTGGCAAGATGTTCTTGCAAATGGAAATCGTTCCACAGATTTGAAATTCCCCAACCAACACAATGTTGAGGTATGGATCCCAAAGGATTCAAACGGTGACTTTTCCTTTGAAATAAGTCCGGAATTGTCAACCGGAGTTTCAGATTTGCAAATCCAGTTACTGATCGGCAACACTGTGCTGTCATCCTGGACTTTTGGTAGTGGGGCTGAATCCCGAACTTTGAAGGTTGAAGATGCAGATAAAGCAAATTTAGTTGCTGAATTAGCGATTTCACAACCTGTTTACAGCC
>DUDF01000161.1 GCA_012959435.1 Candidatus Poseidoniales archaeon
ATTGCATTCCTGATGGTGCTTTGACTGCCATTTCTAATTGTAAAACTTCACCGATTTTACCCTTTTCAACATGAATTACTGTTGTTAATATCTGCGCTAGAATCCCTAATTCAACCCGCCCAATCATTCGCTGAATCGCTTCCAATGCAGAAGCTGAATGAGTGACACCGAGCAAACCAAGACCTGCTAAACGGCAGTCTCCGAATACTTCAAAATCTTTGGTCTTGCGAACTTCATCATAGACGATGAAATCAGGTCTTGCTAGGAACAAAATGTCAGCAGTCAATTCCATTGAACCGCGCGAGTGTTCATCTTCTGCTAAAGGAGCATATTGAGTTACTCTTTGGGGTAACTGCAAATCTCTTGGGCTTTCCATTGTTTTTACTACTGCGCCCTCGCCATCTAACCAGCGAGCAATTGCGCTTGCTAGAGTTGATTTTCCTGAACCGGGCATTCCACTTACTAAAGTCCCCTGATTTTGCAAATCAGCAATTAATTTTAGAAGATTTTCGTCTAAATTGTAATCATCAAGGTCTGGTTGAGCCACTGGTCGGACAACAATCATTTCCCAGCCATCTGAAAACGGTGGCCAAGAAATTGTTACTCGTAAATCCCCAATTTGCATCACTTTGCAACCATGGCGATCAATTTCTACAAAACAATCACTACGCGTGTCGCTGTTTTGCTCAAGGGTTATTTCCAAACCTTGACTGATTTCTTCGATTGCTGAGCTGCTAAACGCCTCCATCTCAAGTTCAACAACTTCCAATTCAGTAATGTGGCCGCGTTTAACGCGGGGTGGGCAATCAGCCTTCATGAAAACCGTACTGACTGTAAGGTCTGAAAGCAAATTTTCCAGTGCATCTGGAATTGATGGGTGGTCGCCAAATTTTGCCATAATTCTCTACTCAGATAGCCTCTCCTTCAAGGTTGGTCAAACACCAATATAGGAATATAACTGAAGAGATTGTCATTGATATAGCACCAATAAATGGGAATCCGAAAGTACTAGACATAACCACATACAATATGGTGCCAAGAATTGTGAGAAAAATCATATTTCCAATAGTTGCTACTCGCAAATCCAAGCCAGAAATCACCTCATTTCGGTTTGCTAAAAGCCACCATACTAAGGCAAAAATACCAACTAATGTGACATAACCTACAATCATTCCAACTGTTTGACCAAGTGCTGAAACATAGAGATTGTACAGCGGGCCGAGTAGAGATTGTGCTATATTCATATCTCGCCCCACCTATGTCTGATTCTTGAATGCTCTTCATCATTATTGGAAGAATTACTCTCTCCCTGCTGACTTTAGTGCTAAGGAAACCATAGTCACACCTTCCAAGCCCACTTTTCCTGATGCGAACGGCGTGTCATTATTCTCACCGTTTACGTGCGCGATGCAGGCTCTCAATTCTGCTGTCAAACTTGGCTCACCAAGTGGTAATTCAATGCGTTCACGGGGTGCCGCATCAAAGCCTCCCCACTGCTGGCCATGAGCGTTATTGGGATGGTGATGGATCCACAATCCTGAGTGGTCAAGGTAATCAATCGCCAATGAAGCATCTTGGCCAATTATTCGCAATACCCTGACTTTGCCTTGGATTCTACTACGCCATGATACAGTAACTACTGCTGAAACACCATTTGGATTACTGCCTGAATTTTCTGGAAATCCCATCTCAATGATTGCGTGGTCCTCAATCTTGGGATTATCAGAGGGTAAGGCCAAACAATTTATTTTGCTTGGCTCAATATCGCCCATCAAATCCTTCATGATATCCATATCATGAATTGCTAAGGCCGCAATAACCCCAATGTCTGGTCTTGGCTCCCTCACGGAAAGACGGTCTGATTCAATGTGAAGAATGGGGCCAAGTGTGCCG
>DUDF01000162.1:0-1471 GCA_012959435.1 Candidatus Poseidoniales archaeon
AAGGCATCGGTGATATGCCTGATGATTCAGAAGAGTGAACACAAATCTACACTTTTTACTTAAATTGAGTATCTTTATTCAATTAGTTGGCGCACATTACTTTCAATCTCATCTCGTATTTCTCTGTACTTTTCAGAAATCCCGCCATACGGGTCATCCAAACTCCAATCATCATCGAATTTTATATCCGGGCATGAAACGCCACATCCCATTGAAAATATTAGGTCAAAGGATTCTATATCAACATCTTTAATTTTGGTTGGAACTTGATTAGAAATATCTATTCCTTTTTCAGCCATCACTTCAATAGCATTCTTGGCTACAGATTGCCCTGGATGTGTGCCTGCAGATTGGGCTTCTAATCCTAGAGATTTTGCCCAACCTTCAGCCATCTGGCTTCGACAGGTATTTCCAACACAGATGAATAGAACTCGCATAACATCTTCACCAATCCCACCCTTCATCAAGGATGTAGATTTACCTCATCAGGATTGTTTCTGAAACTCATTGTTTAGGCCGAGTTGCTCATCAAGGCTGCCACCACGTCGCATTAGAACCACAATAGCAACTCCACCACCCAGCATCACGACACCCAAAATAATCATTACAATCATCACAGTTGAGCCCCAATCACTGAGTGCATCGGTTGGATTTGTCAGTGGGTCTACCTCTTTATCGGAAAGTTCCACCGTGGCTTCGAATACAGGACTTGTACTTTGAAGATAGACATCAATACCTCGGAAATCAAGGACTAAGGAGTCAACAGGAAGCCCTTCACGAACAGTCACTTGGATAGAGTACACTCCATCATCTGCTACCTCGTCTCCTTGTTGCCCATCATCTCTCATGGTTTGCCAAGTAGTGTCTTGACCAACAGGTGCAAGCATTCGCAATCTACCTTGTACAACGGTAATTGCATCGTGGTCTGTTGCATTCACAGTCAGCACGTAAGTTGATGCGCCATCCCCAACATCTGGAACGATAATTTCCTGAACTTGAACCCCATCTTTCAGAATTTGGAAATCAGAAATGACAGGGCCACTATTTTCAATTAGAAGTGCAGGGATGCTTGCAGTCGGTGCATCCCACGCATCACCGCCAACTCCAGCTACAGTACTGGGGAGGTTTAGATGGGTCAGAATTGACCATCCACCGCCACTATCAACCACTTTGACAGGAAGATATATGTCACCAGGACTCACAGTTTCTGGAATATTAACTACTCCACTCCAATAGCCTCCACCGTCATCTGTGAGAGGGAAAAGTTCGCCGCCTTCAGCGATTAAATCAATTCCAACACTATCGATTGAAAGGCTGTCAAATGCCTTGATAGTCACCGTCACATTTTCACCACGCTCAGCCTGTTCTTGGCTAAGAGTGAAATCAACAATTCGTGGGGCTCGGTACACTACTTCAAGCAGTACATTGTCAGTAGTGCTTTCCCAAACATCTTCTGCAGTTACAGAAACTG
>DUDF01000162.1:1577-1882 GCA_012959435.1 Candidatus Poseidoniales archaeon
CATTCAATTGGATTATTCCTAGTCCCAATGTTGACAAATCAACATTTACGTCACGCATATTCCAATCAGGGTCACTGATTTGAACTTCAATGTGAACTAGGTTCCCACCTTCGTTGACAACTTTGTCCTCTTGCAATCTAACTTCAACAATAGTTGGTGGCGTATTCTCACCAGAAGTCACGATATTGGGTGAAAGTACTCTTTCGAGGGACTGGTTCTCCCAGAACCAGGCATCTTCTGCATCATTAATATCAATGTAAACTGCCCTCGAAACTTCAGCAACCAAACCCGCAAGTATGCCTTCA
>DUDF01000163.1 GCA_012959435.1 Candidatus Poseidoniales archaeon
GAGGATGTTCCAATCAACATCACTTCGCCGATTTTGTTATTGTCATTGAGGTGATGATGTCGAGTGGTAATTTCGTAAACTTGTCCGTCAGGATACATTGTTTCAGGAACAGTGAATGGCCGATTAGTAATCATCAATTCATGGATAATTCCACCATCTAATCCAACAGCACCTGCATCTGCTACATAGGTTAGTGGGATGTCAATACTTGCTGGGATACTACCAACGAGTTGCGCGGCATGATAGTCAAACATCTGCTGGCCAAGACCCGTAACATTCTCAGTTAAATCATAACCAATTGATATACTCAAGATGTCAATTGATTGAGAGAGGCTGGAGGTGAAATCAATATCTACAATTTTCCAAATTCTTCCTGTGCCGGGATCTATGTAAGTTGTTGATATGGTGTTGATTGCGGCAACCATTGATGTATCCATCGGCGCAAAAGTAAGGCCTGATAGACCACTGTTGTATGGTACTGCTTGTGTCCCTGCAACACTCATAGTGAGACTACTGGTGCTTGCTGAATCAGGTAGGAAAGCAATCATTCCAATCGTGCTATTATTGGAGTGGTCCCCTATGTTTGGTACCGTTTTTGACATGATTTTTCGTAGACTTTGTTCTACCATTATTTGTTTCGCATCTCCCATTGTTTCTCAAACTCTACTGGTGTGAGATACCCCAAAGATGAATGAATCCTAGAATAATTGTAATCGGCAAACGCATCAGCTAGTACAACTTCTGCTTCTGAGAAATTTGCAAACTCATGTGGCCAAAGATATTCTTTCTTCAGTGTTTTATGAAATGATTCAACATGGCCGTTTTGTTGTGGTGTATGATGCCAAATGAATTCATGTTGTATCCCTAAAAGTCTGATAGAATTTCTTGTTGCATGACTCTTGTACTGAGTTCCATTATCTGTTCTGATTCTCAAACTAGAACAATCAGGTTTGTTTGATGCCACGGCATACACAATTGATTGTATTGCAACATCAGATGTGGCACTGGGTGAAAATGAATATCCGACCCATTTCCTAGTAAATACATCAATCACATTGAAACAATAGCACCATCCATCACTACCACAGTCAACATAAGACATGTCTGCCTCCCACAACTGGTTTGGTGTATCTGGTTTGAAGAGTTTCCTTGAGACCTTTATGATGTCTTTTTTGGTCTTGCTAGGCTCAATCCAAGCCAATCTGTGAAATATTCTTCTAATTTGTTTACGATTTACTGATTTATTCAGTTCTCTTGATGCAGCAACTGCCATTCTACGAGTTCCATAAGTTGGTCTCTTGATTCCAATCTTCTGAACTATTTTAGTTACATCTTTGTTTAGTGGAATGTTTCGTGGGGTTTTGGTGTAGTACCATGAAGACTTTGATAGATCACAATAAAATAATGACTTTGCTAAACTCATAGATTGCTTCATTTGTTTCACTGCAGTCATCTTCTCACTCCTTCTAACGTTTTTTTTAAAATGTCATTGGCAACTGTGATCTCACCGATTAGTCGCTTTAGTGAATCATTTTCTTTTTGTAGGTTCTTGCAGATATTACCATCAGGAGCTCCTGAGAATGCATTCTTACCAGACTCTAGGAATCTATCTTTCCAAGGATAGAAAGTATTTGGTGAGAGATTATATTTTCTGCATATCTCTGCAATGCTGATGCTAGTTGTTAGTGATTCAATTACGATTCTGGATTTCTCTGAGGCTGTCCATTTCTTTACCATGAGAGTAAACCTCCAATAGTACTCAAAAACTCTGTGTCAGTAAACGGTACAGTTCTAGAGGGGTCCAGACCAACATAGAGGTGTTCTCGCCTATCAAAGCTAGATTTTTCAGTTTTTCCATTAATTACCCAAATACT